>JBHEPM010000073.1:3224-7716 GCA_046260295.1 Psychroflexus sp.
TTTGAATGCAGAATAGGGAGCAGTTTTTCAATCCATTCATTTTTGAAATGATGCAAAGTGAGACAACACGTGATAATGTCGGCTTGAAAATCTTCAAAATCTTCTGTAAAAACATCAACAACGCGGTAAGAAATATTTTTATAATCTGCCGATAATTCTCTTGCAATAGCGATGGTGTGTGGATTGGCATCGATGCCGATAAGCTGAATTTTGAAGTTTTTGGGTTTTGCCCATTTCGCTATGGCTCGCAAAGCGTCACCACTGCCACAACCCAAATCTGCGATTGTGATTATGTTTGAGTTTTGTTGAGCAATGAGACTTTTCACGCCTTGAATTGTGACCCGATGCCCGCCCAATTTTGCATTGATTTTGTCGATGGTTTTTAAAACCGATTTCAGTTCTTCACCTTGGAAATCAAACTGATCCATGATTTCTGATTCTTGGCTTCTATATTTTGTGGAAATCATCATTATGAAATTGGTTTGCCATGCGTTTGCTGTATCATTTTTTGTAATAAAATCGGTGATTTTGACACCAAGTTAATACCAAAATTAGTCAACTTTGGATGCAGGAGAATTCGTTGAAAAATCCTTCCCATTTGAAGTCTTTTATTGAATTGTTTCTGCCAAGCATTTTTGTAATTTGTTTCCAAATCTGAACGATTTCGGTGTTTAAAATACGCCAAAATTTCTTCTGAAGCGATTTTAGCAGAATGAATTGCCATTGCCATGCCATTGCCACAAAGCGGGTGAATGAGTCCAGCAGAATCGCCCAACATCAAGACATGATTTTCAATAGGTTTTTTCTTGTGAAATGAAATTTGAGAAATCGCCAAATGTTTTTCGAATATCAATTCTGAAGTGTCTAAAAATTCATCTAAAAATGGGTTTTTCCTTAATATGTTTTGGTTGAAATCTTCAATATTTTTTTCAGTTTTGAAACTACTGTATTTGGCCAAATAGCAAAAATTGATCGCATTGGTTTCCGTTTTAGACAATCCGCAGTAACCGCCTTCAAAATTATGCAAAGCGACTAAATTTTCAGGGAATTTTTCATTTTTATAATGCGCTTTAATACCAATCCACGGCGAATTTTTCTGAATAAATTCACGTTCAAATTGTTTGTCTAAATTCGATCTTTTGCCGAAAGCGCCTAAGACTATTTTTGATTTATAAGTATTCGAACGGGTCAAAACTTCAAAATAATCGGAATGAAAATGACTTTCTAAAACCGTTTCAAAAACAAACTCTACGCCACTGAATTTTGCGTTTTCGTATAAAAAATTATCCAATGCAAATCTCGAAATTCCTAAACCGCCCAAAGGCAATTTTGAAGTCACAGAACTGCCATTTCGATTGCTCAATAAAAGTTGATTGATTGATTTTGGATGAATACTTTTAATATTTAGACCTAAAGAATTCAAGTATGGCAAAATTTCATTGGACACATATTCACCACAGACTTTATGTCTTGGAAAGTTGCTTTTCTCAATCAACAACACTTCGCAGTTGTGTTTAGCCAAGTGAATGCCAGCAGTTAATCCTGCTAAACCGCCACCGATTATTATGACATCGTACATCTTCATCGGTGAAATTTAGGCATAAAAAAAATCCTAAACGATGGTTTAGGATTTTTAAGCATTATTTAAAATTTATTCAGCCTTTTGGCAGGCTTCTTCTTTCAGTTCTTCGTTGGCAACAATTGCTAGTTCTACACGTCTATTTTTAGAGCGACCTTCAGCTGTAGAATTGTCGAATTTCGGCTGGTCTTCGCCGTACCAATTGGTTTTTATGCGAGAGTCTGCAATCCCATTTTTTGTAAGATAATCGGTAACTGCTTGCGCACGATTTTTCGATAAAGTCATATTGTATGAATCACTTCCAGATGAATCGGTGTGACCTTCTACAATGATGTTTGTTTTTGGATATTTTTGAAAAATATTAATCAACTTCAATAAAGACAATTCAGATTTATCGTTAATGTTATATTTTTCAGTGTCAAAATAAACGCCAGAATTTTCATCGAAAGTCACGTTGATGCCTTCGCCAACTCGTGTGACTTCTGCGCCTGGAATTTCTTCTTCAATTTGTTTGGCTTGTTTATCCATTCTGTTGCCGATGTAAGCGCCAGCCGCACCACCAACTACACCGCCAATAATTGCGCCCAAAACTGAATTGTCGCCATCTCCGGTATTATTGCCGATTACGCCGCCGATTACGGCACCACCAGCGGCGCCAGCTGCGCCACCACGTTGCGTGTTATTGGTGTTTTTAACTGCTTCGCAACTGCTGAATACAAATGCAAGCGTCAATACAATTGAAAAACTTTTGATATATAATGATTTCATGATTTACTTATTTATTTGTCTTTTAAATTCCATTTGAATACTAATCGATTCACCTTCAAAATTAAGGCTTTGTTCCCAAATCATGGTATTTGCTAACAAAGATTTAATTCTAATTCTGGAACCTTGCGAAACTTTTCTAGCATTTTGGTCAGTTGTAATTTTGAACAGCATTTCTTGGATGCTATTTTCTACTGACATCGGGTCGATGGACCAAGAAAACTCTTGTGTTTGCTTCAGGCAGTCATCGCCATATAATTGAAATTCGCCGGTATTGTTGTTTGAAACAAAAGACCATTCTGAATTTTCAAAACAACTGACTTCCCCTAAATTGAATAAACTCACATCAAAAAAACCTGAAGAATCCGGAAAACTGACTTCAGTCAAAGTCCAATCGCCTTTGAATTCGCGTTCCATTTTGTTGGCTAAATGTCCAGATCCACAAGAAATTAAAGTGAAAGTCACCAATACAAGTAATATTTTTTTCATTTATTTAAGTTGAATTGTTTTATGTAAAAGTACGATAAAATACCGATTTTAATTATAAAAATTTTGACATCACAGACGTAAAGTAATAATTAGTAAGAATCTTATCTACTCTTTTTCCGAAAGGTATTTTAACTCAGGAAAATCTTCTTTTGTATAATAGGGTGGAAAGAACTGACCAACTCCACCTGTCAAACTTAAAAAATAAAAGGAATCAATGGCACGTTCATAACTTTCTATCGGTATCTTATTTATTCTTCTGTTTTTAAAATATTGCTTTAAGGAATCATTTGCTTTAAGGTTCAAAAACATTGTTGATTCTTTTGGCTTTTTAGAATTATAAACTACAATATAATCTTCATTCACAATAGGCTCTGAATTTGAAAATGTTGCTAAAGTCACATTTCCTTTATATTTTTTACCATTAGCAATAAATTCATAAAGCGCAGTAGTAGCTCCTCTTCCTTTGGTCGCTCTTTCTACATATTTACCATATGTGAAGTTTCTGTTTTTGTATTTCCTGTAAGCTTCATTTTTAGAAAACCATCTAGAGATTGTTAATAGACCAATTGTCAATACAAGAAGTACTAAAAGACTTTTAAGAATATGTTTGAAATCGAGTTTAAGTTTCATCAATTTTGCGCTTTTAGCTTATCTGTTGTATAAATTCCTGCTACATCTCCTATGAACTCTACGCTATCTGGAGCCAAATCCACTAATCACATTTGCATCACCAGTGAATCCAGACTGTAACCTATTGTTTAATTATTAAGTTCGATATCTTCTAAGTAAATATCCTGCTTATAATCTTTATAAACAGTCAGCAAACTGTCTATTTTTATATTCCATTTTTGTTGGTTTATTTTTTCCTTTCCTTCAATACGTACTTCATTATCATATAGGAATTGGAATTCCCAAAACTCGTTCTCTAAGCTTTTATACATATTTGCTATAGCTTGTAAATCACATTTATTATCTTCACTTAATATATAGTTTAATTTTCTTCGCATTTTCCTAGCATATAATTCTGCTATATCAAAATGTAGTTGTTCGTGTTTGATACCATTTTTTATTTCAACGCCAACCCAAGACCTTTTTTTATTCATTAAAGCAATTATTTTTATTGAATTAATATCTTTACATTTAAGTTCTTTTGGAAAAAAGGCTAGACTTAATGAAATAGTTGCTAAACCATCATCGTGAATATAACCTTTTACTTTATTCTTAGATAAAAAATCATTCCATTTAATACTTCTGTTTTCACTCCAAATCAATAAAGTATCGTTTTCAGTTTTCTTATCTTGGGCTTGAATAACAGACAAACTAAAAAGCATTATCAATAAAATCAATTTTATTTTCATATCATCAACTATTTTAAGGAATAATAAAAACAACAGAATCATCTTCTCTATTTCTTAAAATTCTTTTGTAAATTTTGAAGCCATAGATTTATGTGATTATCACATTAGCTAAAATACATAATTACATTCAAAAACCAACCCAAGAATATAACATCTTGGGTTGGTTGAAAATTTAAAAGTTCTATGTTTATGAAAATGTAAAATTTATCGTCTGAATAATCTTCCAATTAGTGAAAGGACAAATAATACAATAAAAATGTAAAAAATAATTTTAGCGATTTCCGCTGCGCCTTCAGCAATT
>JBHEPM010000073.1:7877-10808 GCA_046260295.1 Psychroflexus sp.
GGTTGTGCTTGTGCTTTATGATGCGTTCTCCACCAGCATCGTAAGTGTAAGCCGCTATGAGCTTATAAAAATAGAAGCGATTTATTAATGAAAATTTGCTTATATTTGAGGTAAAATTTATATATGAACCTTCAATATATTTCTGATAATACAGGTAAAACCACCGGGGTTTTCATACCAATCTCGGAATGGAACGAACTTAAAAATAAGTACAGGGACATTGAACAAGTAGAAGTTCCTAATTGGCAAATGGAAGAAGTTCGAAAACGCTTAAATAGTTATAAAAAAAATCCTGAGCAGGCTTTAGATTTTAATACAGCTATAGATGATATTGAAAAAGATTTATAGTGTACAATGTCGTACTTTTACCCTTTGCAAAACAAGATATAAAAGAATCTGCGTCTTGGTATAATTCCAAACAAAAAGGACTAGGCAAAAGTTTTACCCAAGATGTCCGCTCCAAAGTTTTATATATCCAAGAAAACCCAAATGCTTCTGTCATTCGTTACGATGATGTGCGTTGTGCTGTATTGGATATATTTCCGTTTATGATTCATTACACCATTGATGAACCACAAAAAACTGTAGTGGTCTTGGCTATTTTTCACACTTCCCTAAACCCTAATAAATGGACGGAACGGTAAATGCTAGAATAAATACTTATTCTCTCCCGTAACATTGACGATATAATCGCTTTTGGATACAAAAAAAATATTTTTGAGTAGATACAAAAAGCCCTGTATATTTCTGTACAAGGATTTCCTATTTTATAATCAAACACAACTATAAGATCTTTCTAAAATATCTTGTACCGCATTTCATTCTTCTTGTTTGCCCTCTTTTGAACTATTACAAGTTATGTAGAAGATTAGATTTCAACTAAAGTACAAACAAGTGAAATACACGCAAAAGAAAAACTGTTAAAACCCTTGAGTTAAAGATTTAATAAAATGAATAATAATTGGAATTCAAGTCACAAAAAACCAACCCAAAAATAAAAAATCTTGGGTTGGTTGAAAAATTAAAAGTTCTCAGTTTATGGAAATATAAAATTTATCGTCTGAATAATTTTCCAATCAGTGAAAGGACAAATAATACAATAAAAATGTAAAAAATAATTTTAGCGATTTCCGCTGCGCCTTCAGCAATTCCGCCAAAACCTAAAACGGCAGCGATTAATGCGATGACTAAAAAAGTAATAATCCAACGTATCATAATATGAATATTTAGAGTTGATTAAGGCTAAATATAATCAAATACATTGAACTTATGTTAATTTTAATAATTATTTAAAGTTTTGATAGCATCTGCTAATTGTGATTTCGCCAAATATTGAGCCTCCAATTTACCAGCAAAAGGAATTGGTGTTGACAAACTTCCCACACGTTTAACCGGACCATCTAAGTATTCAAAACAATGTTCATTAATAAGTGCAGAAATATCTGAAGCCACACCGCCAAAAATAGAATCTTCCTGTAAAATAATAGCTTTACCTGTTTTTTGAACCGATTTGAAAATAGCATCTTCATCCAGTGGCGACAAACTTCGCAAGTCGATTAAATCCGCAGAAATTTCAGGGTGATTATCTAAATATTCAATCGCCCAATGCACACCGGCACCAAAAGTGATGATACTGAGTTTTTCCCCTTCGCGCAAAAGATTGGCTTTACCGAATTCTATATTAAAATAGTCTTCAGAAACTTCCTGCCGAATGCTTCTATAAAGTGCTTTGTGTTCGAAGAACAAAACGGGATTTGGGTCTTCAATAGCCGTTGCCAACAAACCTTTGGCATCTTCAGGAAATGCAGGATAAACCACTTTCAGACCTGGTGTTTTGGTAAACCAAGCTTCGTTGGTTTGGCTGTGAAAAGGTCCAGCGCCAACGCCTGCACCGCAAGGCATTCTGACCACAACATCTGCATTTTGATTCCATCGGTAATGCACTTTTGCCAAATAATTGACAATCGGATTGAAACCTGAACTGACAAAATCGCCAAACTGCATTTCTACAACAGATTTCATCCCTTTGATAGACAAACCCATTGCTGCGGAAACTATCGCCGACTCGCAAATTGGTGTATTTCTAACGCGTTCTTTGCCGTATTTCTCTAAAAATCCTTCAGTGATTTTGAAAACACCACCGTATTCGGCTACATCCTGACCCATGATGACCAAGTTTTCAAACTTCGCCATACTTTGGTTCAAGCCTTGCGAAATGGCATCGACAAAACGAATTTCTTGTTTATTATTAGAAGCTGGAATCGATTTAAAATCGAATTTTTGATACACATCTTGCATTTCAATGTCAACTGAAGATTCCTGCTCAGGTTCATCGAAAGCTTGTTTCAGGTTCGAATCTATTGCTTTTTTAATCGCTTTTCGTTCAGCTTTGATTTCAACTTCAGTAATCAAATCTTGGGATAACAAGAACTTTTCGAAATTCTCAATAGGATCGCGTTCTTCCCAATATTTCATCAAATCATCGGGTACATATTTTGTCCCGCTCGCTTCTTCGTGACCACGACGTCTAAAGGTTTTAAATTCAATTAAAACCGGTCGTGGATTTTGCCGAATATCTTCCGCAATGGCTTTAACTTTGGTGTAAACTTCAACAATATTATTGCCGTCAATAATATGAGATTCCATGCCATAACCAATGGCTTTATCGGCTATATTTTCGCAATTGAATTGTTCTGAAGTCGGCGTGGACAAGCCGTAACCGTTATTTTCAACACAAAACATCACTGGCAATTGCCAAACTGAAGCTACGTTCAAAGCTTCATGGAAATCACCTTCACTTGTTCCGCCTTCGCCAGTAAACACAGCAGTTACGGATTTTTCATTATTCAATTTATGAGCTAAAGCAATCCCATCGGCAACACCCAATTGCGGGCCGAGATGAGAAATCATGCCGATGATTTTAAATTCTTG
>JBHEPM010000074.1:0-10425 GCA_046260295.1 Psychroflexus sp.
TAAAGCGATGACAAACTGAAATTTAATGCTGTCTTCGCTTTTTATTAAAATCAAAAATCCACGAAAAGCATAAACCAATGAATTTAAACGTTCCTTAAAAATGGTTTTTCGCATAGGTTTAGTTTCTGAAATTACAAAGATAGTTTTATGATTCTATAAAACACAAAGAAACCGCAAAATGCGGTTTCTAAGAATCTAAACATTAATTATGAAAAAATCTACTACTCTACTTGTCAATTGAGCCCAACACGCGTTTCGCAAAAGTGTTGGCTGCATCTTTTTCAGACATGCCGTCTTTGACCATTTTATCCATTTCAATAGCGCCAGCAATATTTGTGATAATTTCACCAACCACATCCATTTCTTCTTCTTTTACTGATCTGTGTTCGCAAAACGACTCCAAAACTTCAATGGTATGCTCTAACTTTTCGGCATCATTGTTTTTCTGAAAATGCTTAATTATTGGTAACTTCATCGACTAATTCTTTTAAAGATTCAAATTTATTAGTTTGTACCTGATTTTTAAATTCCCCATTTTTGAAAGTTGCAAAAGTTGGTAAATTATCAACATTAGCTAATTTTCTAGATTCAGGATATTTTTCTGCATCGACGATGATGAAAGGAATGTTTTCATTTTCACTCGCCAATTTTTTGAATTTCGGCTTCATCAATCGGCAATTTCCACACCAAGAAGCGGCATATTGTACCACAACAGTGTCATTGTTTTTAACCGATTCTGCCAAATTATCTTGTTCTAATTCTTTAAACATAACTTTTTCTTTTTTTTGAATTGCCGGGCTAAATTACCCGGCATGATTAAGTGTAAAAACCTAATTTTTAGTTATTTGAAAGGTAAGAAGACACGCCTTTTCTATCAGCAGACATTGCTTCTTTTCCTTCTTCCCAGTTGGCTGGACAAACTTCACCGTGTTTCTGAACGTGAGAATAAGCATCAATCATTCTTAAGAATTCGCTCACATTACGGCCCAATGGCATGTGATTTACGCCTTCATGAAATACCGTTCCTTCTTCATCGATTAAGTAAGTTGCTCGGTAAGAAACATTGTCACCATCTACAGTAAGATGTCCAGTTTCATCATCATATCTTTCGTTGACAGTATCTAATATTTCAAGACGACTGCTCAAATTTCTGTTAGAATCTGCTAAAATCGGGTAAGTGACGCCTTGAATTCCTCCGTCATCTTTAGAAGTATTCAACCAAGCAAAGTGAACTTCAGCCGTGTCACATGAAGCACCAATTACAATTGTATTTCTCTTTTCAAATTCTGATAAAGATTCTTGAAATGCATGCAATTCTGTTGGACACACATAAGTAAAATCTTTTGGATACCAGAAAAGTATAATTTTTTTATTTTCTTTTTGTGCTTTTTCTAAAACGTTAATTTGAAAAGTATCGCCCATTTCATCCATGGCGTTTACTTTTAAATCTGGAAATTTTTTACCTACTATTGACATAATTATTTTTTTTATTGATTATTAATTCATTTTTCACTTACAAAAATAAGGATGATTTTCTGTTTTAACTTAATTTTGGTCTTGTCTTTTTTAATATCATAATAAATATATCTTATAGTAATCTTGTTTTAAAATAATAGATTACTATTCATATAAAAATATTGAACTTAGTTTTTATGAATACTTTTCATTAAAATTGTATTTTTAGAAAATAAACAATAAACTATGACAAGCCTTTTTTTCAACATAAAACATTTATTACAAGTCAGAACCGAAACCCCAGCAATTCTGAAAGGTGAAACTATGAAAGATTTGCCGAAAATTGATGATGCTTGGCTTTTGATAGAACACGACAAAATTGCCGATTACGGTGAAATGTCAACTTGTCCTGAATCTGGTTTTGAGGAAAAACATGATTTAAGCGGACAAATTTTACTCCCAACTTGGGTCGATTCTCACACGCATTTGGTGTATGCTGGCAATCGAGAAGGTGAATTTGCAGATCGCATCAAAGGTTTATCTTATCAAGAAATTGCAGAAAAAGGCGGTGGCATTTTGAATTCCGCCAAAACCCTTCAAAACACTTCTGAAGATCAACTTTTACAAGAAACCGAAACACGACTCAAAGAAATTATGTCTTTAGGAACTGGTGCAGTAGAAATAAAATCTGGTTACGGATTAACTAAAGATGCCGAGTTGAAAATGCTAAAAGTCATTTCAAAACTGAAAGACAAATACAAACTTCCAATAAAATCTACTTTTTTGGCGGCGCACGCTTTGCCAAAAGAATTTAAAGACAAAAAGAGTGAATATATCGATATGGTCATTGATGAAATTCTACCGGAAGTTGCTAATCAAAACTTAGCCGATTATATCGATGTGTTTTGCGAAAAAGGTTATTTCGATTTGGAAGACACCGAAAAAATCATCGAAGCTGGCAAAAAATACGGTCTAAAAGCTAAAATCCATGTCAATCAATTCAACGCATTTGGCGGCATCAAAGTCGCTACCGATCATCAAGCTTTGAGCGTGGATCATCTGGAAGAACTTTCTGTCAACGACATCGTAGAATTGAAAAAAAGCGAAACCATTCCCGTGGCGCTTCCATCGTGTTCATTTTTCTTAACAATTCCATACACGCCAGGTCGACAAATTATTGACAATGGGCTTCCATTGGCTTTAGCCACAGATTATAATCCTGGAAGTTCGCCTAACGGAAATATGAATTTCGTGGTTTCTTTGGCTTGCATCAAGATGAATCTAACGCCAGAGGAAGCCATCAATGCAGCAACAATCAACGCGGCTTACGCTATGGAAGTTGAAAATGAAGTCGGCAGTATTACCAAAGGAAAATTAGCCAATTTCATCATTACAGAAAAAATTCCATCCTATCATTATTTACCTTATTCGTTTGGAAATAACAGTATAAACCAAGTATGGATCAGCGGAAAACCAACCAAATAATTTTTAAATTATGACATCAAAATTAAAAATATTCAGTCCGGAATTCATTTCGAAATTAACCAATCCACGCCATGGTGAAACCAAGTTTGGCGAAGCGGTTTTGACAGTCAATGCTTTAGAAAACATTGAACATTTGGAAGCTGAATATGTATTATTTGGCATTCCTGAAGATATCGGCATTATTGCAAACAAAGGCAAACCCGGCGCTAAAAACACTTTCATCCCGGTTCTGAAATCATTGTTAAATATTCAAAAAAACAGATTCAACCGTCCAGAAAACATCCTTATTCTTGGTGAAGTAGATTGTGAATCTTTTTTAACTAAAGCCGATCAACTCAATCCAAAAGACGAAAATTATGATATTGAACTTGGAAAAATAGTCTCAGAAATTGACCAAGTTGTGACAGAATTGGTCAAAACAATTGTAAGTTTTGGGAAAACACCAATTGCCATTGGCGGCGGTCACAACAACTGTTATGGCATGATTCGCGGTGTTTCTGAAGCTTTAGAAAAACCCATCAATGTTTTGAATATAGATGCACACACAGATTTACGAACTTTGGAACATCGCCACAGTGGCAATGGTTTCACCTACGCTTCAGAAGAAGGTTTTCTAGCTAAATATTTCATTTTTGGTTTGCATAAAAATTACACTTCAGAGCATATTTTCGATTTGATGGATCAAAAAAAAGACATCAAATATTTCTTTTTTGAAGATTGTCTGCATCTTACTTCTCTCGACAAGTTAGTCAAACTAAAAACTGGCGTTGATTTTCTAAACCGAAAACTCGGTCTCGAACTGGATTGCGACGCAATTAAAGATTTCAATAGTAGCGCCATGACGCCGACTGGTTTTAGCGTGAGAGACATGAGAACTTTCATCAAATTAATCCGAAAAGAAAAAACACATTATTTACATATTTGCGAAGCTGATGCTTCAAAAAATGATTTAATAGGAAAAGCTTTGAGTTATTTTATCAGTGATTTTATTCGGGAAGAAGAATAGAATTACTGCAAATTTATATTTAAACCAAAAAAACTGGAACTCGCAGCACGATTGAATTGCGCATAAGAATAACTGAATCTGAGTTTATTTATTTTGATACTAAAACCGCCAGTAAGTCCTGAAAACGCACGCTGTTCTTCAATTCTTAACTCCTCGCCTCTTCTGAAATTGTATCCCAATTGAATATTGAAACCGCCTTCGGGGAAAATTTCAATACCAAAAACACCATGTCTTAACACATTATTGAAAAAGCCAGGATCATCTGGCGTGACATTTCCGCTTAAATCTTCCTGATCTCGCGCTGTATTTCTAAAGGCAATATTCCATTCTTGAATATTTTCAATCGTTAAATGCCACCTGAACGGCATGTCTTTTATTTTTTGAGACACGCCCAAAACAACTTCCAAAGGCATGGATTCACGAACTTCATTAAAAGGTTTAAACTGAGTTCCTAAATTTCTGACCACGCCAGAAACTACCAAATCCCAATCTTCATAAATATAACTGATTCCCAAATCTAATGCGCCAGCAAAGGAAGAATATTGTTCCAGTCTGGACGAAATCAATTTTACATTTCCACCAACTCTAAAATCACTTCTGCCAATTCTTCTGGCATAACCGATGGAAAAAGCCGCTTCTGCACCGCCAAATTCTTCGGTTGCATTGCCATTTTCATCAAATCCATCAAAAGTGCCGTAATCTATATAAGTGACGCCGCCTTGTATAACTTCAGTTCGCCGACCAACATCGTAAGCAAATGCTGCTGAACCATAATTGATATCAGCAAAATAATTCATATAATTGACCGACATTTGATTGTGCATATCGAAATTGATATTCGCCGGATTATTCATGGCATTGGTCGGGTCGAATGTGTTTAAAGTAATATTTTTACCGCCAAGTGCTGAAACTTTGGGAGAAACCGGTAAGTTGAGAAACTGATAAGTATTCTGCCCGCCAATTTGTGCTTTCACAAAAGCACAATTCAGCAATAGAAAAATTATGAAAACAATTTTATAATTCATTAATGAAGTTAAATTCAGCACTATTGTAAACGCTGCGCAAATTAATTTATTTTTAGCACAACAAAATTCTGATTCAAATAATTTTTCAAAATAAAAAAGCTGAGTAATTTTTTAAAAAATCACTCAGCTTTTAGTTTTGAAAAATGGTATTAATTACAAAATCTTAGCATCTTTTACTTTTTGCTTCAATAATGCCAATTCTAAAACCTCACTCATATCGCTGACATAATTAATCTTCAATCCAGTAAGGTAATCTTCTTTAATTTCTTCAATGTCTTTTTTGTTTTCTTCACAAAGTATCAATTCTTTGATTTTAGCACGCTTGGCGGCAAGAATTTTTTCTTTGATGCCACCTACAGGAAGCACTTTTCCACGCAAGGTTATTTCACCCGTCATTGCTAAATTCTTTTTGATTTTCCGTTGTGTGAACAAAGAAACCAAAGAGGTCAACATCGTGATTCCCGCACTCGGCCCATCTTTTGGTGTGGCACCTTCTGGCACGTGAATGTGGATATTATAATTGCTGAAAATATCGTTGTTAATTTCAAATTTTTCAGCATTAGATTTAATATATTCCAAAGCAATAGTTGCCGACTCTTTCATCACTTTCCCAAGATTTCCGGTAATACTTAAATTGCCTTTTCCTTTGGAAAGAATCGATTCTATAAACAAAATTTCTCCGCCAACGCTAGTCCATGCCAAACCAGTGACAACACCAGCAACTTCGTTATTTTCATAAGATGGTCGCGTTCTGGATGGCCCTAAAATCTTTTCAACTTCAGCTTCAGAAAGTTTTGGTTCGTAGCTTTCTTCCATCGCAATATTTTTAGCGACATTTCGAACGACTTTTGCGACTTGTTTTTCTAAATTTCTAACTCCCGATTCTCTAGTATAGCCTTCAATTATTTTTTCCAGCTGCTTTTTACCCAACTTGATATCTTTGCTGGTAATGCCGTGTTCTTTGATTTGTTTTGGCAATAAATGGCGTTTGGCAATTTCAATTTTTTCTTCAACCGTGTAACCATTTACATTGATAATTTCCATTCTGTCACGCAAAGCCGGATGAATGGTTGACAAATTATTGGAAGTCGCCACAAACATAACTTTGGACAAATCATAACCAATTTCTAAGAAATTATCATGAAATTCATCATTTTGTTCTGGATCTAAAACTTCTAGCAAAGCTGAAGACGGATCGCCTTGGTGTGAATTACCGATTTTGTCGATTTCATCCAAAACAAACACTGGGTTACTGGTGCCAGCTTTTTTCAAACTTTGAATAATTCGTCCTGGCATGGCGCCAATATAAGTTTTTCGGTGACCGCGAATTTCGGCTTCATCGCGAAGTCCACCCAAAGAAACGCGTGCATATTCGCGACCTAAAGCTTCCGCAATGGATTTCCCTAGCGAAGTTTTTCCAACGCCCGGAGGTCCGTAAAGACACAAAATCGGAGATTTCATATCATTACGAAGTTTCAAAACTGCCAAATATTCTATGATTCTTCGTTTGACGTCTTCCAAACCGTAATGATCACGATCTAGTATTTTTTGGGCGCGTTTCAGATCGAATTTATCTTTGCTGAATTCATTCCAAGGCAAGTCTAAAAATAAATCCAAATAGTTTCTTTGAATTGAAAATTCAGCAACTTGCGGATTCATTCTTTGCAATTTGGACAGTTCTTTTTCAAAATGCTTTTTGACATCTTTTGTCCATGATTTTTTCTTGGCACGCTCACGCATATCGTCCATTTCACCTTCTGAAGACACGCCACCAAGTTCTTCTTGAATGGTTTTCATTTGTTGGTGCAAGAAATATTCGCGCTGCTGTTGATTCATGTCACTTTGCACTTTCGACTGAATATCATTCTTCAATTCCAGTTTCTGAAATTCAAGATTCATATATTTCAAAGTCGATAAAGCACGTTCTTTTAAATGACTGGTTTCTAGCAATTTTTGCTTATCTTTCACATCAATACTCATGTTGGAAGACACAAAATTGACCAAGAAAGATGAGCTTTCAATATTTTTGATTGCAAAGGAAGCTTCTGAAGGAATGTTTGGACTTTCCTTGATGATTCTAAGCGAAAGTTCCTTTAAAGAATCAATTATTGTACTGAATTCTTCATCGTCAAATTCTGGTTTTTGTTCCTTAAACTCTTCAACTTTACAACGCATGTAAGGTGTTTCAGTAACTGCTTCAGTTACTTTGAAGCGCTTTTTCCCCTGAATAATTACTGTCGTGTTACCATCGGGCATTTTCAGAACTCGCAAAATTCTAGCAACAACACCAATTTTGTTGATGTCATTGAAACCCGGATGTTCTTCTTCATCGTTTTTCTGTGAAACAACACCGATAATTTTACTGCCATTGTTGGCATCGTTGATCAACTTGATAGACTTGTCGCGTCCCGCCGTAATAGGAATGACAACGCCTGGAAACAAAACTGTATTTTTGAGTGGTAAAATTGGAAGATCGTCGGGCAATTCTTCTCGATTGATTTCCTCTTCATCTTCTGAAGTCATCAATGGAATCAACTCCGCATCTTCATCAATTTGTTGTGATGACAAGTTGTCTATATTAAATATTCCTGATTTCGCCATAATTGTTTTTTTGTCAAAATGTCAGATTTTACTGACGTTTATTGAATTTTTTAAATCACTAAATATTGAAAACACTTGATTTCCAACACTTCTATTTTTCGAGCATTATAAAGTTCAATTCCTGTGCCATCCTAGTTTTTTTCTATTTTGGTTGTGATGGTCACAAAAAATAACTTTCTTTGATAGTTTTATTGGGTTCTGTAAATTTTTTGACCGAAATTTACCGCATTATCAGAATAAAATATGACAAATACAAATCAACAATACGATGAAGTTGTCGACAAATGTCGTGAACTTTTTTTAAACAAAGCTAAAGATTACGGCACGGCTTGGCGGATTCTAAGGTTGACATCTTTGACGGATCAAATTTACATCAAAGCGCAAAGAATAAGGAGTTTACAAGAAAATAAAACCCAAAAAATTCAAGAAAATCAAGATTCAGAATTTATAGGAATTGTCAATTATTCAGTAATGGCTTTAATTCAAATTAAACTTGGCGTGAGCAATCAGCCAGATTTGAGTGCCGATGAAGCTATAAATCATTACGACGATTTGGTCGCTAAAACCAAACAACTGATGATGAACAAAAATCACGATTACGGTGAAGCTTGGCGAGATATGCGCGTGAGTTCACTTACAGATTTGATTTTACAGAAAATTTTAAGAATCAAACAAATAGAAAACAATCAAGGAAAAACCTTGGTCAGCGAAGGCATTGATGCCAATTATCAAGATATGATCAATTATTCAATTTTCGCTTTAATTCATTTGTCAGAAAAATAAAAGTTATGAAATTTATAGTCGGAATTGCAAGAATTTTAGTCGGTGCTTTATTCATTTTTAGCGGATTCGTAAAACTAAACGACCCCGTTGGTTTTTCGTATAAATTGGAAGAATATTTCGGTGAAGGCGTGCTGAATTTAGAATTTTTAGTGCCTTACGCCTTGGTTTTGGCCATTTTTATTGTCATTTATGAATTGCTACTCGGATTGACTTTAATTATCGGTTATGCGCCAAAATTCACAAAATGGAGTTTGCTATTGATGATTGCGTTTTTCACTTTCCTCACTTTCTACTCTGCGTATTTCAACAAAGTTACCGATTGTGGCTGCTTCGGTGATGCCATTCCGCTGACGCCATGGCAATCTTTTTATAAAGATGTGATTTTGTCCATTTTAATTCTAATTATCTTTTTCAATGAAAAATACATTCGACCAATTTTTCCGAAAAAATCTTTGAAATGGATTGTATTTGCTTCGATTATAGCTTGTTTTATATTTGCCAATCACGTGTTGATGCACTTGCCGGCAATCGATTTTAGAGCTTACAAAATCGGTGTCAATATTCCTGATAATATGGAATTTCCTGAAGATGCGCAAGAAGCCGTTTTCAATTATCACTGGACATTTGAAGTGAATGGTAAAAAAGAAGTTCACACCACAAATGGCAGTTATCCAGAAGTTGGTGGAGAATTCATAGAAGTAGAAACCGAAATGGTTGAAGAAGGTTACACGCCACCAATTCACGATTTTTCGCTGATGTATCAAGGTGAAGACCAAATTGACGAATTGATGCAAGAAGACAAACTTTTAATTGTCACCGCCTACAACTTATCTAAAAGTGAAACTGAAGGTTGGACAGAAATTCAACCCGCAATTCAAAAAGCAAAAGAAAATGGTTATAGAGTTATCGGTTTAACGGCTTCAGGTGAATCTGACATCCAGTCTTATTCTGAAAAATATGACTTGGATTTTCGATTTTATTTTGCAGATGAAACTGCCATCAAAACCATTGTGAGAGCTAGTCCAGGGTTGGTTTTTATAGAAAATGGAACAATTACCGACAAATTGCACTGGAATGATGCTGATGATTTTTAAAACTAAATAAATTTGTCAAAACTGATTTTACAAAAAGCTGCGTATGCATTACTGACCGTTTTTGGTGTGGTTACTGTGATTTTTTTTCTGTTCACAGTGCTTCCTGGCGATCCAGCGCAAATGATGCTCGGACAAAATGAAAGCGAGGCGCAACTCCAAAAACAACGTGAAAAATACGGTTTTGATAAACCAATTGCTCAGCAGTATTTATATTATCTCAATGATTTGTCAATTGTATCCTGGCATGGCGAAAATGAAGAAGATTTTACCTATTTCGATTCAAAAAAATATTCTGGTCAAGAGTTATTTTCAATCGGTTCTGGTGATTTGTATTTGAAATATCCATATTTAAGACAGTCTTTTCAAAGACAAGATCAAAAAGTAAGTCAGATAATTGGTCAAACCTTGCCAAATACTGCGATTTTAGCAATTTCTGCCATCGGAATCGCCTTACTCATCGGTATTTTTTTAGGCATTATTTCAGCTTTACAAAAAGACACTTGGCTGGATAAATCCATTCAGGTTTTAAGTACGTTTGGCATGAGTTTGCCTTCATTTTTTAGTGCGATTTTAGCCGCTTGGCTATTTGGATTTGTACTTCAAGAATACACAAATTTAAACATGACTGGAAATTTGTATGAACTGGACGATTTCGGTGAAAAAATGAATTTAAAATTGAAAAATTTAATTCTTCCAGCTTTCGTTTTAGGTATTCGACCGCTGGCAGTTGTTGTACAACTGATGCGGAGTTCGTTGTTGGAAGTTTTTCAGCAAGATTACATCAGAACAGCACAAGCCAAAGGACTTTCAACTTACAAAATTATCACCAAGCATGCTTTAAAAAATGCTTTAATACCAGTTATTACATATATTGGACCAATGATAGCTTACATTCTAACAGGAAGTTTTGTTGTTGAAAAAATATTTTCAGTTCCAGGATTAGGAAGAACATTTATTAACTGTATTACCAATAGAG
>JBHEPM010000075.1:0-9838 GCA_046260295.1 Psychroflexus sp.
ATTTAAGTGTCCTGAATGTTTCTCACGTCCAAAGTTTCTGACCTAAATTTATTTTTTCCAAAATCCAAAGTTCGGATAGGAAATGGAATATTAATGCCATTTTTATTGTAGGCTTCTTTGATGGCTAAAATGCCTTGGTGTTGCGCTAAGTAAACATCGCCTTGGTTGGCAACATCTGACCAAAATCGGATTAAATAATTTATAGAACTGTTGCCGAATTCTGTATAAAAAAATTGAATTCCTTCGCCATTTCTTTGAGGAAAAACTTCTTCAATTGCTTTTTCGGTAATTTCTTGAACGAATTTCAAATCACTTTCATAACCTACACCACATTCTATAAAAACACGTCCACGCGGTGTTCTGCTGAAATTTTTAAACGGTGCATCTACTATTTTTGAATTTGGTATGACTACTAAATTATAATCTGCCGTTTGAATGATGACACTTCTCAAATTAATATCTGTTACAAATCCGCTAAAATCGTTGGTTTCTATCCAATCGCCAATTTGTAGTTTTGGGATAAAACTGATAATAACCCCGGCAAAAGTATTGTGAAGTGTGCCTTGAAGAGCAAAACCGACTGCCAAACCGACAACACCTGCAGCACCAAGAATAGAAGTGAGAACGGTGTTCAGATTCAGAATTCCTAAAGCTAAAAACATTCCTACTAACACAATTACGACTTTATAAACTTTAACCGAAACTGTTCTTATAGAATCTTGAGCTTTGCTTTTTTGAAAAATTTTGTCAACAATTCTACTAGAATATTTTGCTATAATTAAGAATAACATGAATACAAGTACAGCAATAATAAAATTGGGCAGATTCATTATTATAGAATCTACCCAATCATAAAGTTTATTTGATAACTCTGACCAAGTACTTTTGGCTTTGTCAACTACTTCATCTTCTTGTATCATCAGGAAATTAAGCATGTTGCTTGTCTTCAAGTTTCATAATCCAAGCGTCTAGCATCCAACTAGTTTTTTCTAATTCACGGATGTAAGCACCTACCATATCAATGGTTCCTTCATCATCATTTTTATCAGCACTTTCAACAACTTTGCGCATTTGCTTGATAATTGTGCCGTGATCATTCAGTAGATTTCTTACCATTTCTTGATCAGAAACATCAGAACTTGATTCTTTTAAATTCGTAATTTCAAGATAGTCTGTAAAATTACTTTTAGGTTGAAATCTTAAGGTCAAAATGCGTTCTGCAATTTCATCGATTTTGACTTTTGCATCATTGTACATGTCTTCAAATTGGATATGTAAGTCAAAGAAGTTTTGACCAATAATATTCCAATGGTAATTTCTCAGTTTTTGATAATACAGGTGATAATCTGCAAGTAAAATGTTTAATTGCTTTACTGTTGATTTAGTTTTATCGTTATCTAAATTTAAGTAACTCATTTGTGACATTAATTTTAAAAGTTAAACAATTTTTTATTCGAAATTATGCGTTTCTTTTATCGCCAGTTTTCATAATCCAAGCGTCTAACATCCAACTTGTTTTTTCTAATTCGCGGATGTAGGCACCGATTAAATCGATGGTTCCTTCGTCACTATTTTCATCAGCAACTTCAACAACTTTACGCATTTGCTTGATAATTGAACCGTGGTCTTCTAGTAAATTGGCAACCATCTCACGGTCTGAAACATCTGAATTTGATTCTTTCAAATTCGTGATTTTCAAATATTCTGAAAGATTACTTTCAGGTTGAAATCTTAGGGTTAGAATACGCTCAGCAATTTCGTCAATCTTCAACTTAGCATCGTCGTACATTTCTTCAAATTGTTGGTGCAAGTCGAAAAAGTTTTGCCCGACGATATTCCAGTGGTAATTTCTTAGTTTTTGATAGTATAATTGATAATCTGCCAATAAAACATTCATTTCTTTGACAGTATTTTTTGTTTTACTTTGATCTAAATTTAAATAATTCATATGTGAAATTTTTTTGGTTTATTTTAATTTAAGTTTATTTAGCATTTCTTTGGAAACTTGACCGCTTGTAATGCCATAGCCATCTACAAGCATGCCTTTATGACCATCTGAAGTTGAAATTGCAAACAGAATTGAATTGTCTGCTGGATTGGACATGCCTTCAAATCTGTAAACTTCATCGACTTCAAAATCATCAATTTTGTATTTTGATTTTTTGTTTTTATGTTCTATAATATCATCTACAAGATTAAAGTCTTCAGTATAACCTTTATCTCTTAGACTATTCATTCTTTGCGAAAGCGTATGATTTTGTGCCATTGTTAATGTTTTGGTTTAAATTTAAACTTTTTAGAACAATGAGACAAAGTATTTAAAACGTTTAATCAATATTTAACTATTCGTTTTTCTTATTGTTATCTTTCGTGTAATAAAATATCCCTAAGGGAAAAGTGAGTAATAAAAACAAAAATTGCCTGGTTACAATTCCATAAAGTGTAATTAAACCAGCAATAACGTATATCCATGTGGTTTTAGTAACTTTCATAAATTATGATGTAAACTAATTTGAAGTTGACCTTTATTTAAACTATTGGAAATCTGCCTCATGTAACCAAATTGAACTTTCAATTTTTCTGAAATTACATAACCTAAAGCTGCGTAGGCACGATTTCTATCAAAAAAATCATTCTGATTATTTGAAGCGTTTTTGCTACCATTTATGAAAACTTCATTATAAAGTGCCAAATACGTTGATTTTGGAGAAAAATCTGAACTAAATACCGGGATGTTTACAAAGAGATTGTAACGAAATCTTGTGTTGAAATCATTGCCTTCTACAAATCGTTGTTCATAGCGAAAACGGTGGGTGAGTTGTACGTTTTCAAAAATGCTTTGAGGAATTAATGCTTCCTGATAAATCCGATTTTCTTTGGAATAACTTGTGGGTTCTGAATAACTTTCTGTAGGAATATAGGCGTATCCTAAAGTGAAAATAATATTTGATTTTTCTGGAGAATAGGTCAATCCACTCCGAAGCATCAATTGTTCAAAATCTCCCAAAAGATTGTAATTTCTGGATTGAACATCTCCTTGAATTCCAAAATTTGAATTTTCAGGTTGGTACATGTAGAAATAGTTGTACCAATTTCCGGTTTTGCTACTTACATTTTGTGAGTAAAAATTTTGAAAGCATAAAATAGAAATAGAGATTAAAAATAGCTTTTTCATTTTCAAAAAAATTAAAGCCTCCGCAGAAACGGAGGCTTTATAAATTATTAAATATTTAAATTACTCTTTATTTACTGCATCACGGACATCAATATGCAATTCATCTTTGTCTTTATTGTAATCCATAAATAAACGATCGCCTTCTGAAACTGACGAATTGATTATTTTTTCTGCCAAAGCATCTTCAATATATTTTTGAATAGCTCTATTCAGCGGTCTTGCACCATATTGTTTGTCAAAGCCTTTTTCAGCAATAAAATCTTTAGCGGCATCACTTAATGTAAAGTCATAACCAACATCTTTAATTCTGCTGTAAAGTTTCTCAAGTTCAATATTGATAATTTTTTTGATGTCTTCTCTTTCCAAAGCATTGAAAATAACGACATCATCCACACGATTCAAAAATTCTGGGGCAAAAGCTTTCTTCAGCGCACCTTCTATAACTTTACGTGTGTTTTCATCTTCTTGTTGTTTCTGTGATTGGGTTCCAAAACCGACACCAGTACCAAAATCTTTCAATTTTCTAGCCCCAACATTGGATGTCATAATGATGATCGTGTTTCTGAAATCGACTTTGCGTCCCAAACTATCTGTCAAATGTCCGTCATCTAAAACTTGCAGCAACATATTGAAAACATCAGGATGCGCTTTTTCAACTTCATCCAGAAGTATTACAGCATAAGGTTTACGTCTTACTTTTTCAGTCAATTGACCGCCTTCTTCGTAGCCGATGTATCCTGGAGGTGCACCAATTAATCTGGACACCGCAAATTTTTCCATATATTCACTCATATCCAAACGGATAAGCGCATCATTATTATCAAATAATTCTCTGGCCAAAACTTTTGCCAATTGTGTTTTTCCCACACCAGTCTGACCTAAAAAGATGAATGAACCAATTGGTCGGTTTGGATCTTTCAACCCGGCTCTATTTCTTTGAATGGCTTTGACAACTTTAGTTACAGCTTCATTTTGACCAATAACTTTACTTTTAATTACATTTGGTAATTCAGCCAATTTATTGCTTTCCGTTTTGGCAATTCGCTGTACAGGAATGCCAGTCATCATAGACACAACATCAGCAATATGTTCTTCTGTAACGGTTTCTTTATTTTCTTTAGAATCTTTTTCCCATTCTTCTTGGGCTTTTTGAAGATTCTGCTCAACCCGTTTTTCGTCGTCTCTTAACTTGGCTGCTTCTTCGTATTTCTGTTTTTTAACGACAGAATTTTTTTCTTCTCTAATTTTTTCAAGTTCATTTTCAAAATCTAAAATTTTTTTAGGAACTTTTATATTTGTAATATGGACACGACTTCCGGCTTCATCCAAAGCGTCAATCGCTTTGTCTGGTAAAAATCGATCTGTCATATAACGGTTGGTCAAAGACACGCAAGATTTAATGGCTTCTTCAGTATATAAAACATTATGGTGATCTTCGTATTTTGGTTTGATGTTATTTAGAATTTCAACCGTTTCTTCAATTGTAGTGGGTTCAACAATTATTTTTTGGAATCGGCGTTCCAAAGCACCATCTTTTTCAATATGTTGTCTGTATTCATCTAAAGTGGTCGCACCAATACATTGAATGTCGCCACGAGCCAAAGCAGGTTTGAACATATTGCTGGCATCTAAACTTCCCGTTGCGCCACCAGCACCAACAATTGTATGAATTTCATCAATGAATAGAATAATGTCATCATTTTTTTCTAATTCATTCATAACTGCTTTCATACGTTCTTCAAACTGTCCGCGATATTTTGTGCCGGCAACTAAACTTGCCAAATCCAATGTAACTAATCTTTTGTCATATAAAATTCTGGAGACTTTACGTTTAACAATTCTTAAAGCTAAACCTTCTGCAATGGCACTTTTACCAACACCTGGTTCACCAATTAACAATGGATTGTTTTTCTTTCTTCGGCTCAAAATTTGAGAAACACGTTCTATTTCTTTTTCTCTTCCCACTACAGGGTCAAGTTTTCCATCTTCAGCCATTTCAGTTAAATCTCTACCAAAATTATCCAAAACTGGAGTCTTGGATTTTTTAGAAGATTTATTTTGTGAACTGCCACCGCTACCTAAAGATTCTCTCTCTGAACCTCCGCTTGGCGGGGTGTCGTCTTGATAAGAATCTGAAGGAATATCTAAATAATCGCCGTCTTGTGCAATCATCGCTTTAAATTCTTCTTTCACGTTATCGTAATCTACTTTTAATTTGTTGAGTAATTTAGTTGTTGGGTCGTTTTCATTTCTAAGAATACACAATAATAAATGCGCTGTATTTATAGACGAACTTTGGAATAACTTGGCTTCCAAAAAAGTTGTTTTTAAAGCTCTTTCAGCTTGCCTAGTTAAATGTAAGTTTTTCTTATCTTGAGAAATATTAGTATTTGTATGATCAGAAGGGTTCAGAATTTCAACTTTTCGACGAAGAAGTTCCAAATCGACATCCATGGCGTCAAGAATATTAATTGCTTTTCCACCTCCATCACGCAACAATCCTAGCATTAAATGCTCAGTGCCGATAAAGTCATGCCCTAATCTTAAGGCTTCTTCTTTACTAAATGCAATTACTTCTTTTACCTTCGGTGAAAAATTATCATCCATAGTCTTTAAATTTATTTAGACATCTATTTCAAAAATAATACCTAATTATTGATATATGCCAATTCAATAGTGAAAATCTTATTAAAACTCTGAAAAAAATAAAGCAAATCAACTTTTTAAAGCTTTAAGGATTTAATAGGTTTTGTATATTTGCTCCAATTCGAATTCAAATATCGTATTTTAGCGAAGATATTAATTTAAAAATAATTTAATGGCGAACGGTGAGCAAGTGATACCTATAAATATAGAAGATGAAATGAAAACTGCCTACATCGACTATTCGATGTCGGTTATTGTTTCCAGAGCACTTCCAGATGTAAGAGACGGTCTGAAACCTGTCCACAGACGGGTTTTGTTTGGAATGCAAGAACTTGGGGTGTTTTCTAATAAAGCCTATAAAAAATCAGCAAGAATTGTTGGTGAAGTTCTGGGTAAATACCACCCTCATGGCGACACTTCAGTTTACGATACAATGGTCAGAATGGCGCAAGAATGGAGTATGCGCTATCAACTTGTTGATGGTCAGGGGAATTTTGGTTCTGTAGATGGAGATAGTCCAGCGGCAATGCGTTATACAGAAGCTAGAATGCGGAAAATTAGTGAAGAAATGCTTTCTGACATCGACAAAGAAACTGTTGATTTCAGTCTGAATTTTGATGATACTTTGGAAGAACCTACCGTTTTGCCAACACGTGTTCCTAACTTATTAGTCAATGGTGCCAGCGGTATTGCTGTCGGAATGGCAACCAATATGCCGCCGCATAACTTAACTGAAGTTGTTGACGGCGTCTCTGCTTATATCGATAATCGAGATATTGAAATCGATGAATTAATGCAGTACATCAAAGCGCCAGATTTTCCAACCGGTGGAATTATTTACGGTCACGAAGGTGTTAAAGAAGCTTTCAAAACTGGTCGTGGACGCGTTGTTATGCGAGCTAAATCTCACATCGAAGAAGTCAACGGTAAAGAATGTATTGTGGTTACGGAAATTCCATATCAGGTCAATAAAGCTGATATGATTAAGAAAACTGCGGATTTAGTCAACGACAAAAAAATTGAAGGAATTACCCTTATCCGTGACGAATCTGACAGAAACGGGATGCGAATCGTTTACTTTTTGAAAAAAGACGCATTACCAAATGTTGTTTTGAATACATTATTTAAACACTCTGCGCTACAATCTACTTTTAGTGTAAACAATATTGCGCTAGTCAAAGGACGTCCCGAAATGCTGAATTTGAAAGATTTAATTTCAAATTTTGTTGAACACAGGCACGATGTCGTTATTAGACGAACCAAATATTTACTGAGAAAAGCAGAAGAACGCGCACACATTTTAGAAGGTTTAATCATTGCTTCAGACAATATTGATGAAGTTATTGCTTTAATAAGAGCTTCTCAAAATGCTGATGAAGCCAGAAATAAATTAATTGAAAGATTCGATTTAACTGAAATTCAGGCAAAAGCTATTGTTGAAATGCGTTTAAGACAACTAACAGGTCTTGAACAAGATAAATTGCGTTCTGAATATGACGAATTGATGAAAACCATTGAGGATTTAAAAGACATTTTGTCAGATGAAGAGCGAAGAATGCAAATCATCAAAGACGAATTGTTGGAGGTTAGAGAAAAATATGGCGACGAACGCCGTTCTGAAATCAATTATGCCGGTGGCGATTTCAGTATGGAGGACATGATTCCTAATGAAAGCGTTGTGTTGACAATTTCTCACGCAGGATATATCAAAAGAACACCACTTAAAGAATATAAAACGCAAAATAGAGGCGGTGTTGGTCAAAAAGCATCAAACACCAGAGATGAAGATTTCTTAGAATATATTTTTTCAGGAACCAATCACCAATACATTTTATTTTTCACTCAAAAAGGAAAATGTTTCTGGAAACGTGTTTTTGAAATCCCAGAAGGCAGTAAAACCTCAAAAGGTCGCGCCATCCAAAACTTGATGAATTTAGATCCTGATGATAGAATCAACGCATTCATTTTAGTAGAAAATTTATCTGACGAAGATTACATCAATAATCATTATGTGTTGATGGCTACCAAAAAAGGACAAGTCAAAAAAACTGTTTTGGAACAATATTCTCGACCAAGAGTCAATGGAATTAATGCCATTTCGATTAAAGATGATGACGAATTGCTATCAGCAGTTTTAACAGATGGCGAAAGTCAAGTCATGCTTGGACTTAGAAGCGGAAAAGCTTTAAGGTTTGAAGAAAAACACATTCGCCCAATGGGTCGTGGCGCTGCCGGAGTTCGCGGAATCCGACTTGCTAATGACGCAGATGAAGTTGTTGGAATGATTTGTGTGAAAAATCCACAAGATGAAACAGTTTTGGTCGTTTCAGAAAAAGGTTATGGCAAGCGAACCTTTATTGATGATGAAGACGGCGAAGCGGTTTATAGAATCACAAATAGAGGTGGGAAAGGTGTAAAAACCATAATGGTTTCAGAGAAAACAGGTCAACTTGTCGCAATGAAAACCGTAAGGGACGAAGACGATTTGATGATTATCAAAAAATCTGGTGTGGCGATAAGAATGTCAGTGTCGACCATTCGAACGATGGGACGTTCTACACAAGGCGTACGTTTGATTTCTTTAAAAGGAAATGAAGAAATTGCTGCGGTCGCTAAAATTGTAAATGAAGATGACGAGGAAGAACAAGATTCAGATTTGAATGATGAGAATCCTGCGATTTCAGGAGAAGAAACTGAAATCGAAAACGAAGATTAAATTTTATTTATTATATTTAACAAACAACAGAAAAGAAATAGAGATATCATGAAAAAGTCAATTTTAGCAATAGCTTTACTAGGAATATCTAGTATAGCATTTTCTCAAAAAGGCGAAGTAAGAAAAGCTGATCGCGCTTTAGATGATCAAGATTTTTCTGAAGCCATCAGTTTACTGAACGACGCTAAATCTTCAGGCATTCTAGATGAAAATGACAAATGGAAAGAGAAGTATTATCTAGCGAAGGGTAAGGCATACGGCTTGAAAGCTTCAGCAAACCCTTCAAATTTTATGGAAGATATCAATACTTCCATAGGTGCTTTAGAGAAAGTTTTGGAAATGGATTCTGATAATGAAGAAGCCAAACAAGGCATTACTCAAATGAGAAGAGGAATGATTGAAGTCGCAATTCAAAATCAAGAGCAAGAGAAATTTGACACTGCCGAAAAATTGTTATACAAGGCTTATGAAATGAACAAAGCAGATACAACCATGCTTTATTATGCAGCTTCTGCTGCTGTTAACGGAGAGTTGTATGACAAAGCCTTAAAACATTACACAAAATTATTAGATATGAATTTTGATGGCTCATCTATTCAGTATACTGCCGTCAATAAAGAAACTGGAAAGGAAGAGGTTTTTCAAAATAAAGATATGCGAGATATCTCATTAAAATCAGGTGATTATATTAATCCCAACCAAAATAAAACGCCGCCTTTAACTGGAGAAATTGCTAAAAATATCACGTTGATTTATATTCAAGAAGATGAACCTGAAAAAGCGCTAAAAGCTATTGAAAAGGCCAAAGAAGAAAACCCTGAAGACATTGATTTAATGCAAGCTGAAGCAGATTTGTACTATAGGATTGGTCAAATAGACAAGTATAATGCTGTCATGAAGGAAGTTGTAAAAAAGGATCCAGAAAATCCTTCACTCTATTACAACTTGGGTGTTTCTTCAGAACAACTTGGCGATTTAGAAGGTGCTAGAGAATATTACCAAAAAGCCATAAAACTAGATTCTGATATGGTAGATGCGTATGTCAACATGGCGAGCATCACACTTGCCAAAGAGAGAGAAATCGTTGATGAAATGAATAAATTAGGAAATTCACCAGCTGATAATAAAAAATATCAAGAACTTAGTAAAGAGAAGAAAAAGTACTATGTAAAAGCTTTGCCATATTTAGAAAAAACAACTGAGCTTGATCCCGAAAATTTAGGAGCTTTGCAAACGATGCTTAATATCTATTATCAAATAGGAGAAGATGAAAAAGCAAAAGCAACTAAAGCTAAAATTGA
>JBHEPM010000075.1:9848-10303 GCA_046260295.1 Psychroflexus sp.
AAATATTTCAATTGTTTAAACCAAAAAAAGCCTGTTGTAAATTTACAACAGGCTTTTTTTTTGCATTTTACTAAACAAATTAATGCGTAGACATCTTTTCTTTTTTCTTTTGGAGTTGTCTCTTAACATCTTCTGCTGTACTGCTAATCGCTGCTTCAAAACCTTTTTCATTTGAAGAAGCAAATATATTTTGTCCCGGAGCACTTAATTTTATTTCACAAATCATTCCTGTTTCAGGACTGGAAGTATTTTCTTTCTTAAAGAACACTTCCGCTCTTACAATCCAGTCGTATCGATCTTGAAGTTTTTCTAATTTTTTGGTTGCCATTGCTTCCAATCTCTCACTTGCACTGACGTGCACGTAATTAAAATTGATGTCCATAGTAGTAAATTTTAAAGTTAAATTCTTTTGATAAAGATAAATATTTCGAGTTTCATATTGCATGACAATAATC
>JBHEPM010000076.1:0-2351 GCA_046260295.1 Psychroflexus sp.
ATCGTAGATGCTACTGTTTTGACAGAAGCTGGTTATGTTGGTGAAGATGTTGAAACCATACTGACAAAACTTTTAGCAGCGGCAGATTATAATGTTGAAAAAGCAGAACACGGCATTGTTTTCATTGATGAAATTGATAAAATTGCTAGAAAAAGCGACAATCCATCCATCACCAGAGATGTAAGTGGCGAAGGCGTTCAACAAGCTTTATTGAAACTTTTAGAAGGCACAACAGTTAATGTGCCGCCTAAAGGAGGAAGAAAACATCCCGATCAAAAATTTATAGAAATCAACACAGAAAACATCCTATTTATCGCTGGTGGCGCCTTTGATGGTATTCAGCGAAATATTTCAAAACGGCTCAATATGCAAGCCGTGGGTTATGGTGCGTCCAAAGAAGGCGAAGGTGTTGACAAAGAAAATATTTTGAATTACATCATTCCAAAAGATTTGAAAGATTACGGATTGATTCCTGAAATTATCGGCCGTTTGCCAGTCCTAACTCACATGGATCCGTTGGATAAGGAAACGCTTCGGAGAATACTCACCGAACCAAAAAATGCCATTATCAAGCAATATGAAAAATTGTTTGAAATGGACAATATCAAGTTTGAAATTACTGACGGCGCCTTAGATTACATCGTAGAAAAAGCCATAGAATACAAACTAGGCGCAAGAGGATTACGCTCACTATGCGAAGCGATTCTTACAGACGCCATGTTCGATTTGCCAGAAAGTGAAGAATCTAAATTTAAAGTCACAAAGTCTTATGCTGAAAAAGCTTTAGATAAATCTGGATTGCGACAATTGAAAGCCGTCAGCTAGATAGTTTTTAAAATATTTCATTCAAAAATCCCAAATATAATATGTTTGGGATTTTTTTAGTTTTATTTTTTTCTCGCACCTGATTTTCAAAATCTAAGCGAATTCAAAAAATAATCTTCAAATTCAAATTTTTAAAAACAGATTTTAAGAAAGTTTAGCGGTCATTTTTATTAATTTTATCCTTTCAAATTTCTGCACTATGTATATCATTTTCGATACCGAAACCACTGGTTTACCCAAACGCTGGAATGCGCCAATAACAGACACGGACAATTGGCCAAGAGCAATTCAAATTGCTTGGCAAGTTCATGATGAATGGGGAAATTTAGTTGAAGCTAAAGATTATTTAATCAAACCAAATGGATTCGATATTCCTTATGATGCAGAAAGAATTCATGGCATTTCTACTGAATTAGCCAAATGCGATGGCGCAGATTTAGAATTTGTACTTTCAGAATTCAATGAAGCTTTACTGAAATCAAAATTTGTTGTCGGTCAAAATGTTGGTTTCGATGTCAACGTGATAGGCGCAGAATTTCATCGCGCAGAATTTGAATCTCCAATGGCAGAAATGCCCGTACTTGATACATGTACTGAAAAAACAGCAGCTTTATGTCAAATTCCAGGTGGACGTGGCGGAAAATTCAAATTGCCAACACTCACAGAATTGCACGAATATCTGTTCGGAGAACCTTTTGCTGAAGCGCATAACGCCACAGCAGATGTTGAAGCTACAACCCGATGTTTTTTAGAATTGATTCGTCGTCGGCATTATTCTGAAAAAGAATTACAAGTCGAAACGGGTTATATTGAAGATTTTCAAGAAAAGAATCCAGAACCTATTCAAAATGTTGGTTTAAAACACGTGAACCTTCAAAAAGCTTCAGCTGAAATAAAATCGCAGCAATCTGAAGTTGAAGAAGCCCAAGCACCAACCAAAGCAGAAATCAATGAAAATTTAGAAAAATTACAAGACAATAATTTTGTGCATTTGCACAATCACAGTCAGTTTTCTGTTTTACAATCCACAACGTCTGTTCCAGATTTGGTGGCAGCGGCAGCAGAAAAAAACATGCCAGCAGTCGCTTTAACAGACCACGCCAATATGATGGGCGCATTTCATTTTGTAAATGCGGTCAAAAAACACAATGCCAGTTTAGCCAATTCTGAAGAAAACGATACCAAACCTATGAAACCCATTATAGGTTGTGAGTTTTTTGTTTGTGAAAATCACCTGGACAAAAGTCATAAAGACAATGGCTACCAAATGGTTTTGTTGGCTAAAAATAAAAATGGTTATCACAATTTGGCGAAAATGTCTTCCATTGGTTTTACCAAAGGTTTTTATTATTTGCCCAGAATAGACAAAAAAATGATTGAAGAATACAAAGATGATATCATCGTTTTATCTGGAAACTTATACGGCGAAATTGCCAGTAAAATACTGAATTTAGGTGAAAATCAAGCTGAAGAAGCTTTACTATGGTGGAAAGACACTTTTCAAGACGATTTCTATATTGAAATTA
>JBHEPM010000076.1:2361-10293 GCA_046260295.1 Psychroflexus sp.
GATGAAGACCGCGCCAATGAAGCTTTATTTCGTTTGGCAAAAAAACACGACGTCAACCTTGTTGCGACAAACAACACCTATTACGCAGAACAAAAAGACGCCAACGCCCACGATATTTTATTGTGTGTTAAAGACGGCGAAAAACAATCCACACCTATTGGTCGTGGCAGAGGTTATCGCTACGGCTTGCCAAACGATCAATATTATTTCAAATCTGCAGACGAAATGAAATCGCTTTTTAAGGACATTCCGGAAGCGATTTCAAACACCGAAAAAATTGCAGATAAAGTTGAAGCTTTTGAGTTGGCTAGAGATGTTTTGCTGCCTGCTTTTTCAATTCCTGAACAGTTTTTGGATGAAAAAGACAAAGAAGACAACGGTAAACGCGGTGAGAATGCTTACCTCAAACATTTGACTTTTGAAGGTGCCAAAGCACGTTATGGCGAAATTTCAAAAGACATAGAAGAACGCTTGAATTTCGAACTTTCTGTAATTGCCAACACTGGTTATCCTGGCTACTTTTTGATTGTTGAAGACTTCATTCGCGAAGCCAGAAAAATGGATGTTTCTGTTGGTCCTGGGCGTGGTTCAGCTGCGGGAAGTGCCGTAGCTTATTGTTTGAAAATCACCAACATAGACCCGATTAAATACGATTTACTTTTTGAGCGTTTTCTAAATCCAGAGCGTGTCAGCATGCCCGATATTGATATTGATTTTGATGACGAAGGTCGAAGCAAAGTCATGGATTATGTCATCGATAAATATGGTGAAAATCAGGTAGCGCAGATTATTACTTACGGAACAATGGCGGCGAAATCTGCCATTCGGGATACCGCACGAGCCTTGGATTTACCGCTTTATGAAGCCGATAGAATTGCAAAGCTAATTCCGGACATGTCCAAATTGTCTAAAATTTTTGCATTAGACGAAAAAGCCATACGCTCAAAATTTCGTGCAGAAGAAATTGACAAAGTTTTGGAATTAATCAGCATCTCAGAGCAAAATTCACCTGAAGCAGAAACAGTTAATCAGGCCAGAATTCTTGAAGGTTCTGTCAGAAATACGGGAATTCATGCCTGTGGTGTGATTATTACGCCGGATGATATTACCAAATTTGTTCCCGTTTCAGTAGCGAAAGATTCAGATTTATATGTCACACAATTCGACAATTCTGTTGTGGAAGATGCCGGTTTGTTGAAAATGGACTTTTTAGGCTTGAAGACTTTGACACTCATCAAGGACACCGTAGAAATTGTCAAAGCCAGACACGATATAGAATTAGATCCAGAAGCTTTTCCTCTAGATGATGAAAAAACCTATGAGTTGTTTCAACGCGGAGAAACCGTAGGAATTTTTCAGTATGAATCGACGGGAATGCAGAAACACATGAAAGACTTGAAACCTACTGTCTTTGAAGATTTAATTGCCATGAATGCTTTGTATAGACCAGGTCCGATGGAATACATTCCTAGTTTCATTAAACGGAAACACGGCGAAGAAGAAATTAGTTATGATTTGCCTGAAATGAAAGAATATCTTGAAGAAACTTATGGAATTACGGTTTATCAGGAGCAAGTGATGTTGCTTTCACAAAAATTGGCGAATTTCACGAAAGGTGAAGCCGATGTCTTGCGAAAAGCCATGGGAAAAAAACTGAAAGATGTTTTGGCTAAACTGAAACCCAAATTCATCAATCAAGCTAAAGAAAACGGTCATAGTGAAGAAAAATTAGAGAAAATCTGGAAAGACTGGGAAGCTTTTGCGAGTTATGCATTCAACAAATCGCATTCCACTTGTTACGCATTTGTGGCTTATCAAACCGCTTACTTAAAAGCGCATTATCCTGCGGAATACATGGCGGCGGTACTTTCAAACAATATGAATGACATCAAGAAAGTGACTTTTTTCATGGAAGAATGCAAACGCATGGAATTGCCTGTTTTAGGCCCAGATGTGAATGAATCTTACTACAAATTTTCTGTAAATAAAGACAACGCTGTTCGCTTTGGAATGGGCGCTGTAAAAGGTGTTGGTGGTGGAGCCGTGAATACAATTGTAGAACATAGAAAAAAAGACGGACATTTTCGTTCTATTTTTGATTTGGCAAAACGCATAGATTTGAGAGCCGCCAACAAAAAAGCTTTTGAAAGTTTGGCTCATGCGGGTGCTTTTGACGGTTTTCCAGACACGCATCGTGCGCAGTATTTTCAAATCACCGATGGAGATTTAACCTTTTTGGAAAAAGTAATCAAATTCGCCGCAAAATATCAAGAGAATAAAAATTCCGCCCAAGTCAGTTTATTTGGTGAAGCCAGTGATGTTCAGATTCCTGAACCGGAAATTCCGCCTTGCGAACCTTGGCACACCATGCGTACTTTGAAAGCTGAAAAAGAAGTTGTTGGATTATTTTTGTCAGGACATCCTCTAGATGATTTTAAAATTGAAATTAAATATTTCTGCAATTCAAAATTGAAAGACGTAAGTCATATCGAAGAGAATTTGAATAAAGATTTAACGCTGGCTGGTGTAATTACAGATGTAAATCATCGGGTGAGCAAAAATGGAAAAAGCTTTGCCACTTTTGTAGTAGAAGATTACCATGAAAGCCATGAATTTTGGATTTTTGGTGAAGAGTATCTCAAATTCAGACATTTTTTGATTCTGGATAATTTTATTCATCTTAAAATCAAAGCCACACAATTTATCAATCGTGAAACCGGTGAACCGGGAAGGACAAGGATAAAGTTTCTATCTTTCAAGCAACTTCAAGATGTGTTGAGTGATTTTGCTAAAAAATTGACTATTCAAATGAACGTTTCAGATTTAGATGAAAACCAAATCACCCAATTAAAATCTTTGTTTTCAACTTATGCTGGTGATCATATTTTGAATTTTGTGATTTTTGAAATGAATCAGAAAATAAAAATTCACATGCCAAGTAAAAAGAAAAAAGTCAAAATCTGTAATGAACTGATCGATGAGCTAAATAAAATAAATATCAGTTATAAACTGAATTAGATTTCTTCAAAAAAATAAAAAAGCTAGTAGAAAATCAAACTACTAGCTTTTTTGATAATTCAAAATGTTTTTTATTTATTCTACCGTTACAGATTTTGCCAAATTTCTTGGTTGATCTACATTTTTGCCTAACATTACAGCAATGTGATAAGAAAATAATTGAAGCGGAATTGTCGTCAAAAGCGGTGTAAAAGCTTCAATGGTTTCTGGAACTTCAATAACATGATCTGCCATTTCTCTAACTGCAGTGTCGCCTTCAGTAACAATGGCAATAATTTTTCCTTTTCTAGATTTTATTTCTTGAATATTGCTCACTACTTTTTCGTAATGTCCTTTTTTGGTTGCAATAACCACAACTGGCATTTGCTCGTCGATAAGTGCAATTGGTCCGTGTTTCATTTCAGCAGCAGGATAACCTTCTGCATGAATGTAAGAGATTTCTTTCAACTTTAAAGCACCTTCTAAAGCAACCGGGAAGTTGAAACCACGACCCAAATACAAGCAGTTTTTTGCGTCTTTATAAGCTTCTGCAACGTTTATGATATGTTCATTGGATTCTAATGCTTTTTCTATTTTATCAGGGATAAGCTCAAGTTCGTTCAAATACATATGGAAATCTGAATTTGAAATTGTACCTCTAGCTTTGCCTAATTTTATAGCAATAAGACTCAAAACCGTAATCTGTGTGGTGAAAGCTTTTGTTGATGCTACCCCAATTTCAGGACCAGCATGTGTGTAAGCACCGGCATCTGTTTCTCTAGAAATTGACGAGCCAACTACATTGCAAACCCCAAAAACAAATGCACCGTTTTCTTTGGCAAGTTTGATGGCTGCCATTGTATCTGCGGTTTCTCCACTTTGTGAGATGGCAATTACAATATCGTCTTTATTTATTACTGGATTTCTGTATCTAAATTCTGAAGCATATTCTACTTCTACGGGAATTCTGGCTAAATCTTCAAAAATATATTCTGAAACTAGCCCAGCGTGCCACGATGTTCCACAAGCTACGACAACAATGCGTTTGGCATTCATGAAACGTTCCAAATTATCGTCTATACCAGCCATTCTTATCAAACCTTGTTTAGGTAACATTCTTCCGCGATAAGTGTCTTTAATAGCACTTGGCTGCTCATAAATTTCTTTCAGCATAAAATGATCGTATCCTGCTTTTTCAATTTGGTCAAGATTCAATTGCAATTCTTGCACATAAGGATCCACAAGGCTATCATCTTTAATTTTTCTGACCTTAATTTCCTTGCCAAGTCTGACTACAGCCATTTCGCCGTCTTCAAGATAAATGGCATTTTTGGTGTATTCTATAAATGGAGATGCATCGGAAGCGATATAATATTCGTTTTCGCCAACGCCAATTGCAAGAGGACTACCTAGTCTAGCAACTACGATTTCGTTGGATTTTGTTTTATCAAAAACTGCAATCGCATAAGCGCCCACAGTTTGGTTTAAAGCAATTTGCACAGCCTTTCCTAATTTGACGTCTTCCTTGGTTTTGATATCTTCTATCAAGTTAACTAAAACTTCTGTATCTGTATCAGATTTAAAGGAATAGCCTCTGTTTTGTAATTCTTTTTTGAGTGAATCATAGTTTTCAATAATTCCATTATGGATAATAGCTAGATTTCCTGAATTGGAATAATGCGGATGTGAATTGACGTCATTTGGTTCACCATGTGTTGCCCATCTGGTGTGACCTATGCCAACGCTGCCTTTTAATTCAATATTGGCTTCACATTTTTTCTGTAAATCGTCAACTTTGCCTTTTGTTTTGCAAATATTCAAATCTTTGCCATCGAAAATAGCGATTCCAGCACTGTCATAGCCACGGTATTCCAAGCGTTTCAAGCCTTTTAGAACAATTGGATAGGCTTGCTGTGTTCCGATGTAACCTACAATTCCACACATATTATAAGATTTTAGTTAGTTTCAGTTTCGGTATAAATTATTCTAAGTTTTAAACGTTTATTTTCGTCATCAGACTGATTACCATGAAGTACTGTGCCTTTTGGCATCGTAAAAGCTTTTGAAATTGTTGAATTTAGAATGCCTAAGTTGGACTCTCTTACATCTACAAGTTGGGGTTCGTTCACATTATCAAGAACAACAAGCCCAAGTCTAACATTATCTTCGTTTTTATTGATAATATTGTTGATGTGATTGGTCAGCCTAATTCTGTAGAATTTGTCTCCGTTATCTTTTTCTTGAAGTCTACCTAAATGGATAGATCTTGACGTTAATGGATTTTCAGAAGCCGTTGGATCTCTTTGGTAATCTATTAAAACGGTTTCGTTGTCTAAATCATAAATTAAAATTCTGTTGATTAGGTTATCATTACTAGTTGCAATGTCCTCATTCACATAAAAATCTAAATTTGCTTCATTGATGAGCCAAGCCTTGCTTCGTAATTCCTCTAATTCGTCAGATACGCCGTCGTCGTTACTATCTGGGCCATTAAAAAGGTCAATAACCCCAACGGAGCCTTCACCACCTTTCAGGTAAATGTTTTCCTCGCCTTCTTCTTGATTTTGATTGCTCAAATCTACATTAAATTCATTTTCATATAAATTCACTTTATTTCCGTTGAAATTTAATTCATAAGTTTCAAAACGTTCTTCTAATTCAGGTTCTTCTATAACTTCCGTAGAGGGTTCAGGACGCATGGTTCGGTAGTAAATTGTGATATTGGCATCGTCGCCATTCATATTGAACATCGACATGATATTTTCAGATCCTTCTTGTTCTGCTTCTAAATAAAACCCGCGCAAGTAATTGATGAAACTGTTGTTGCTCACTAAAAACTCACGATTGTTTTCATCAAAAATTTTCTCTGTGAAATAATCTACAGGTAAATTCATTCTTAACCTTGGTGAAACACTAAGCGTATCGATATTGTCCTCTGTGAGTTGATTGAACAGTATCATACTTTCCGTCATTTCAGAAGGCGTTATAATTTCTGAAGTCGCCAATGGCGTATTCTCTATATTACTTTGAAATTCTGAAAGTTGATCTGAGTAGTAAATTTGTGCATCTTCAAACTCTCCGTCTTCACCTGGATCAAAATTTCTTAAAAATTGATTGGATTCATAAACATTCAAAGTAAAGCTACCGTTACCGTAAACTGAGTCTAACAGGTATTCGTTTTCTTCAACTTGTCGGCTGTAAAAAGGTAAGGTCAATACCACTGAATCTATTTCTGGATCTGTTCCAAAGTCAGGATTGGATTCTGACAAAATTAGTTGAGTCAAAATGCTAGCTTCTGAAGTGCCGTAAATAGGGTCGCTATACCGTCCTAAAAAGTAATTATTGTAAGCGTTACCTTGTATGGAGGTTATTCTCTCGCTGTAGGCAGACAGATTTTCCATTTCGTAAGCCGGTTGAATTTCAATACTATTGACAAAATCGCTACCAGTTTCAGCAAATTCATCTTCGCAAGAAATTATAGTAGCAACTAATAAAAAAATAGGGGTAAATCTTACAATTGATTTCAACATAGAGTTAATCTTCTTCTTCATTTAAAATGTCTTTCAGGTAAAAGGTTTGGAATGCGCTGCTTAATTCTTCTTTCTTACGATAAGGCAAAATAGGGATTTCCATATTTTCTGTGTAAACTTTCAAGTCTTCAGAAATCTCTTCACTGCCATAGACTAAGCCATCAGAGTTATCTATGGCAACTTTAAGCAAGTTGTTGTGCGTTGGGTTTTCCAGATATTTCACAGCATCGTCTTCAATCCCATCAAACAAGACTTTCTTGTGCATTTCTGTATCGAGAGCACCCTCAAAGCCTTGGCTGTAAATAGAAGTTACAATTTTGGATTCAGAAAATAATGGCTCGTTGCCGTAATAATGTCTTAAATACATCGGCAACAAAGAAGCTAACCAACCGTGGACATGAATAATATCTGGAGACCAGTTCAGTTTTTTGACGGTTTCAATGACGCCTTTGGCGAAAAATATAGCACGCTCGTCATTGTCTTCAAAAAGAGCCCCATCTTCATCAGAATAAGTGGCTTTGCGTTTAAAATAATCTTCGTTATCAATAAAATAAACTTGCATCCTCTCTTTTGGAATTGACGCTACTTTAATAATCAAAGGCATGTCCAAATCGTTGATGACTAGGTTCATTCCAGACAAGCGAATCACCTCGTGCAACTGGTGTCGACGTTCGTTTATGTTGCCAAATTTAGGCATAAAAATTCGGGTTTGACCACCAGCTGCATTTATAGATTTTGGAGCCTCAAATGAGGTTGAAGAAATATCGTTTTCCGGTAAATAGGGGACAACTTCTGAAGATACGTAGAGTATGCGTTTATCTTTCATAAAATTTTTTACATTATTGATTCACAGTAAAAAGTTGGCAAATTTACAAAAATTTATGCGGATTCACGTTAAAATATTAATATTGCAAACTGATCCTTAGATACAGCTTGTGGTATTACAAACGAAAAAGTCGCTTTCAGATTTTATTGAAAACGAAAAAAACGAAAAAAAAATTATTGGCTTGGTACCTACTATGGGCGCCTTGCATAATGGGCATTTATCACTGATCGATTTTGCCTACAAATTTTGTGACCTTGTTGTTGTCAGTGTTTTTGTAAACCCTACCCAGTTCAATAACGTATCAGATTTAGATAAATACCCAAGAAATTTAAATAAAGATGAAGCGTTTTTAGAAAAACACAATTCAAAAACTGTTATTTTTGCACCGTCAGCTGAAGATGTTTATGAAGGCAACATCCAATCAGAATCCTATGATTTTGGTTCCATTGTAGAATTTATGGAAGGCGAATTCAGAACTGGACATTTTGATGGTGTTGGTAGTGTTTTGAAAAGATTATTTGATATTGTAAAACCACATAAAGCTTTCTTTGGTGAAAAAGATTTTCAGCAACTAATGGC
>JBHEPM010000077.1:0-323 GCA_046260295.1 Psychroflexus sp.
CTTCAACACTTATGGTCATGAAGATACGCTTTTTGCATTTGAATTAAAAAAGAAAAAAGTTAATGTCAAACACATTGAAAATCCTGTTATTCACAAAGATATAGATGAAAATTCAGCTTTTATAGAGAAAACTGAAATGGCTTTAATGAATTTAAAAAATATTTACCAATCAAAGCGAATTTCAGCAAACGAAATTCATTTACTCAAAGCTTATGAAAAATTAAAATCTTGGAAAATTGAAAATATTTTTACTAAATTATTTATTAAATATGAATCTAAAATCAAAAGTCGTTTAATTTCAGATCAAAACAATCTATTTTTAT
>JBHEPM010000077.1:378-4482 GCA_046260295.1 Psychroflexus sp.
GTAGTCATTCCGCTTTTCAACAAGGAAAATTATATTCTAAATACTGTCAAAAGTGTTTTGAATCAAGATTATGAAAACTTTGAAATAATCATAGTCAATGATGGCTCAACAGATGGAAGTCTAAATAAATTAAAAACTTTAGAAGATTCAAGACTGAAAATAATTTCACAAAAAAACCAAGGCGTTTCTGTGGCACGAAATAATGGAATTGAAAATGCAAAAGGTCAATATATCGCTTTGTTGGATGCCGATGATTTTTGGTATCCGCATCATTTAAGCACAATCAAATTACTTATTGAAAAATTTCCTAAAGCTGGCATTTTTTGTGACGCATATGAAATTATTATGCAAAACAAAACCATTCGGAAAGCTGATTTCAATGTAGATTTGGCTGAAGAACCACAAATCATAAACGATTATTTTAAATCGAGTTTGGTAAATCCAATCATTTGGACTTCTGCTGCTGCTTTTGAAAAAACAAAGTTTTATGAAATTGGTGTTTTTGATCCAAAATTGCGCACCGCTCAAGATTTAGACTTTTTTGTTCGAGCAGCTTTAAAATTTTCAGTAGCATTTCACCCTAAAGTTGGCATGCGTTATTTTAAAGACAGCGAAAACAATTTGGCCAAATCAAAATTCAACGAAGATCGCTTGTATTTCATTTCAAAATTTAAAGAAGAAGAGCAAAAAAACCCATCTTTAAAAAAGTATTTGGATGTCAACCGTTTTGCTTTAGTGATTCGTTGTAAAATGGCTGAAGATAATTTATGGCAAAAAATCATTGATGATATTGATTTGGAAAATCTTACAATAAAGCAAAAATTTCTTCTGAATCTCAAACCAAAAACATTGAAGTTTTCAAAAAGAATTCACTCGATTTTAATTCAAAATAATATTTATTTTACCGCTTTTAAGTAGCGATTTTATCAAATAAAAAGCCTTTGAAATCCGAAGTTTCAAAGGCTTTTTTGTAAAAATGATTTTTCAGTTCAATTATTTTTTTATAAGCTTTTTGGTAACAAAATTATTTTGATTTTCACTTTGTAATTTAATAAAGTAGACACCTGAAGCCAATTCTGATAAATCAATTTTGTTGTTGTTTATATTATCTAAATTCATGAGCATTTTACCATTCATGTCGAAAATTTGAACCTCAAATTCAGTAGTTAAATCTGAACTGATTTCAATAAAATCTGAAGTTGGATTTGGATAAATATTAATTGATTCTGAACTAAAATCTACTGAAGATAAGCCCTCACCTATTCTAAACTCAACGCTATCCTCGGTTTCAAATTCTCCTCCAGAATAAATTAATTCACCTTCTGCAGTTTCTAATATAAATGAACCTTCCCCAAAGAAGCAACAAATTCCATCATTTTGAGAGTCAAAAATTCTAAAAGTATAACATTCATCCTGATCAACGTTGAAAGTATCAGTATAACTCGAATTATCGTCAAGACCTCCATTTTGCGCGATTACAACCCCATCACTATCGACAAATTCCCAAGTAGTTTCATTAGCATAGCTATCTGTCACCAATGTTAGACTGACTTGATTTGTATCAAATAAATCCGGTACAGGTAAATTAATATTTGCAGAATTGTTATTCAAATTTTCATCTGTTATTCCATCAATTTGAATATCAGCCGTTAAATTTGTTCCTGAACTTAAATTTAAAACTGGGCTTGCAATATCTTCGCTTTCGCCTTGTTCTAAATTACCTGTCCAATCTTCAGTAATTTCCTGCCCATCGCCCAATTGATAAGTAAGTGTAGCAGAAGTTATTGTATTTTCACCTGTATTTTCAATTTCAAAAGTAGGTTGAACTGTATCGTCCAAGCATTCAATATCGTTAATCCCTAAAACATTTAGTGCTATATCATTATCAAAAACTTCAAGTGGCGGATACTGATCTATTTCCATAACACCAGTATTGTTAGGGTCTAACCAATCACTCAATCTAGAAGAACTGTTATTTCCATAATCCCAAGACACATCAAATCTGCCATAAAAATCAAATTCACCATTATTAGAAGTCCCATTGCAAGCGGCAACACCACCTGCAAGTTGTCCAATAATTTTACCATCATTATTGAATAAAGCTGAACCAGATGAACCTGGTTCAGTCACACCTAGTTCCCATTCATTAATTAACCAAATTTGCATCTGTGTTTCACCATTGAATTGAGTAGATTCTTGCGTTGCTGAATCATCATCACGACAAACTTTCATAATATCTCCAGATGGATGATGAATGCCAACACTAAAGTCTGGCAGGTTTCCACTTCTGTCCCAACCGGCCCAAACCAAATCCCAGTTAGGCTGAAGAGGTGCAGTTATTTCTACCAGTGCCATATCAGATCTACCGTTATTAGCACGTAATGTAGCTCCACTAACTGTTTGATCAAAATTACCGTTTTGTGAATTCGAAAAAGTTGCACATTGAGGATTTGGACTACGCCAGTTAAAACGAAATGCCCAAGCACCAGTACTTCCGCTCAAGCAATGGTTGGCCGTTAAAAAATAGGGTGTTTCGTCATTATTTGTGTTATTGATCAATGTTCCAGTACAAGCACCACTTCCACCGACAACAACCATACCTACAGATTTTTTCAATTCATCTTTAGTCTCATCAAAATCACTTCCAACTGGACAATCGACATCTTGATTACAGTTTCCTGAGTCATTCAAATCTTTTTGTAAATTCGGATTATCATTTACACTTCTATAGCCGTGTACAGCTTTAGAAATGTGCAATTGCCCTTCAAAGTTAGCATCTTTAGGTTCATGATATTCTATCCAAATATTCTCACCATCAATCAACCACGACCCAAAAACCATATCTTCTCTGTTTTGCGTATGTGTGTAAGCGCCAAGAACGTCAGTGCGATCATCATTATAGAAATACAATTTAGCACCTTCAGGAATATGGTATTCATCAAAAATGAAATTCATTGTTTTGGCATTTTTAGATGAAATATTCATCGTCCAAACTTTATCCCCATTATTCAATTGAAACCATTTTCCATCTTCAAAACCTAAACTCACTTGATGCTCGTAGCCAAAGCGCCAAGGTTTTGATTTATCTCCATCATTGATTTCATCTTCTCTTTGTAATTTTTCTAAATCAAAACTTGGTAACTTAATCGTTTTAACATCTTCGGTGTTTAATTTCCAACTTACCGGTTTCCCCTCATTAGTCACTTGTGCGTTGACAGCATAACCGATGAGCAGAAACAACAAAATATATTTTTTAACCATTACTAAAATTTTATAATTTTTTCGAATATATGCATTAATCCTATTCCGAAAGAATCATAAAATTCATTTTAGTATTTAAAGCTTCATTTTTATGATTTTTCAATTTTATTCTTAAGCTCACTTTAACATATGTCAAAACGTCATAGATTTAGTCATCACTAGCGCCAAATTGACACACTTCCAAAAAGGTACATCATTTGCTAGTAAAAAAGTGAATATTAAATTTACCAAAAAATGGACTTTAACAATTTTACAATAAAAACTCAAGAAGCTGTTCAAAAAGCGCAACTGCTTGCACAAGAATTTGGTCATCAGCAAATTGAAAACGAACATATTTTTAAGGCTATTTCTGAAATCGATAAAAATGTAACGCCTTTTTTACTCAAAAAACTAGACGTCAATGTCCAATTGTTCAAACAAATTTTAGATAAGAACTTAGAAAGTTTCCCAAAAGTTTCGGGCGGTGACATTGTACTCTCTCGTGAAGCTGGAAAAACACTTAACGAAGCTAGCATCATTGCGAAAAAAATGAATGATGAATATGTTTCCATTGAACATTTAATTTTAGCGATTTTCAAAAGTAAAAGTAAAATTGCTCAGGTTTTGAAAGATCAAGGCGTTTCAGAAAAATCAATGCAAGCTGCCATCAATGAATTGAGAAAAGGCGATCGCGTGACTTCAAAAAGTGCTGAAGAAAATTACAATGCGCTAGATAAATATGCCAAAAACCTGAATCAAATGGCTGAAGAAGGCAAATTGGATCCAGTGATTGGTCGAGATGAAGAAGTGCGACGCATCATGCAGGTGTTGTCACGGCGCACTAAAAACAACCCTGTGCTACTC
>JBHEPM010000077.1:4709-5046 GCA_046260295.1 Psychroflexus sp.
AAAACCGCCATAGCAGAAGGTTTGGCACATAGAATCATCGGTGGTGATGTTCCTGAAAACCTAAAATCTAAGAAAATTTATAGCTTGGATATGGGTGCATTAATCGCAGGCGCAAAATATAAAGGTGAATTTGAAGAACGCCTAAAAGCTGTAATTAAAGAAGTTACCACTAGCGATGGCGACATTGTATTATTCATCGATGAAATCCACACGCTTGTCGGCGCTGGCGGAGGTGAAGGTGCGATGGATGCAGCCAATATTTTGAAACCTGCTTTGGCAAGAGGTGAACTTCGTGCAATTGGTGCCACAACTTTAGATGAATTTCAAAAGTATTTTG
>JBHEPM010000077.1:5056-10175 GCA_046260295.1 Psychroflexus sp.
GAAAAGGACGCGGCCTTAGAACGTCGGTTCCAACAAGTTCTAATAGATCAGCCTTCTGTTGAAGATACAATCTCTATTTTACGCGGTATTAAAGAGAAGTTCGAAATTCATCATGGGATAAGAATTAGCGATCAAGCACTTATTGCATGTGCAAAATTATCACATAAATACATAAGTGATCGATTTTTACCAGACAAAGCCATTGATTTAATGGATGAAGCGGCTTCAAAATTGAGAATGGAAATCAATTCTAAACCCGAAGAGCTTGATGTTTTAGACCGAAAAGTGATGCAACTTGAAATTGAAATTGAAGCCATCAAACGTGAAAAAGATGAATCCAAATTGAAATCTTTGAAAGCAGATTTGGCAGATTTAAAAGAAGAACGCAACACGCTAAATGCACGCTGGAAAAATGAAAAAGATGTAGTTGATCAAATTCAAAAAGTAAAAACCAACATCGAAGAATATAAACTTGAAGCTGAACGCGCTGAACGCGAAGGCGATTACGGCAAAGTTGCGGAATTCAGATATGGTAAAATCAAAGAAGCGCAAGAACAATTGCAAAAATTGCAATCACAAGTTGAGCAACAAAAAAATGAAAATACGCTAATCAAAGAAGAAGTTGATTATGAAGACATCGCTGAAGTTGTTGCCAAATGGACTGGTATTCCAGTTACCAAAATGCTTCAATCTGACCGTGAAAAATTACTGAAACTTGAAGATGAATTGCACAATCGTGTCATTGGTCAAGACGAAGCAATTCAAGCGGTTTCCGATGCAGTTCGCAGAAGTCGCGCTGGTTTGCAAGACCAAAACCGACCAATTGGTTCGTTTTTGTTCCTAGGAACCACCGGGGTAGGTAAAACCGAACTTGCCAAAGCACTTGCAGAATATATGTTCGACGATGAAAGTTCAATGACGAGAATTGATATGAGCGAATACCAAGAACGCCATTCTGTAAGTCGTTTGGTTGGTGCGCCTCCTGGATACGTGGGTTACGAAGAAGGCGGGCAACTAACTGAAGCGGTTAGACGTAAACCTTATTCTGTCATTTTATTGGATGAAATTGAAAAAGCGCATCCAGATACGTTCAACGTTTTATTACAAGTTTTGGATGAAGGTCGATTGACGGACAACAAAGGACGATTGGCTGATTTCAAAAATTCAATAATTGTGATGACATCCAATATTGGTAGTCATATTATCCAAGAGAAATACGACAATACGCAAGATATTGAAACTGCCATGGAAAGTGCAAAAGTTGAAGTACTTGGCTTGTTAAAACAAAGCGTGAGACCTGAATTCCTGAACAGAATTGACGATGTGGTAATGTTTACACCATTGGCAGAAAAAGACATCAAAGCGATTGTCAAACTTCAGTTGAATAATCTAAAAGGCATGTTAGCAAAACAAGGCATCACAATTGACGCGACAGAAGAAGCCATCAATTATTTGTCAAAAATCGGATTCGATCCGCAATATGGCGCAAGACCAGTCAAGCGAACCATTCAAAAAGAAGTGCTGAATACGCTATCTAAAGAAATTTTAGCTGAAAATATAAAAACAGACAGTATTATTTTACTCGATCAATTTGACAATAAGTTGGTGTTTAGGAATCAATAATCCGAAATGCTTTTCAAACTAAAAATCGGCTATTTGAAAAATTCAAATAGCCGATTTTTTATGTGAAATTTTAGTTCAAAGTTTATACTTCAGAATTTTCTAAAGTTCGAATGCCTTCCAACATTTCTTTTACGATCATTTTCAAATCGTATTTGTGTTGCCAATTCCAATCTTTTTGTGCGTCTTCATCATTGATGCTACTTGGCCATGAATCCGCAATATCTTGTCGAAAATCAGGCTTATAATTCATTTTAAATCCATCAATTTCATCAGCGACAAGTTTTCCCAATTCTTCCGGTGTAAAACTGACGCCACCCAAATTGTAAGATGAACGTACTTTAATTTGTTCTGCCGGTGCTTGCATAATAGAAATTGTCGCTTCAATGGCATCATCCATATACATCATTGGTAAAGCCGTATCTTTACTTAAAAAAGACGTGTATTCAGCTTTTTCTAAAGCTTCGTGGAAAATTTCAATGGCATAATCTGTCGTGCCACCACCCGGAGGTGTTTTGTAGCTAATTAAACCTGGATAGCGAATACTTCTCACATCTACACCATATCTTTTATGATAATAGGCACACCAACGCTCACCAGCTTGTTTGCTGATTCCGTAAACTGTACTTGGTTCCATAATTGTTTGTTGAGGCGTGTCAATTTTTGGCGTGGTCGGTCCAAAAACAGCAATACTCGACGGCCAAAAAACTTGTTTTATCGTTTCATTTTTAGCCAAATCCAAAACATTGAACAAGGATGTCATATTCAAATCCCAAGCTTTCATCGGGAATTTTTCTGCCGTTCCGCTCAACATGGCTGCCATCATATAAACAGATTCGATATGATGAGATTTGCAAATTTTTTCAAAAGCTTCAAAATTTGTTGCATCTAAAACTTCAAATGGACCAGAATTCATGAAACTGGAGTTGCCTTCTTTAATATCTGATGCGATAACATTTTCAGTGCCATGAATTTCTCTCAATTTGGCAGTTAATTCTGAACCAATTTGTCCACATGCACCAACAATTAATATTTTAGAACTCATATTTTCAATTTTTTGCAAATTTAAGCTTTGAAAGCTATTTGAAAATAAAAATATCATAATTCTTGTGAACAATTTCAAAAAGAATGTGCTTCTACTCGACTATTTGATATTATCTCAATGCTTCATAAAATTATTCAAATCTAAGGTGAATTTTTTAGCTCCGATTTCATTCAAATGATCAGCGTTGAAAAATAATGAATCGGCATACTTATGATTTTGAATTCGATCAAAAATTATAGTTTGTTTTTGATACTTTGTTTTTAAATCTTCGAATCTTTTCATAACTTCTTCAGGAATATGATTTGAATATTTTTCATGTATTGGACTCCCTGCTAAAATCAATTTTATATTGTGTTTGTTTGAAATTTTTACTATTGAATCTAAATAAGAAATTGATAATTCTGAGAGACCAAGTTGTTCATTTTTCCAGTAATAATGTCGTTTTATTATTTTTTGCCAATCTGAAATATCACTTGATTCATTTTTAGAATACTTGCCAATAAAATTTTGATGTTCGGTTGTGGGATAAAACGAAGTTTCTTTCCATAGTGTTTTGTAAAAGCTTTTATAGTTAACGGAAACTAACTCATCTATGGATTTGTAATTTTCTATAGGATAACTTCGTCTAAACATTTCTGAACACCATTTTTCTTTTGAAAATTTATAGTCGTTGAATTCAGCAATATTGTGTGGCGAAAAACCTAAAACAAGCGATTCCAGTTGATTGGATTCTAGTATTTTCTTCAATTTCCAATAGCTTAACACATAAGGTTCAGCTTGTTGAGAAATGTTTTTAGCTTTGCTAAACAATTCAGGATCAATGCTTTTTTGTGGATGCGAATCACCAAGAATCAATACCTCTAGTTGTCCCAAATCCACTTTTTGATTTGAATAAATTCCATAATTTATCGCCGAATTCATTCCAAAATATAAAACTAAAGGCAGAGTAAAAATGATTATTTTGAATAGAAACTTTCGCATAATTTAGAATTGAAAATAGATGAAATCTTGCTGTTCTCCACCAAACCAAAATATGATAATAACTATACAGTAATACACGGCAAAGCGAATTGGTCGCTTCCATTTGAAACCAAAACGTTCTAATCCAAATTGCCACTCTCGACCACGCCATTCTACGATAGTGAACAATCCTATTAAAATCATCGTAATCAGCGCATCTCGCATTCCTATAAATTCGGGCATTGAAAACAATGAAGCTGAAAAAATTTCAGAAATATATGCGAACGCGTGTGAAATACTTTCTGCTCTGAAGAATATCCAAGAAAAAACCGTCAAACTGAAAGTGATTAGCATCAAAAAAAGATTTTTTACACTAGGTAAATACCGCCCTTTAGCGACGATTTCCAGATGACTTTTGTGTGTTTTGCTTAAAAATAATGGAATGAAATAAAACGCATTCAAAGCGCCCCAAACAATGAATGTCCAATTGGCGCCATGCCAAAACCCACTGACGATGAAAATAACAAAAATATTCCTGATGGCTTTCCAATTACCACCACGACTACCACCGAGTGGAATATACAAATAATCACGAAACCATGTGGAAAGTGAAATATGCCAGCGACGCCAAAATTCTGCAATATCTCTAGAGAAATATGGAAAAGCAAAATTTCGCATTAATTTGAAACCAAATAATCGCGCAGTGCCAATCGCAATGTCAGAATAGCCAGAAAAATCACCATAAATTTGAAATGTAAAAAACAAAGCACCTAAGACTAACGTACTGCCATTCATATCGGCAGAATTATTGAAAATCTGATTGGCAAATTCAGCACAATTATCTGCAATAACAACTTTTTTGAACAATCCCCATAAGATTTGTCGCAATCCATCTACGGCTTTTGAATAATCGAAATTTCGTTTGCTAAAGAACTGTGGTAATAAATTTTTGGCACGTTCTATCGGTCCGGCAACAAGTTGAGGGAAAAAACTTACAAATGCGGAAAAAGCAATAAAATCTCTCGTGGGTTCTAGCTTTTGTTTATAAATATCTATAGTATAACTCAATGTTTGAAACGTGTAAAAACTAATGCCAACCGGGAGAATGATATTCAATGAATTGGCATTGATTTCCATACCAAAAATTGAAAATGCAGACCTGAAATTTTCTAAAAAGAAGTTGTAGTATTTGAAAAAGCCAAGAAAACCTAGATTCACGATAATACTAATCCAAAGCAAAAATTTCCTGTTGGTTTTGTTGTTTTTAGATTTCAATTTTAAACCAACTACATAGTCAACAATTGTACTAAAAATAATTAGTGACAAAAATCGCCAGTCCCACCACGCATAAAACACATAGCTGGCACCAAGAATGAGTGAATTTTGAAGTTTTAAATTTTTATTGACTACAAACCAATACAGCAGAAAAACTATGGGCAGAAAAATAGCAAAATCTATAGAATTAAACAGCATGGTTTGGGTCTATACTTTATG
>JBHEPM010000078.1:0-10158 GCA_046260295.1 Psychroflexus sp.
GCTGTAGATGGTTTTGCAGACCACTGCCTAGCCACTCGGCCACGACACCTTTTTTAGAAATGCAAATTTAATGATAATCTTTAAATGTTTAGGTGTAATTATGAAAAAATTATCTCCAAAATAGATGAAAATACATAATGAATAACATCTAATAAATTATTAAGATTTATGCTTCACCATAATATCCGATAGTATAGTAGGGTTTTTAATTATTTTTTTGATAAACTCTTTACTTTTCATACGTTTTATAAATTTTTCAATAAAAATTGCTTCTGATCTATTTCTACATTCGAATTTTAAAACTAACTCCCAATCTTGAGCTATTTTTGTATATGCATCTTCAAAATAATGATCATTATGAAGCTTAACTCTATTTTCTACATCAGGTGTTTCACCAACGTAAAATTTGTCAACAGCTTTGGAATAAATTATATAGACAAAGTGCATTTAGACAAAGGAATTTTTATAAAAAGAATTAATAGACACGAGCGCCCCGAAACTTCGGGGGAACCGCTGTAGATGGTTTTGCAGACCACTGCCTAGCCACTCGACCACGACACCTTTTTTAGAAATGCAAGTTTAGAAAATTATTCGGTAATTCTGCAACAGAAATGTGATAAGTGTCTGAAAAAATAAAAAACTTCAGTATTACCTAGATTTTGAAAGTTCAATACAAACACTCTCTACATCGCCCCCAAGCGGTGGATTCATTTTAGCTACAGCAACTTCCGCCTTTTGAACCATCTTGAGTTCGTTCATTATTCGGTCAAGAATTCGTTTGGCAACATGTTCCAAAAGTTTTGAAGGCTCTGCCATTTCCTCTTTTACGAGTAAATTTAAATGTACATAATCCACCGTATCTTTCAGTTGATCGGATGTTGCAGATTTGTTTAAATCTGCTTCAATTTTCAAATCTACGCGATAATCACTGCCGATTTTGGTTTCTTCAGCCAAACAGCCGTGATAGGCGTAAACCCTGATGTTATTAAGTTTTATAAAATCCAATATATTCGTTTTTAGCAAATATAAAACGAATATAATCTAATTTCAGATTTTTATTAAACTTAAAGAAACAATAATTTTAACATTCTGATAACATATTAGTTTGTAACATTATGGCTTAACAACTGTCATATGTTTAGTAAATCAATTCACTATGATAGAAATTAAAGATCTTCACAAATCTTATCAAATGGGCAAAAATTCTTTGCACGTATTGAAAGGAATTAACTTTAATGTCAAAGAAGGTGAATTGGTTGCTATTATGGGATCTTCCGGTTCTGGAAAATCTACTTTATTGAATATTTTGGGCATGTTGGACGAAGCTGATGCTGGTTCTTATACTTTAGACGGTGTGCCAATTAAAAATTTAAACGAAAAAATTGCAGCTAAATATCGTAATAAATTTTTAGGCTTTATTTTTCAGTCTTTCAATCTAATCAATTATAAATCTGCGCTAGACAATGTCGCCTTGCCTTTGTATTATCAAGGCATGAAACGAAGTGAAAGAATGGAGCGTTCCATGGCTTATTTGGAAAAAGTTGGTTTGGCAGACTGGGCCACCCACAAGCCAAACGAACTTTCTGGCGGACAGAAACAAAGAGTTGCTATTGCAAGAGCTTTAGCCAGTGATCCTAAAGTTCTACTTGCGGATGAGTTGACTGGGGCTTTGGATTCTAAAACTTCTTATGAAATTATGGCTCTCATCCAGCAAATCAATGATGAAGGCAAAACCATTTTAGTAGTGACTCACGAAGAAGATATTGCGAAAATGACTAAAAGAATCGTTAACCTGAAAGATGGCGTTATTATAGATGATTCTATGAACGAACAAGTAAGAGCTTTGCAAAATGTTTAGTATAGAACGCTGGCAAGAAGTTTTTGAAACCATTGGCAAGAATAAGTTAAGGACTATTCTTACAGGCGTTTCAGTGGCTTCAGGAATTTTTATTTTAGTGATATTGCTCGGCGTTGGAAAAGGCATGCAAAACGGTGTGGAAGAACAGTTTGAGCGCGATGCAACCAACAGAGTTTCTATTTATACTGGTGTGACCAAAGTGGAATATAAAGGTATGAATCCTGGTCGTCGCATTCAATTGAAAAATGATGACTACCAATTTATTGACGATAATTTTAGTGAAGATTTAGAATACAAATCATCCGTTTATAGAATTTGGAGTAATTTGGCAAGTTATAAAAATAATTCAGGAAGCTATCGTATAGAAGGAGTGTATCCTGACAATCAGTTTTTGGAAAATGCTTCAATTATTCAAGGAAGGTTTATCAATCAGAATGATCTTAAAAACAATGAAAAGCATATTGCTATTGGTCGTAAAGTTAGAGATGATTTGTTTAAAGAAGAAGATCCAATTGGCAAGCTTATAGAAATTTCAAATTTGAAATTCAAAGTTGTTGGTGTTTATACAGATCCTGGTGGAGAACGCGAAGAATCCCGTTTGTTTTTACCCATAAGCACAGCGCAATCTGTGTTTGGTGGCGGCAATAAAATCAGTTATCTCGCTTTTACATTACCCAAAGAAGATGATTACAATCTTGCTTTAGAAAAATCGAATGCATTTATAAGTGAAGTTAGTACAAATTTGAAAGCCAAACATACAGTTGCACCTATCGATGATTCTGCGATTAGCATCAATAATTCATTAGAAAATGCAAAACAATTTTACGATTTAAATAATATCATCCGTTTGTTCTTTTGGGTGGTTGGCGTGATGACTTTGCTTGCTGGAATTGTTGGCGTGAGTAATATTATGTTGATTATTGTGAAAGAACGCACCAAAGAAATTGGCATAAGAAAAGCCATCGGCGCACAACCGATGTCTATTGTAGGCATGGTACTACACGAGTCTATTTTTGTAACTACAATTTCAGGTTTTTTTGGGCTTATTTTTGCCCTTTTCTTACTTGAATTGGTCGGACCTTTTATAGAAAGTGAATTTATTTCAAATCCCAGTGTAGATTTCAATGTGGCGATTTCCACAGTTATATTATTGATTATTTCTGGCGCAGTAGCTGGATTTTTCCCAGCTTGGCGAGGCGCAAGAATTAAACCTATAGATGCACTAAGAGACGAATAATATGTTTAGCAGAGACAAATGGAATGAAATTATAGAGTCATTAAGTTCGAATGTTTTTCGAACAGTTTTGACGGCTTTTGGTGTGTTTTGGGGAATTTTTATTCTGGTAATTCTTTTGGCTGCTGGTAATGGATTGGAAAACGGTGTGACGCAAGGATTTTCTGGAATTGCTACTAATTCTATGTTTATGTGGTCGCAAACGACTTCTATTTCGCATAAAGGTTTTTCAAAAGGAAGACGTTACAGTTTCAAACTTGATGACGTTCCAGCAATTGAGCGAAATGTAAATGGTTTAAAATACGTTTCACCTAGAAATCAACTCGGTGGATTTGGTGGCGATAATAATGTAGTTCGTGGTTTGAAAAGCGGCGCATTCAATGTTTATGGCGATTATCCGAATATCATCAATCAAGAACCGATGGATATTACCCAAGGTCGTTTCATTAATATGAATGACATTGAAGATAAACGAAAAGTAGCCGTAATTGGACAAGGTGTTATTGATATTTTATTTGACTCAAATGAAGAATATTTGGGAGAATATATCAAAATCAATGGTGTCAACTTTATGGTGGTCGGAAAATATAAAAAGAAAGGCACGACAAACCGAAATCCTGAAGAAGCACAAAAAGAAATCTATGTGCCATTTACGAGTTTTTCCCAAGCTTTTAATATGAGTAATAATGTAGGTTGGATGGCAATTACAGCAGACGATAATCATTCAATTACCAATTTGAAAAATCAAGTTTTTGATGTGGTAAAAAGCAGACATAATATTCATCCAGATGACGATCGAGCTGTTGGGAATTTCGACCTTTTTGAAATGTTCAACAAAATTAATGGCTTATTTCTAGCCTTAAATTTTGTTGCATATTTTGTTGGAATTTTGGTGCTTTTATCCGGAGTCATTGGGATTAGCAACATCATGCTAATCGTTGTGAAAGAACGCACTCAAGAAATTGGTGTAAGACGTGCACTCGGAGCTTCGCCTTGGTCTATTCGGGGACAAATTCTTATGGAATCTGTCTTTTTAACCCTGATAGCTGGGATGACAGGAATTATCTTTGCCACCTCAATTCTGGGAATTGTAAATCTGGCATTAGATAATGTAGATACTTCAGAAATGATGTTTGCCAACCCGAGTGTAGACTTATTTTCTGTGCTAATTGCCTTAACAATTTTGGTGGTTTCGGGGCTTTTGGCAGGATTTATTCCGGCACAAAATGCCATAAAAACAAAACCAGTAGACGCATTAAGAACTGAATAAAAATTTTAAATAATATCAACCCTAATACAATGAAAAAAACCTTAACAATTATCATTTTGCTCGTCATCATCATTGGTTTTGGTGGCTCACTTTATTATTTGTGGCAGAAAAACCAAAGCGATCCGGTGACTTATAAAACAGAGCAAGCCAGTGAAAGAACCATCATGAAAAAAACGGTGGCTACCGGCACAATTGTACCGCGAGAAGAAGTGCCAATAAAACCGAATATTTCAGGAATTATTGACAAAATTTTCATCAAAGCTGGAGATAGCGTTCAGATTGGTGATATGATTGCCAAACTTGAAGTTGTGCCAGATATCACCAACTTAAACAGTGCTAGAAACCAAATTAAAAATGCTGAAATCAACCTTAATAATGAGAAAAAAGTATTTCAGAGGCAAAAAGAATTATATGATAATGGCGTGATTTCTGCCAACGATTTTGATCAAGCAGAAACCGCCTACAAAGTTGCTCAACAAAATTTGGAATCTGCGAAAGAAAATTTTGATATCATCCAAACTGGAACAACAGAAGCAATTGGAGATGCAGCAACAACATCCGTAAGATCTACAATTTCAGGAATGGTTTTGGACGTTCCTGTGAAAGAAGGAAGTCAAGTTATTCAAGCCAATAATTTCAACGAAGGAACAACCATTGCTACAATTGCCAATGTAGATGAAATGATTTTTGAAGGCAAAGTGGACGAATCTGAAGTTGGAAAACTCGAAGTTGGATTGCCTTTAGAAATTACCATCGGTGCTATTGAAAACACAACTTTTGAAGCTGTTTTGGACTATATTGCTCCAAAAGGTGTTGATGAAAATGGCGCTGTTCAATTTGATATTGAAGGCACTCTGAAAAGAGATCGAGATATTTTTATAAGAGCTGGTTTAAGCGCCAACGCTTCTATTATTTTAGAAAAAGCTGAAGATGTTGTGGCTGTAGAAGAATCTCTAATTCAATTTGATAAAGAAACCCAAGCACCTTATGTTGAGGTGAAACAAGCCGATGGCACTTTTGAAAGAAAAGATATTGAGTTGGGCGTAAGCGACGGTATCCACGCAGAAGTTTTGAGTGGAATTGATACTGAAGATGAAATTAAAATTTGGAATAGAGCCAAAGAAAGTGAGAACCCAAGACGTGGAATGTAAATTTGACAATATGAAATCGACAATACCAATTTTTATAATTTTAAGTTTACTTTTTTCTCTTTCACTCAAAGCTCAACAGCAGCCTGAAGAATGGACTTTGGAAGCTTGTGTAAAATATGCAATCGATAACAACATTAATGTCAAGCAATCTGAACTCGATCAAAAAAGTGCAGATATCAGCAAGAGTGAAGCTATCGGGAATTATTTACCCTCATTAAATGGGAGTGCTAGCAATAGTTGGAACTCAGGTTTGACACAAAATGTAACCACCGGTGTTTTGGAAAATCAAACCACAAGAAATTTGTCGCTAAATGCCACTGTTGGTGTGACTATTTTTGATGGTTTACGAAATCTAAAAACATTTCAACGCGCTAAACTTGAACAGTTATCTGCCCAGTATTCGCTTCAGCAAATGAAAGACGATATTGCTTTAGCTGTTGCCAATTCATATTTACAAGTTTTGGTCAATAAGCAACAGGTCGCTTTGTTGAAAGAACAAAATAAAGTTACGCTAGACCAAATCGATCAAACCCAAAAATCTGTTGATGCTGGTACTGCTCCGGAAGGCGATTTGCTTGAAATAGAAGCGACCAATGCCGACGAACAACAGCAAATTATCGTGGCAGAGAATGCGGTAAGAATCGCTTTAATCAATTTAGCACAAACACTTTTAATTGAAGATTACAAAGATTTTGACATTGCAGACGAAAGCTATGATGTGCCACTTACTGATATTTTGAATAATACACCTGAAGAAATTATCCAAAAAGCAAGAGAAGAACGCTACGAGGTGAAAGTTGCCGAACAAAATGTAGAATTGGCAGAGAAAGATGTTGAACTTGCCAAAACACAACTGTATCCTTCCGTTAACGGTTTTTTTAATTACAATACAAGAGAAACAGATAGAGAAAGATTTGCTCAAGATGGCATTGACCCACAAAATCCAACTTCACAAATTGGTGTTGTAGAATCTACAGGAGAAGCAGTGGTTACACCAAATTTTCAATTTACTTCAATTGGTCCAAGACCATTTGTCGACCAATTGTGGCGGAATGATGGTATTTCGTATGGGCTGCAATTAAATGTTCCTGTTTTTAATGGATTTGCCACGCGAAATTCCATCAAAAGAGCAGAAGTAAATACTCTGCGCGCAGAATTTCAACTAGAGCAAGCTGAATTGGATTTAGAATCGAATGTCTACCAAGCTTATGTTGATGCACAAGCAGCCGCTAAAGCCTACGAGGCTGCAGAAAAAGCTGTTGAATCTCAACAACTTGCTTTTGACTATGCCCAGCAAAGATTTAATGTAGGCGTATCTAATGCTTTTGAATTGAGCCAATCTAAATTTAGACTGACCAATGCAGAAAACAGGTTAATCAATGCCAAATACGACTATATTTTCAACTTAAAAGTCTTAGAATTGTATTTTGGAATACGTGTCGTAGAATACTAAAAAACACAAATTTTGAGTAGAATACTTTGTATAGAAACTTCAACCACAAACTGCTCGGTTTGTATTGGAGAATCAAATGAAATTCTTGCGCTAAAGGAATTCAACAGTGCAGAATATTCTCATGCCGAAAAGTTGCATACTTTTATTGATGAAATCTGTAAAGAAAATCATATTGATTTAGAAAGCTTAGATGCCATTTCTGTAAGCAAAGGTCCGGGCTCTTATACCGGTTTACGGATTGGTGTTTCCGCCGCCAAAGGCTTGGCTTTTGCTCTGGATAAACCTTTGATTTCTGTGCCTACATTATTAGTGTTGGCGAAGCAAATTAAAACTGAAAATGGATTGATAGTTCCAATGCTGGACGCCAGACGCATGGAAGTTTATTCTGAAATTTACACTTCAGATTTTGACATTTTTAGGTCAATCGAAGCTGAAATTTTAGATGAAAATTCTTTTGCAAAAGAGCTTCAACAACACCAAATTCATTTTGTGGGTTCAGGCGTTGAAAAGTTCAAAAACATTTGCAATCACGCCAATGCTGTATTTTACAAAACAAAACTTCCGTCGGCAAGAGAACAATATCTTGTGGCACAACGGAAGTTTGATTTAAAAGATTTTGAAGACGTGGCTTATTTTGAGCCTTATTATTTGAAAGACTTTATGCCTGGAAAGTGATTTTATAATGTGTTGTAATAATAAATCACTCTTTGAAGCTGACTTTCAATTTCTCTGTCATCACCTCTGAATTTCATATTCTTTTCTCTAATATAAGATTTTATTTTATTTTTTTTATCACCGCTAAAAGATTTTAAAATTCGTCTTTTATGCGGATCGATTTCTTCAAATGTTAAACCATTGTCTTTCGAAATATAGTAGTCAAATTCAGTAGAAAGTCTTGCCGGAGTAGGATCTTGATAAGATGATCTTGCGGCTTGTTTAGGAGTGAATTTTTGCCAATACCTCTTTACAATCATCGCATCTCCAGATTTACCAATTAATTCTACAAATCCATTATCTGCATTTTCAAAAAGAAAGTTGTTTTTTAAGAATATGAATCTTTTGCCTTGAATTTCGTATTCATACTGCCTTGTTCTATTTAAGACACTAATTTTGTCAGGAGATTCACTTATGTTGATTTCCATTTGGTCTTTGAAGATATTGTATTTAACAGGAGCTTTGAAAGATTCGTTATTTTTAGTATCAATTACTTTCCCCAGAACAAAATTTTCTTGTAAATATGGAGAACCTTGAACATCTTTGAGATCAATCTTACCTTTTTTGGTGTCTAAAAACCTAAACATTTGTACCTCAGTTAACCTCTCGTTATTTAGTCTATTATTTAGCTGAGCTGTAGAGCTAAAAATGAATAAAAATAAAGTCGTAAGTGTAAATATAGTTTTCATAAAATATGTTTTTAATTTAAATTCAATAATCATTCCAAATTATTCTTCTTTGTCCATTTTGTATAAATGAACATCGTGTTGAGGGAATGGGAAGGAAACGCCTGCGTCCTCCAATTCAATTTTTAATTTTTCAATAGTGTCGAAATGCAATCCCCAATAATCTTCTCTTGTCGCCCAAAATCTTAAAGATAAATCGACAGAATTATCTCCTAAGCCAGCTACATAAACTACAGGTTCTGGGTCTTTCAATGTCCTTTCATCAGAATTCACAATATTCAATAAAACCTCTCTTGCTTTTTTAATATCGCTATCGTAGGAAATTCCTACAGTCATGGCATTTTTTCGCAAAGGCTCATAAGAATAGTTTTTAACCTTATTATTGGAAAGTTGACCATTTGGAATGACAACTCTTTGGTTATTAAAAGTGGTTAAGTATGTGTAAAAAATTGTAATTTCTTCTACTGTACCAGATTCGCCTTGCGCATCTATAAAGTCTCCAACTTTGAAAGGTTTCAGTAAAATAATCAACACACCACCAGCAAAATTAGACAATGAACCTTGAAGTGCTAAACCAATAGCCAAACCAGCTGCTGCCAATATGGCTGCAAAGGATGTGGTTTCTACACCTAATTTTGTGATTACGACTATGAAAAGTAATATTTTCAAAGCAATTCCAAGAATACTCAATGCAAAACCTCTAACGCCAGGATCTACCTCGCGCTTCTCCATTACTTTTCTTATTCTGCCTAGAATCAATTTTATAAACCAAAGGCCTAGAATTAGAATTAAAAGCGCAGCGAGTACACTTGGTAAATAAGATAAAATTTTATCCAAAAAATAATTGGCATATTCTGAAATATTGTCGATAGAAATAGAACCCATAAATGATGCTTTTTTATTTTTTTTCGTAAATATATTAAAATAGCTTAAACTATTGGCATACCGTTGGAGATATTCTCACCCTCAGGATTGACAAAAGCCAATTTGCCAACTTTGGTTTTTGTCATCAAAATCATGCCTTCACTCATCGTCCCTTTCAGTTTTATCGGTTTCAAATTCACCACAACCGAAACTTTTTTACCGATTATTTCTTCTGGTTTGAAATCTTCGGCTATGCCTGAAACAATAGTTCTTTGGTCAATCCCGGTGTCTACTTTCAGAACCATCAATTTTTTGGTTTTTGGTTTCTTTTCGGCTTCTAGAATCGTGCCTACGCGAATATCTAATTTTGTAAAATCTTCAAAAGTAGCTTCATCTTTCTGAGGTTCGACAACTTCAGCAGCATTTTTGGTTTTAGTTGCTTCTAATTTTCCTATTTGTTGTTGAACAGCTTCATCTTCAACCTTACTGAATAAAAATTCAGCAGAATTGATTTGGTGTGTTTTTGGCATTAAAACATCCAGTTTCGAAATATCATTCCAAAGCAAAGGGTGTGAAAATGCTTCAAAATTCAGCATTTTTTTCAGTTTTTGCGCCGTAAAAGGCAAAAATGGTTCGCTGATTACAGCTAGAGCTGTCGCAACTTGAAGCGCCACATTCATAATGGTTTTTGTCCGTTCCGGATTGGTTTTCTGAAGTTTCCAAGGCTCTTCATCTGCCAAATATTTGTTTCCTATTCTGGCTAAATTCATCATTTTGCTTTGCGCTTCTCTAAAACGGTATTTTTCTAAAGATTCCGCAACTTGCTCGGGAAAAGTTTTGATTTCAGCTAAAACCTTTAAATCAGTCTCGGTCATTTCAGCGGTTTCAGGAACTTTGCCGTCGTAATATTTGTTGGTCAGCACCACAA
>JBHEPM010000079.1:0-10081 GCA_046260295.1 Psychroflexus sp.
GTCTCGGGTGTCTTGTAGCCGCTTGTCGCCTTATATTGCTTGGGGGAATCTGAGTATTCGTGAAGTGGCACAACGTTTGGCAAACAACAGAGTCAATAATCCAAATATTAAAGGCAAATCCATCAAGCGGCAACTCAATGCGGTTGCTTCGCGTTTGAGTTGGCAAAGTCATTTTATTCAAAAATTTGAACAAGAATCTCGGATGGAATTTGAGCCGATTAACAAAGCTTATGTCAACTTATTTCCAGTCAACGAAACTTATATCCAAGCTTGGAAAAATGCAGAAACCGGTTATCCTTTGGTCGATGCCAGTATGCGATGTGTAAAAGAAACCGGCTATATCAATTTTAGAATGCGGGCTTGTTTGGCGTCTTTTTTTTGTCATCATTTGTTTCAAGGGTTTTGGCATGGCAGTGCATTTTTAGCTCAGCAATTTTTAGATTTTGAACCCGGTATTCACTATCCGCAATTCAATATGCAAGCCGGTGTGACGGGCATCAATACCATTCGGGTATACAATCCCGTGTTGAATGCTCAAAAACATGACCCGGTAGCGCGATTTATCAAAAAATGGTTGCCAGAATTGAAAGATTTACCTGCAGAAGTTGCTCATCAACCTTGGACCATGACAGCTATGGAACAGCAGTTCAACAATTTTGAATTGGGAAAAGATTATCCAAATCCGATTGTGGATATTAAAAAGACAAGACAGCACGCTTTGGATACGCTGTATGGACTAAGAAAACAAAAACAATCCCGACAAGAAAGTCAGCGGATTTTGGAGATGCATACATTGCCAAATCGGAAGGCGTAAATCAAGTATTATACCCTTTTCAATAAAATTAAAACGAGCTACAAGCACTTTTAGCATTAAGACTTTTTCGTTTTATTCAATATCAACCGATAATTTTAAATTCCCACCTAAGCCTTCTTTTATGATTCGCATTAAAGTGGAAAGTCTAATATCACTTACATTATTTTCAATCCGGGAAATATAATTTTTAGTTGTTCCAGATTTATTAGCTAACTCTTGTTGTGTCAATTTTTGTTTTTTACGTGCTTCTTTTATGAGGACACCAATTCTAAAAGTCTCAAATTCTTCTTCAAATTTTTCACGTGATTCTGACCCTTTTTCCCCATATTTTTGATTAATATGGTCTTTCCAATTTCTTACATTCTTACTTGTTTGCATAATATTTCTTTTTAAGTTTTTCAGCTTTTTTAATCTCTTTTTTCGGTGTTTTTTGAGTTTTTTTCTGAAATCCGTTTAACAAAACCAAGATGTTACCTTTATCAAAAAAACAGAACACTCGAAAAATATTACTTCCAAATTTTACCCGTATTTCCCATAGCCCGTCAGTTCCAGTCATATGGTCAAAATACTGTTTGGGAACAATTTTGGTTCGTTCGATCAATGAAATTGTCCAATCGAATTTTTGTTGTACTTTAGAATCTAATTTGTCATAAAAATTCCAAAAGTGATTTTCAAACGGGATTATTTCTCTTTCAAAATCATCCAACTTATTCTTTTTTTATTTGTTTACAAAGTTACCTAAAAAGATAACATTTTAAAAAATTCAATTGAAAATTTTCTTTATCAGGTCATGTCATGTGTTTAACACCAAAAATTAATCATAACATCAAGATCATATCATTCAGTTTGGATTTGCGAGGTAGAAAAAGTAATTTAAAAGTCTTAGTTAACAAATTGGTTAGATAATAATTATAGGAAGCATATATTATACATGCTAATAGAGTATTTTAAAAAAGTGTTACGCAAGCTATGTAGATGAAATACACAACCAACACTGGTATAAAACAATCACAAAAGGAATTTAACCCAAAAAAAACTATAATTTTCTTACAAGCTTTAGCGAAAATTAAAGTTATAAGATTCACAACTGTTAGGTTGTTATCATAAATTTGACTTTTTTGAAAATTATGAGTTTAAAGAAAACAACGTCCAAACCAATATTAAAAAAAATTCTGCGAGGTTTTGTCAGAACGGTTTTGGTGTTGTTTGTCATCTTTATCCTTCTCATTTTATTTATTCGAAGCCCTTGGGGTCAAGATTTTATTGTTGGAAAAGTGATCAGCTATGTGAGTGAAAAAATAGATACCAAATTTGAAATCGGTAAACTTTACCTCACCTTTTCTGGAAACTTAACTTTAGAAGAATTACTACTGGAAGACGAAGCTCAAGATACGTTGCTCTACACACAATATTTAGAAGCTGATGTGCCACTAATGCCACTTATTTTTGGCGATGAAATAAAAGTTGATTTGGTAGATTGGAAGGGACTAAAGGCCAATGTCAACCGAAAAGACAGCATTCCAGGTTATAATTTTCAATTTATTATGGATGCCTTTGCTTCAGAAGACGTTGAAAACCAAAATACTGAAGCTCAAAAACCACTTCAGATTTCAATGGGAATGATCAACTTTTCTGATTTTGATTTGACATACAATGACGAACTCAACGGTATCGATACCCAGTTAAAACTCGGTCAATTCAATTTAAAAAGTCAAAAAATTGATTTGGAAGCTATGAAATTTCATTTTTCTGAAGTCCATTTAAAGCAGACTTCTTTGATTTATTTACAATCAAAAGCTTTTAAAAGTGAAGACACCGAGGAAGAATCTGTTTTGCCTCAAATTATCATCGACCGACTTGATATTGAAAAAACAAACCTCAATTACACGTCGATACCAGATAAAATGAAGTCGGAAATCACATTTGAAAAATTTAGTTTTCATAAGCTTAGTGCTGATTTAAACGACCAAGATATTTCACTTGAAAATTTATCATTAGTAGATAGTCAGATTGCTTTAGAAATGAATTCGAATGCTGAAAAGGAATTGGATGAAAATGAAAATCAAACCTTTTCATGGCCTCAATGGAAAGTCAATGTTGCTGAAATTGAATTAAAAAACAATAAAATCGAAGTTTCTCAAAACGAAAAAAAACCGGTTAGTGGACAGTTTTCAACAGAAGCTATAGCGCTTACTGATTTTAATTTTGACGCTGAACATCTCAAATTTTCAAAAAATAAACGTTTTAGCATTAACCTCAACAACTTTCAATTTAAAGACAAAAGCGGTCTTGAATTAAACCAATTTGCGGTCAACACGCAACTGAACCAAAACGGAATATCTCTGAACGACATTCGTCTAAAAGTCAATAACAGTTTGTTGTTTGCTGATTTAAAATTGGATTATAAAACTTTAGAAGACTTCATCAAGTCACCAGAATCGGCTCAATTTGATTTTAAGGTTGAGGACGTTCAAGTCGATATAGCTGATGCCCTTTTATTTTTGCCAGAGTTGAAACAAAATCCAAATTTCAAAGCACTCACAAAACACAAGTTTACAGGCGATTTCAGTTTAGCAGGAAACTTAGAGGAGCTTCAAATCCCACAATTTGACTTGAATTGGGGAGACAATACGAGCTTGACTTTAAACGGAAATCTTAACCAAGTCACCGATGTGGATAGTTTGGGTATCAATCTGAAAAACTATGCTTTCAAATCTTCAAAAATTGATATTGCTGAATTTATTCAGGAAGATAGTTTAGGTGTTTCAATCCCGAAAACCTTAGTTCTTGAAGGGCAATTTCAAAAAAATACCGATGTCTTTTCAACCCAAAGCAAATTGAAAATTCCGGAAGGGATTATCGATTTAGAAGGAAATTTTAGCAACACAACAACCATTGAATACGCCTTAAATCTTAATGTAAAATCACTAAAACTTGGCGATATTCTTCAAAATCCCGAAATTGGTGAGCTCAGCATGTCCATTAATTCTAAAGGCAAGGGGAATTCCATTAACGAGCTTTCAGCAGAATTTTCATCTACCATTGATAGCATTCGTTATGCCGATTATACGTTTTCTACAATGAAATTGAATGGTGAAATCAAAAAAGGTCAAGGTAATCTAAAATTCGACTATGATGACGATAATTTAAAATTTAACCTTATTTCAAAAATCCACTTGGATTCTTTGTCCTCACAAATTGATACTGAAATTGATTTACAAGGCATAAGAACTCAAAAATTAGGTTTAACCAAAAAAGATTTAAGAGCCAAAGTTTTAACCAAGCTTCAGTTTAAAGGAAACTTAGACGACTTTTCTTTAGATGCTCAATTCAAAAATGCTTTGGTGATTTATGAAGGAAACCAGTATAATATTAGCGATATTAATTTCACATCAACAATAAATCCTACACAAACCAAAGCTGATTTCTCAAGCCGATTTTTAAATTTCAACCTCAATGCCAATGCTGATGTCGACAACATATCTAAAGCTTTAAAAACCCATTTTAAAAGACACTTTGACAGCGATTTTACCGAATCTGAAACCCTATCTGATTCGCCTGTAAAACTCAATTTTGATTTGAATTTTACAGAAACCCCAATTTTATCAGAGGTTTTTATGGAAGGTATTCAAGAGATGGATACTTTAAAATCAAGCTTGCGTTTTGATGAAGAAAAACAAAGTTTGACCTCAAACATTACATTACCTTATCTTAATTTTAATGACATCGAAATCAAAGGCTTACAATTCAAGTTAGATTCCAATAAAAATGCTTTTGATATTAATTTAGGATTTGAAAATATCAAAGCAGAACCTTTAGATATTGCTCAAACCGAAATAACAGGTGTGTTTAAAAACAAGCGATTAGATTTAAATCTTAAGGCTTTAAGAGACGAAAAAGCATTTTTTAATTCATCGATATCTACCACTTTTGAAGATGATGGGCTTTATCGCATTAATTTATCATCTGAAAACTTGATTCTAAATGGAAAACCTTGGTCGATTTCTGAAAATAATGAAATCGTTTATCAAAATAATGCTATCCAAGTTTCTGATTTTGTTTTAAACAGAAATGCACAGGAAATTAAAATCACAGATGATTTAGAAGTTGAAAAAACACACTTGGGTTTGGTCTTCAAAAACTTCAAATTGTCGTCAATAACAAATTATTTTAATCCAGATAAAGCTTTAGCCAATGGCGATTTAGAAGGAGATTTTGTGGTTATAGAACCTTTTAGTTCACAGGGTTTAATCTCAAATCTACAAATTGATAATTTAAAAATCACTCAAATCCTATTGGGTAATCTAAAACTAAAAGCAGAAGCGACTTCCGATGACAATTACAACTTAGATTTAAGCCTAAAAGATGCCGGAATTGATTTTGATCTTAATGGTATTTACCACACCAATGTTGACGAATCAGATATAGATCTTGACTTAAATTTGAACAAATTAAACTTAGGGAAAATAGAAGATTTTGCAGGTGATTATATAAAAGATTCCGGTGGTAACTTATACGGTGAACTTAAAGTAAAAGGAAACCTTGCGGACTTAAGTTATGATGGGTTTTTAGGATTTAAACAAGCCCAATTTAATTTGAAAACACTCAATACAGCCTTTAAATTTAAGGATGAAAAAATAGATTTTTCTAACGACAAAATGATTTTAAACGGTTTTGATATTGAAGACGAAAAGGGCAATACCATCACGGCTAACGGAAGTGCAACCTTTGAAGAGATAACAAACCCCACATTCGATTTAAGCTTTGAAGCCCAAAACTTTCAATTGTTAAACTCTACAGCAGAAGACAATGATTTGTATTTTGGTAAACTTGTCTTTGACGTTTCTGCTCTACTCACAGGTGATTTAGATCTGCCAAAACTTGATGTTGATCTTACCATCAAAGACGAATCTGATATAACTTACATCGTGCCGACCTCTCAGGCCAGCATTGAAGAAAGAGATGGGATTGTGGTTTTTGTCAATAAAAAAAATCCTGATAATATTATGACTCAAAAAGAGGATGATGCTTTAAATGCTAAAATTTCAGGCATTGAACTTAAGAGCAATATTAAAATTGAAAAACAATCGAAAGTCAAAGTTGTCATTGATAAACGCACCAATGACAATGTAAGCGTTCAAGGTGGTGGAGATTTTAAGTTTGATATGGATAAAAGCGGAAGAATGGATTTGGTTGGTAAATACAAAGTTACATCAGGAAGTGTGGAGCTCAATTTGTATAATCTTGTCAAGCGAAAATTTGAAATTTCCCCGACGAGTTCAGTGACTTGGAGTGGCAATCCTTACGATGCCGATTTAGACATAAGAGCGATTTATAATATCAAAACCTCAGCAAGTGCTTTAATGGCTTCTCAAACGGCCGGTGAAAATTTAAGCTTTCAAAATAAATACAGACAGAAACTGCCTTTTATGATTTATATGGATATAAATGGAGAATTGACTTCACCAGAATTAGGCTTCGAATTGGATATGCCTGAAAATAAGCAAGGCGCGATAGACGGTTCCGTATATGGAAGAATTAAACAAGTCAATCAAGAAGAAGACCAGTTAAATAAGCATGTGTTTTCATTATTGGTATTGAGCAAATTTTATCCGGAAGCCGGAAGCGATGGAAGTCAAGGCGGTGGAGCCTCCATCGTGAGCAAAAAGCTAAATCAAGTATTGTCAGATCAACTCAACACATTTTCTGATAAATTAATTGGAGACACCGGTATATCCTTAAATATCGACGTCAATAGTTATACAGATTACCAAGGAAATAGCGTTGAAGACAGAACAGATGTAGATGTCACGGCTCAAAAAAAATTCATGGATGATAGGCTTGTCATTGAGGCTGGAAGCACTGTAAATGTGCAAGGCAGTCAAAGGTCTAACGAAAGCCAAACAGGATTAAGTGACGTCAGTGTAGAATATTTACTTACAGAAGATGGTCGGTGGAAATTGAGAGGCTTTAGAAAAAGTGAGTATGAAAATGTAATAGACGGACAAGTCTTCATTAGCGGAGTTGCCCTTATATTTACACGAGAATTTAATAAATTTAAAGAGCTCTGGAGTAAAGCTTACAGAGAATCTTTGGAAAAAGAGAACGCTGAAACAGAAAACAAGACAAAAGAATCTAATCAGGACAAACAATAATATTTCTACTTGCAATATGCCTATACAACTTAAAGCTATAAAAATATATCTCAGTTTGTCACTGCTCTTGCTAGTAAGCTCTTGTAGTGTGCAAAAGTTTTTGCCGGAAGGTAAAACTTTATACACCGGTTCTACGATTAATCTTGATGCTGAAAACAAAAAAAACACCTCAGAACTCAAAACAAAACTCAATTCAGCTATCGATAGAAATACAAATTCCAAATTTTTAGGAATGCGTCTTGGACTTTATTTTTATTATAAATCTCAAGGCGAAAAACCAGGTTTTATCAATAAATTTCTCAACAAACAATTTGGCGAAGACCCCTATTACTTTGAGGACTTAAATGTGGATGGAACAGAAGATATTTTAAATAACCGCTTGGAAAACAACGGCTATTTTGGAAGTTTAATAAATACTGATATACAACAAGATTCATTAAAAAAGTTAACATCTATAAAATTTGACATTGAGTTATCAAAGCCCTACCGCGTTGAGTCTTATGTTTTAGATAAAAAAATGACAGATACTTTAGCCATTTATGATGAAATGGAATCGTCTTTAAAAGACACTGATATTAAAGATAATAGTTTATTTAGTTTAAATCAAATGAAATCTGAACGTGAGCGCATAGATACGTATTTAAAGGAAAGGGGTTATTATAATTTCAACTCAGAATTTTTAATTTTTGAAGCCGACACCAACCAATATGACAATCAGAAATTTGACCTTTATTTAAGACTTAAAAAAAAGATACCCGAAAAATCTTTGGTACCCTATGTTATTGATGAAGTCTATATACATACCAATCGCTCTATTTCAGCAGAAGAGACCTCTAAAGACACCACTCAATATGAAGGTTATAATTTTATTCAGAATAAAGTATTCTTTAAACCCAAACGCTTAAAACCTTATGTTTTAATAAAACCAAACGAAAACTACAATCCTCAAGACTCACGTTACACCAGCAGAAGATTATCATCTTTAAGAACGTATAAATTTGTGGAAATAGATTATAAAGAGAAAGACAGCGTCAATGACGCCGACGGCAAACGACATCTAAAAGCTGATATCTATTTATCACCCTTAAACAAGCGCTCTTTGAGGTTTGAACTTCAAGCGGTTACAAAATCCAATAATTTTGCTGGTCCTAACTTGAGTATGGTATATTCTAACAGAAACGTATTTCAGGGTGGCGAGTTGCTTCAACTTTCAGCAACTGGTGGTTACGAACAGCAATTATTTGGTAAAACAGGCGACCAAGGTTTTAGCAGTATTCAATTAGGGCTCAATGCTTCATTGCTTTTTCCAAGACTTATTTTTCCTATAGATTTAAGTGAAAATTTTAAATATGCTATGCCCAAAACCAAAGTAAGTTTAGGCTTAGATTTTTTGAACAGATCAAATCTTTACACTTTAGGTTCTTTTTCAACATTTTTAGGATATATATGGGAAGTCAATAAATATGTGACCCATGAATTGAAACCCATAAATATAGAGTATATCAGTTTAGGAAACACCTCAGATGAATTTGAGCAGATATTAGATAACAATGCCTTTTTGAGGAGAAGTTTTGAGCAACAATTTATCGCCGGATTCACGTATGGTTTTTCCTATAGTGAGATAGAAAATCAATTGACAGATGAGGGTTTGTTTTTTGGTTTTAACTATGATATGGCTGGTAACCTTTTGAGTCTTTTTGACACTCAAAATACTGAAAATAGAAATACGTTTTTAGGTCAAGAATTTGCTCAATATATAAAAACCGATATAGACTTAAGATATCATTTGAGTTTAGATGGTAATAAACAAAAATTGGTAGGCAGAGTTTTTGCCGGTATCGGTCAACCTCTGGGAACTACCGAAACTTTACCGTTTGTAAAACAATATTTTTCAGGTGGTCCTTACAGCGTTAGGGCATTTAGAATAAGGTCACTTGGTCCGGGCACGTTTTCACCGGAAGATGGCAGTAATTCTTTTTTTGACCAATCTGGCGATATCAAGCTTGAAGCCAATTTAGAATATAGATTTCCTATCACAGAATATGTCAATGGTGCTTTTTTCGCAGACGCCGGCAATGTCTGGCTCACAAATGAAAACGAAGCCCTTCCAGGCGGAAAGTTTTCTTCTGATTTTATCAACGAAATAGGAGCCGGTGTGGGATTTGGCTTAAGGGTAGATATTCAAAGTTTTGTGTTGCGATTAGATTTAGCAACCCCAGTAAAAGAACCATCAAGTTCATGGAATTTTGACACCTCAAGCCCGATTTTAAATTTCGCTATTGGGTATCCGTTTTAGACACTATCCTACTAAATATTTACAGTGCAGATTATATCTTGTTTCATTTCATATATCAGCATCTCAAATGATGATAAAGTGAATTTTTTTTAGCAACTTTTATTTTCCGCAAATTCACTGAATATCCAAAATAGTATCTTTACATGAGTCCTTTTATTTGTCTATGATGATTTATTATTAATACTTGAAAACCGTCTTCTGCATTGATGTTTATGTCATCATTGTAGTAGACAATAATAATTTTTTCAATAAACATAAATAAAAGTAGGGTGAACAGTTTTTTGGTTGTTTTATAAGCAAACACATAAACCCAAAAAATTTAAAACTATGAAAACAATCCCAAAAATTTTAATGCTTTGTCTTGCTATAAGTTTTATGTCTTGCTCAGATGATGACAGTTCAATAGACAATAACAATAGCAACAATCCTGCAGACGGTCCCAAAAGTAATTTGACCATCAAAGCTACAACGACATTCAATTCTACAGCGGGTAGATCTGTAGCAGCAGCAAATCTTAACTTTGATTCTTTTTTAATCAACATCAAAAAAATTGAATTTGAATATGCAGAAGGTTCAGTGCCGTCATCAGGCAGTCAAGATGATAGCGATGACGATGATGACATGAATTTGACGTTTGATCAACTTCCAGTTGAAATACAAAATTATATTCTAGAAAATCATCCTGATGATCCTTTTTGTGAAGCTGAAGAAGAAGACAGTTCTAGTGATGATCCTTATAAATACGAGGTTGAGCTGGCTAGTGGTTTGGAACTTTATTTTAGAGCAGATTTTACACTATACGCTCAAGAGCAAGAT
>JBHEPM010000008.1:0-9002 GCA_046260295.1 Psychroflexus sp.
GCAGAATTTAAAAATAAACTCATAAATTTACAAAATAAACTTAATCATCTTCATCAACAACCTTGTGAAACTTGACATCTAAGCAATAAAAATGAAAGCAAAATTCTCTCTAAAGTCAATTTTCATACTGCTATTATGGCTGTTCCACGTATCAGGAATAATTGGCATTAGCTTAGGATATTTGGACTGGTTTTCAGAAAAAACAAGTTTAAATTTGCTCATTATTTCATTAGCACTCATTTTTTGTTTTGATTTATTTAGCTTTAAAAAGTCTATTATTTTTGTAATTATTGCTAGCTTAGGCTTTTTAGTTGAAGTCTTAGGTGTAAACTATGGCTGGTTTTTTGGCAATTATACTTATCTTGAAAATTTAGGAATCAAACTTTTTGGTGTTCCTATTTTAATCGGCATAAATTGGGCGATTTTGAGCTTTGTAAGTGCGCAAATCAGTCAAATACTGAAAGTTCATTGGGTTTTAAAAGTCATTGTAGGTGCCATTCTGATGCTGATTTTGGATATTTTAATGGAATTCAACGCACCAAGATTTGGGTTTTGGGAGTTTCAAAATAATGAAGTTCCATTTTCTAATTATTTGGCTTGGTTTAGTTTTGCATTGCTTTTTAATGCAATCATCCAACTTTCAAAATTGTCGGGAAATCTCACAATTTCTTGGCATATTTACAGTGTTCAATTTTTGTTTTTCATATATTTCTATGTCTTCTACCAAATATAATTATATCATCATAGGTGCAGGTGCTTCGGGATTACATCTCGTTTTGGCAATGCTTGACGATGCGTTTTTTAGAGACAAAAAAATCTTGATATTAGATAAAATTGAAAAAAATAAAAACGACAGAACTTGGTGTTTTTGGGAGAAAGAACAAGGAAAATGGGACGACTTACTCACCCAATCTTGGAATCAAGGTTTAGTCGTCGCCAAGAACGAAAAAATTCAATTAAACCTGAAAGCTTACCAATACAAAATGATTCGGTCATCTGACTTTTATAGCGCAGCTAAATCAAAAATTGATGCATGTGAAAATGTTAGTTGGTTAACTGAAAACGTGCAAAAAACCAAGCAGCTAGACCAAGAAGCAGAAGTCACGACCGACGAAAGAAAATATACCGCAGATTTTGTTTTCGATAGTCGAATCCCAAAATCGTATAGCTTAGAACATCCGGAATATCTAAATGTTGCGCAACATTTCAAAGGTTGGATTATTGAAACTGAATCAGACGTTTTCGATGATCAAAAATTCACCATGATGGATTTCAGTTTGAAAGACGGTGAAACCACAAGTTTCACTTATATTTTACCAATTACTAGTAAAAAAGCTTTGGTAGAATTCACTTATTTCACACCCAATATTGTTGAAAACAATGTTTATGAAAAATTCATGAAAGAATATATTTCAGAACAAATGAAAATTCAGAAATATAAAATTGTCGATGAAGAGCAAGGCGTGATTCCGATGACAAACTTTCCATTTTCAAATTTCAACAGTCAGAACATGATTAAAATCGGAACTGCCGGTGGTTGGGTGAAAGCCTCTTCAGGCTATTCTTTTAAAAATTGTGAAAGACAAAGTCAAAAGATAATTTCAAAATTAAAATCTGAAGTCATTGATTTTAAAATTGATAACAATGTAAAATTTAAGCATTACGACAAAATTTTTCTTGAGGTTTTAACCAAAAACAATGATTTTGGAGAAGAATTGTTTTATAGAATGTATAAAAACAATAAAATTGAAACAATTTTTAAATTTTTGGATGAAAAATCAACATTTAAAGAAGATTTGAAAATCATTTTCAACTTGAACTCAAAACCTTTCATCCAAGCTTTTTTAAGGCATGCAAAAAGCGGATTTAAAATTTAAATTTCCAAAAGTTCGGTAAGTTTAAATCTGGCAAACATTTCCTCGTGATACCAATCCAATTCTCGTGTTTTTTTGATGGCTTTTACGTGTTCACGGCTTTGATAAGCGAAATCATTGAGTTTTTGAACAGAATCCCAAACACTAAACGTCATCATTTCCACAAAAGGCAATTCACCAAAACCCTTGGTATAGAGCAAACCCTTGGCATTTTCAAGTGGTTTTTGCGATTCTGGTACATATTTCCAAAATCTGCGCAACATCCTTTTCTTGATGCTGGCACGAGTAATGACAGCAATCTGATCCTCATTTTGAATCGATTTTGAAGAGATTACAGACTCGAAAGGATTTTTTCCATTCCACAAACCGCGAGTTTGAATATTTTGAAGCACGTAAATTTTTATGTGTTCAGCATGGGATTTATACTTTTGAAAAAGTGGATGTTTTTGTTTGAAATTTTCGAAATCTGAAAACGAATCCCAAACCTGAAGTATCGCATAAACACGCCAATCTGGCAATGGATTGAAGTGTGCTTTTCCGCTTCCTAGAAGTTTGTAAAACTGCAATCCTTCAACAGATTTCATTTGAGCATGTCCAAATTGCATCATGGATAATGCCCAAAATTTGTTTTGAAATCCTTCGTAATTAAAAACAGAAAGTGTTGCAATTTGTGGCATCAAAATGGAATTTAACTTCAAATATGAAGCCTTTTTTTAGAAATAAAATCGAAAACCAAAAAATTTAATTCAATATAAACAAATACTGAATCAATTTTTCTGAATTAAATCGTCCAAAGTACGTCGTACAGTTTTGCTATTCCAATTGGCAGCACCGGTTTTTTTGAAAATTATATGACCATCTTGGTCAATTACATAAGTTGTGGGTAGACTCCTACTTTGAAGAAGTTTTGGTGGTTGCGATGTTAAATAATAAATCGGTAAATCCAATTCTTCTTTCGCAATAAATTTGTCTACTGTAATTTTCTTTTCTGAAGTCACAAAATAAAAATCCATGTCTTCATTATAGTCATCATACAAAGCTTGTAAACTCGGCATTTCAGCAATACATGGTCCACACCAAGTCGCCCAATAATTTACTAAAATTAAATTTCCTTTCGATTCACCGAAATTTACTGAATTCAAATTTTCATCCTGAATCGTCCAGTTGTAATCTGTCAATCGCTCTCGGTCAGATTCTGTTATTTCAGAAGGACTGAAAGAAATAATTTTATTGATCATCACCTGAATTGGTAATCTTGTTTGAGGAATGACTAAAAGTAAAACAATCCCTACAAATAGTATATTTCCCCAGTGTTTTTTGATAAATTTCATATTACAAAAGTCGAATATTTTTCTTTAACATAACAAAAAAGCCACCTTAAAAAGATGGCTTTATGAAAAGTTTATTTTTATAAAACTAAGCTTTATTTTGCTTTTTGATCATATTCAAGGCAGAACCTTCTTTAAACCACCCAATTTGAGTGTTGTTGTAAGTATGATTTGCTTTGATGGTGTCTTTAGAACCATCAGCGTGAACAATTTCAATAGTTAAAGCTTTGCCTTCTGCAAAATCTTTAAGATCTGTAAAGTTGAACGTATCGTCTTCTTGAATTAAATCGTAATCACTTTCATTGTCAAAAGTTATACCCAACATACCTTGTTTTTTAAGGTTTGTTTCGTGTATTCTAGCAAAAGATTTCACAATTACAACTCTGACGCCCAAATGTCTAGGTTCCATAGCGGCGTGTTCTCTTGAAGAACCTTCGCCATAGTTATGATCACCTACAACAACAGTTGGAATACCTTCCGCTTTATAAGCACGCTGTGTTTTTGGTACAGCGTCGTATTTGCCATCAATTTGACTTTTAACGAAGTTGGTTTTCATATTGAAAGCATTCACAGCACCAATTAAGCAGTTGTCAGAAATATTATCTAAGTGACCTCTGTATTTCAACCATGGACCAGCCATAGAAATGTGGTCTGTTGTGCACTTTCCGTGTGCTTTAATCAACAATTTAGCGCCTGTAAGATTTCCTCCATCCCAAGGATCAAAAGGATCTAAGAGTTGAATTCGATTTGAATTTGGATCAACTTTCACATCGATTGAACTGCCATCTTCTTTTGGAGAAAGATATCCGTTATCTTCAACTTGAAAACCTAGCTCTGGTAATTCAATACCTTGTGGAACGTCTAGTTTCACTTCTTCACCGTCTTCATTGATTAAAGTGTCATTCATCGGATCGAAGTCTAAGCGACCTGAAATAGCAATAGCAGCTACCATTTCTGGTGAACCTACAAAAGCATGCGTATTTGGATTTCCATCGGCACGTTTTGAGAAATTTCTGTTGAAAGAGTGAACAATCGTATTTTTTTCTTCGCCTTTTCTGTCACTTCTGTCCCATTGACCAATACAAGGTCCGCAAGCATTAGTAAAAATTGTAGCACCTAAATCTTCAAATACTTTTAACAATCCATCGCGTTCTGCGGTAAATCTAATTTGCTCTGATCCAGGATTGATTCCAAAATCTGACTTGGGTTTCAATTTTTTATCGACCGCTTGTTTTGCAATGGAAGCTGCTCGTGTTAAATCTTCGTAAGACGAGTTTGTACAAGACCCGATCAATCCCCAATCTACTTTGATTGGCCAATCGTTTTTCTTAGCTTTTTCACCTAATTCGCCAACTGGTGTGGCTAAATCTGGTGTAAAAGGTCCATTTAAATGTGGTCTTAGTGTGCTTAAATCAATTTCGATAACTTGATCGAAATACTCCTCTGGGTTAGCGTAAACTTCATCATCACCAGTCAAATGTTCTCTAATTTTATTAGCTTCATCAGCGATTTCATTTCTGTCAGTTGCTCTTAGGAAACGTTCCATAGAATCGTCATAACCGAAAGTAGACGTTGTTGCGCCAATTTCAGCCCCCATGTTACAAATAGTTCCTTTACCAGTACAAGACAAATTTTTAGCACCTTCACCGAAATATTCGACTATGCAGCCTGTTCCACCTTTTACAGTTAGAATTTCAGCCACTTTTAGAATCACATCTTTTGCTGCTGTCCAGCCTTGTGGCGCTCCTGTTAACTTCACTCCTATTAACTTTGGAAACTTAAGTTCCCAAGGCAATCCGGCCATCACATCACAGGCATCTGCACCACCAACACCAATAGCAACCATTCCTAATCCGCCAGCGTTCACTGTGTGCGAATCGGTTCCAATCATCATTCCGCCAGGAAATGCATAGTTTTCTAAAACAACTTGGTGAATAATTCCTGCTCCCGGTTTCCAAAATCCAATACCATATTTACTAGATACCGATTCCAGAAAATCAAAGACTTCATTACTCGTTTCGTTGGCACGCGCTAAATCTTTAGTCGCTCCTTGTTTTGCTTGAATTAAGTGATCACAATGCACTGTAGTTGGAACAGCCACATTGTCTTTTCCAGCTTGCATAAATTGCAATAAAGCCATTTGCGCAGTTGCATCTTGGCAAGCAATTCTATCCGGAGCAAAATCTACATAATCTTTGCCTCGGGTTAATTGTTTACTAGGTGTGCCATCCCATAAATGTGAATAAAGTATTTTCTCTGAAAGTGTAAGTGGTTTGCCAACAACTTCACGAGCTTTCTCAACGCGTTCTGCCATTTGGCTATACACTTTTTTAATCATATCGATATCAAAAGCCATATGTGTAGTATTTTTATATTAAACGAATGCAAAAATAGTGATTTCACTTGAATTTTGAAAATCTGTAAGATAATGGCAAAATCTATGAAAATAATTCACAAAACAAGCAGTTTCTATGAGTTATTTTGTGATAATAAAGAATTTTAAAGCTTATTTTTATTAAATTGACAATTCAAACCTCTTTAAAATTGAAAAAGTATAAAATTCCCTTGCAATTTAGATTGATTTTGTATAAGAAAGGTAAACTGGAAATGAAACTATAATAGCTTCTCAATAATAGCTTCAATACTGATGTTTTCTGCTTCAGCTTTATAATTTTTCACTACACGATGTCTTAAAATTCCTTCTGCAATAGCTTGAACATCTTCAATATCTGGTGAATATTTGCCCTTGGTTGCGGCGTGGGTTTTTGCGGCAAGAATCAAGTTTTGTGAAGCTCTTGGTCCAGCGCCCCAATCAATATAAGTTTTGACAAAATCCGAAGCATTTTCTGCATTTGGTCTGGTTTTGCTAACCAAACGAACGGCGTATTCTATCACATTATCCGGAACTGGAATTTGTCTGATCAATTGCTGTAAATCGATGATTTCTTCAGCATTGAAAAGTGGATTAATTTCAATTACGGCATTTTGCGTGGTCGATTTCACCACGTCAACTTCTTCTTGAAAAGACGGATAAGATAAATTGATTTCAAACATAAATCTATCCAACTGCGCTTCTGGCAAAGGATAAGTTCCCTCCTGCTCTATCGGATTTTGTGTGGCAAGTACAAAATATGGTTTGGAAAGTAAATAATTTTTTCCGCCAACAGTTACCGCCTTTTCTTGCATGGCTTCCAAAAGTGCGGCCTGAGTTTTTGGCGGTGTCCTGTTGATTTCATCTGCCAATAGAATATTGGTAAAAACCGGTCCTTTTAGGAATTTAAAGTTTCGCTTTTCATCCAAAATTTCAGATCCAACAATATCGCTGGGCATCAAGTCTGGTGTAAATTGTATTCTTTTAAAATCTAAACCTAACGCTTTAGAAATTGTGTTGACCATCAAAGTTTTAGCCAATCCAGGAACGCCAACCAACAAGGAATGACCACCAGAAAACACCGAAATTAAAATATCATCGACCACTTTATCCTGACCGATAATAATTTTTGAAATTTCTGATTTTAAACTTTTATATTTGGTAACAAATTGATCTAAAGCTTCAACGTTTGACATGAGTTATTTTTTTATCCAAGATTCAGCGAATTCACAATCTCTGTATTCGCCATTAATTTTTATGTAAGTATCTTTTACTTTTTCTTTTTTCCAAATTTTAATTTCTTTGAGTTTCTTTTGTCTTAAAGCCAATTCACGAATTTTCGTATAGTCTTCACTAAATTCAGCGATATGTTCTGGGATTTTTTTGGTCACAGTGATTAATTTGAAAAAAGTTTTAGCAGTTCGAGGTTCAGAATCTTTAATTACGCCAGAAACTTCGTTCTCTTTCAATTCTGAAACTTGTTCATAAATAGATGGATCGACTTTGGTCAATTCGAAACGTCGATCGCCAGTTGCACTGTTTATAAGTTGTCCGCCGCTTTCACGTGTTTCTTTTTCATCTGAAACTTCTCTGGCTGCATCTCCAAAACTCACATCGCCATTGACAATTTTTTCCCTCACCATTTCAATTTCTTTTTTGGCTTTGGCAACGGCTTCTGAACTTATTTCCGGATACAATAAAATATGTCTGACATCAACTAGTTGTCCGCGAATTTTTTCGACCATTAGAATGTGCCATCCAAATTCAGTTTCAAAAGGCCGACTGACTTCTCCTTCTTGAAGGCTAAATGCGGCGTCTTTAAATTCCTTCACAAAATTATCATCTCTAGATAAAGTGATTTTTCCACCTTGACTCCTTGAACCCCGATCTTCAGAATACAACACAGCTTTGGTAGCAAAACTTCCCCCACTCATCACGTCATCTCGGTAACTATTTAATTTATCAATAACTGCTTGGCGTTCTTTATCACCAACTTCAGGACGTACAATAATTTGGGCAAGCTCAACTTCATCGCTAATCATTGGAATGTCTTCTTCTGGAATTGCTTCAAAAAATTGACGTGTTTCTTCTGGTGTAATCTCAACTTCATCTACAATTTCGCCTTGCATAGATTCTGCCAACATGCGCTCTTTGTTGATTTGCATCAGTTGGTCTCTCAACTCATCTTCAGATTCCATTTTATAAAAATCCAACAACTTCTGCATACTTCCAGTTTGTTGCACAAATTGACTGATTTGTTGTTGCGTATAACTTTCAATTCTAGCAGGGTCAAACGGTAAACTGTCTTGTACTGCATGATGTGCAAACAATTTATTTTCCATAATCGTTTCTGCGGCATCACAGTAAGACACTTCACCAATTTCTTGATTTTTCATATCTTGGTAAGCTTTTGTAATATCGCTTTCCAAAACCAGGTAATCGCCAACAACTGCTGCCACGCCATCTATTTTTACGCGACCACCTTTGGTTACTTTTGTGGATTCTAGCACAGCTTTATCGACATCACTATCGTTTAGTAGGTTGTCTTTTTCGTCAACTGTAACTTGTCCAAGCAAACTGACAGACATCACGAGTGAAAGCAAACACAAGACTGATTTCAGGTTAATAAACTTCAAATTCATTGTTTTTTGTAGCATCTTTTGTTATTTCTTTTTCAATATTTTTAGAAACTTCGGTTTTCTTTTTGTTTAATAAAATTTGCTCTATCGTCGGCCTTACATAACTTAATGGCGCTTCGTTATTTCGTTTCAGAACATCTTTTACATAAATGAGAAATATATCGTCTCCATTTTTGGGTTCAAGTTCTATAAAATTATCCGATTTAAAAAAGGCTTCCGTTCTTAACTCTAACGAGTCTTTATTTGAGAATTCGTCTATAATATCAACAGTTCTTACCCAAGTAGAATCATTCAGAATCACTGATTTAAATTCTAATGTTCGATTTTCTAAACTTTTTTTGTCTTCAGCATTAAAACGTTGAAATTTTTCTTTTATGTTTTTGAAATCGTTTATTTTTTTATCAATCTGCAAATATCGCAATTTGATTAGATCTTCATTAAGTTTGAAGTTAGATTTATTAAGTTTGTAATATTCTGAAACAGCAGTTGAATCAACTTCACCTTCCAACTCACGCTCTGCGATGGCATCTTTATAAGCTTTTTTGAAAAGTTGCTCTTCATATTTACGAGCCAAATTACTGAAATATGATTGTTGTTCCTCAGGTAAATTCAATTTTGCACGATCCAAAAGCAATTTATCTGTAGCCCAATTTCTGATAAAATTTCTGAAAGCTCTTTTGTAATTTGCTCTACCTCATAAGAGTCATTGGCAAATATTCTGTAATCATCTCTGTATCTAAGAATCTTATAATCTGTGATTTTCAATTCGGTAATTCGCTCTGCTAATAAT
>JBHEPM010000008.1:9038-18774 GCA_046260295.1 Psychroflexus sp.
CTCTAGCGATCACATTATCAGGCGTGTCTTCTTTGAAGAAATCGCATGAAGAGAAGATCATCATCAAACCAAGAAATATAAATAAATTAATAGTTTTCAAATTATTGTTCTATCTGTTTTAAAACTTCTTCTTGAACTTTGACCTCATATTGACTTCTAAGTTTTTGGATCAATTCGTTTTCTTTTTCATTTTGAAGACGATTGATGATTTTTCCTTTCACTTGGTCGAATTTTAATATTTTTGAAGGTAAAATCTTTTCAATATTCAATAGTAAAAACTGGTTGTTGTGTTTATAAATTTTACTCAAACCAATTTCTACTTTCAAGTCTTCCGGCAACTTAGAAGAGTTTAAGTTAATTGTTTGATTTTCTTGAATAATGTTGTTTAAAATTTCATCGCTTAACTCTGAAATATCTTCGTTCTTTTTCAGCGCGCGTCTGACTTTTCTTAAATCTGAACGTTCTGAAGCGGTAACTAACAATGTTTTGATTTTAGGTTCAGATTTAAATTCTTCGTTATGGTTTTCATAAAATTCTTTATGCTTCAAAGTGTCTTCGGCAATGGGTTGCCAAACATTTTTTTGCATAAAATCGAATATTAAAATTCCGTTTTTATATTCTGTAATTTTTTTTGCAAAACTATCATCCAAATCCATCAACTGGGTTTTGTGATAATCAATGAGTTCTTTGTAAAAAAATTCATCGGTAGCTTCTTCAACTATAACTTCAAAGTTAGGCATCTTGCCCAACATGCGTTGTTTCTTTTGCAAATATTCGCCAAACTCTTGAAAACCGACTTCATAATCATCAATTTTTAAAAAATATTCTTCAGGAATATTGCTTTCAGGTAAAAACTTCCACTTCCCTTTTTTGAAACTATCGTCAAGTTGATTTAAAAAATATTGTTTGGCTTCTGGGTTGATTTTAATATCGTAATTCTTTTCAAGATTGGCTTGAATTCTATTGTTCAACAGTTTTGATCTTGACGAAGTCTTCAGCTGTCGACGGATATTTTGTTCCATTTCAGACAAAGATTCTAAAGGTTTTACTTCAATGAGTTTAGCGATGTGCCAACCGAATTTTGTTTTAAATGGCTTGGTATAGTCGCCAGGATTTTGTAATGCAAATGCTGTGTTTTCAAAGGTTTTTGAATTCAGTCCGCCAACTTTAAAAGCCGGAATATAACCACCGTTTTGACCTGTATTAGTATCGTGGCTATATTGTTTTGCCAATTCGTGAAAGTCTTCGCCGTTTTCTAATTTCTGATAAATTTTATCAATCAAAGATTTTGGATCGCCTAAAGAATCGTTTTCAAAAACCAAAATATGTGCTGTAGATATTTCACCACGAGATTCTCTTTCATCTGTTTTTTGAATAATATGGTAGCCAAATTGCGTGCGAACGGGTTTAGAAATTTCGTCAACTTCCATATTGTAAACTGCATTTTCAAAAGGATAAACCATTTTGAAAGCATTGAACCAATTCATATCTCCACCGTTCATTTTTACCGATGGATCTTCTGAATATTCTTTGGCTAATTTTTCAAAATCTTCACCGTTTTCAATGCGTTTTTTTATGCTTTGTGCTTTTTTATAAACCTGAATCGTATCTTCCTCATGTTGAGGGATTTTAAACAAAATATGTCTAGCACGCACTTCAGTTAGATAACGATCGTAAGTTTCTGCTATCATCTTTTCGGTGACTTCTCCGTTGGAAATATAATTGTCTGCAATTTGTTTGAAATAACTTTTGTATTCTTTCTGAAACTCTGGCAAAGTATCCAATTTCTGTACGTAAGCAGCTTTCAGCTTCAATCTAAAATTGATGTACAATTCTAAATAATCTGAAATAGAATTGTCGTCGTTTTCTACCAATTCAATATTTTTATGGTAAGAATCTAAAAATGAATCAACCGTATAAGATTCAGAGCCTATAGTGAACAAAACCTGTTCATCTTGTTGCGCAAAAGTGTTTATGGTGTAAAAACAAAAAAGCGCATAAAAAACAAAAAACTGCTTCATAGTTTAAATATTATTTCGACAAAAGTAACAAAATTGAAAGTGTGTACAATGTTTAAGTTTTTATAAAATATGTACTGGATTCTCAATTTAATTTTAATTTGCTTAAGAAAATTTTCTATGAAATACACATCGACAATAAAAATTGAAAAACCAAGATCTGAAATTATTACAGCTTTTGAAAATCCAGAAAATTTCGTCCATTGGCAACGGGGACTTCAGCGCAGTAGAGTTATTGAAGGCGAAGAAAGTGAAGTTGGGAGTAGACGTAAACTCTACATCAAAATGGAAGGTCGCAACCTTAAAATGACCGAAATTATTACCAAAAAAAAAACTGCCTAACGAATGGCATGCAGAGTACAAAAGTTTTGGAATGAAAAGTTTTCAGAAAAATTATTTTGAAGAGATTTCTAAAAATGAAACTGAGTGGATTTCGAAAAGTGAGTTTGAATTTTCTGGATTCATGAAAATTGTGGCTAAATTATTGCCTGAGATCTTCAAAAAAAGATCGAAAATGATTCAAAAAGACTTTAAGGACTTCATTGAACACAAAATAAGTGCAAAAACAAAATAAATGAAAATTTGATTTTTGAGTTTAAATAACTTTCTTTGTAAAAATTTTTAAAATGAAACATATTATTACAGTAGCTGTATTTTTATTCAGCATTGCAAGCTTTGCGCAAACAAAAGTTGGAACTATTAACAATGAATACATTTTATCCAAAATGGATGAGATAAAGAGCGTTGAAAAGGAAATGCAGCTTTACAACAAACAATTGGACAGTACGATTCAAAAAAAATATGCCGAGTATAAAACTAAGCTTGACAAGTATAATGAAGAGGAAACTGATATGAACGATGTAATGAAGAAGATTAAGCAAAGTGAAATCATTGATTTGGAAGAAGATCTTCAAAAATTACAGCAAAATTCTTCAAAAATGCTTCAAATAAAGCAAGACGAATTACTTAGACCTCTATATAACAAAATTGGGAATGCGTTAGAAGTTATCGTTAAGGAAGAAGGTTTTACGCAAGTTTTTGATGAAAACAACAGTATTATTTACATCGATCCTGAATTTGATTTAACGCTGAAAGTTATTAAAAATATGGGCATCGAAATTGAAGAAGAAAACCCAGACGTTACCCCAGAATAACCTACATATTTTAAAAATAAAAGCCTCGAAAATTTTGATTTTTTCGAGGCTTTTTTATGTTTTAAATTTTCAATTAAACCTAATTAACGACTGTAATTTGGCGCTTCTTTGGTAATAGAAACAGTGTGTGGATGACTTTCCATCACTCCAGAAGCTGTAATTTGTACAAACTGTCCTTTTTCTTTCAAGTCCTGAATATTTTCTGCACCGCAATAACCCATTCCAGCTCTCAAACCTCCGATGAATTGTACCATACTTTCAATCAATTCGCCTTTGTATGGTACGCGACCAACAATGCCTTCTGGGACTAATTTTTTGATATCATCTTCCACATCTTGAAAATATCTATCTTTAGAGCCTTTATGCATGGCTTCTACAGAACCCATGCCACGGTAAGATTTGAATTTTCGTCCTTCGTAAATAATGGTTTCACCTGGAGATTCTTTGGTGCCAGCCAACAAAGAACCTAACATCACACAATCTGCACCACCAGCGATGGCTTTTGGAATATCGCCTGTATAACGAATTCCGCCATCTGCAATTACAGGAACACCAGAATCTTTAATCGCTTCCGAAACTTCCATTACTGCAGAAAGTTGAGGAAAACCAACACCAGCTACAATTCTTGTAGTACAAATAGAACCTGGACCTACGCCGACTTTTACAGCATCTGCACCAGCTTCAACTAAGTATTTAGCAGCTTCTGCGGTGGCAATATTTCCAACGACAACATCCAAGTTTGGAAATTCTGATTTGATAAGTTTCAACACATCTACCACGCCTTTGGTATGACCGTGAGCGGTATCAATAACAACCGCATCCACGCCGGCATGAACCAAAGCAGAAGCGCGTTCTACAATATCTGCAGTCACACCCAAAGCTGCAGCTACTCGCAATCTGCCAAATTCATCTTTATTGGCAGAAGGTTTTTGCGTCAGTTTTGTAATATCTCTAAAAGTAATCAATCCAATCAGTTTGTTATCTTGATTAACTACTGGTAATTTTTCAATTTTATGTTTTTGAAGAATAACTTCAGCTTCTTTTAGTGACGTGCCTTCTTTTGCTGTCACCAAATTTTCAGAAGTCATCACTTCTTTGATTTTGCGTTCATTTTTTTCTTCAAATCTCAAATCACGATTGGTAACAATTCCTATTAATATATTAGAGTTGTCTACAATTGGAATGCCACCAATACTATGTTCACGCATGCTGGCTTTAGCATCTGCAACTGTCGCTGAAACTGGTAATGTTACTGGATCGATAATCATTCCGCTTTCAGCGCGTTTTACTTTTCTAACTTTTAAGGCTTGCGCTTCAATCGTCATATTTTTATGCAAAACACCAATACCGCCTTCTCTAGCAATCGCAATAGCCATTCTGGATTCTGTAACTGTATCCATCGCTGCAGAAACGATTGGAACATTAAGTGAAATATTTCTGGTAAATTTACTTTGAATGCTGACTTTTCTTGGAAGAATTTCAGAATAAGCAGGCACCAAAAGGACATCGTCGTAAGTCAATCCTAAGCCTTTGATTTTTGAATTTGAAACTGTCATTGCAATTAGATTTAATTGCGTGCAAATATACGTGTTTTATAACTAATGACATCTAAATCAGTAATTTTCTAACTTGATATTATGAAATGAAAAATCCCACAAGATTTTAACTTGCGGGATTCTTTCTAAAAAATAATATGAACTTTTCTTACATATTTCTACGGTACTGCCCGCCGACCTCAAATAAAGCTTCGGTGATTTGACCTAAAGAGCAGTATTTGGTGGCTTCCATCAATTCTTCGAACATGTTTTCATTACTGATGGCCGCATCTTGAACACGTTTCAAATATTGATCTGCGCTTTCTTCATAAGTTTTATGAAGTTTTTGCAAAGTAGTGATTTGAAATTCTTTTTCTTCTTCAGTAGCTCGAATCACTTCACGCGGTTTTACTGTTGGCGAACCTTTTGAACTCAAAAATGTATTCACGCCAATAATTGGAAATTCCCCAGTGTGTTTTAAAGTTTCGTAATGCAAGCTTTCTTCTTGAATTTTACTGCGTTGGTACATGGTTTCCATTGCACCTAAAACGCCGCCTCTTTCTGTCAAACGGTCAAATTCTAATAAAACAGCTTCTTCAACCAAATCTGTCAATTCTTCAATAATGAATGAACCTTGAATTGGGTTTTCATTTTTGGCCAAGCCTAATTCTTTGTTGATTATCAACTGAATTGCCATCGCACGACGTACAGATTCTTCTGTTGGCGTGGTAATCGCTTCATCATAAGCATTGGTATGCAAAGAATTACAATTGTCGTAAATCGCATACAGTGCTTGAAGTGTTGTGCGAATATCATTGAAATCGATTTCTTGCGCATGCAACGAGCGTCCAGACGTTTGAATGTGATATTTCAACATTTGCGCTCTTGGATTGGCACCATATTTTTCTTTCATGGCTTTTGACCAAATTCTTCTAGCAACTCGTCCAATCACGGCGTATTCTGGATCAATTCCATTGGAGAAAAAGAAGGATAAGTTCGGGCCGAATTTATTGATGTCCATGCCACGACTTAAATAATACTCTACGTAAGTAAAACCATTCGACAAAGTTAAAGCCAATTGTGTAATCGGATTGGCGCCAGCTTCAGCGATATGATAGCCAGAGATAGACACAGAGTAAAAGTTTCTGACTTTGTTTTCTATAAAATATTCTTGCACATCGCCCATCAATCTCAAAGCGAATTCTGTTGAAAAAATACAAGTATTCTGGGCTTGGTCTTCTTTTAAAATATCAGCTTGAACCGTGCCGCGAACCACAGCAATGGTTTCAATTTTAATTTTGTCGTAGACTTCTTTTGGCAAAACTTGATCGCCGGTTATACCCAGCAACATCAAGCCTAAACCGTTATTTCCTTCAGGTAAATCACCTTGATAAACTGGTTGTTTTGTCCCTGATTTTTTATAAATTTTTTCAATTTTAGCTTCAACTTCTTTTTCAAGTCCATTTTCCTTAATGTATTTTTCACATTGTTGGTCAATGGCAGCATTCATAAAGAAACCAAGCAACATTGGCGCTGGACCATTAATCGTCATACTGACAGAAGTCATTGTATCTGCCAAATCGAAACCGGAATATAATTTTTTTGCATCGTCCAAACAGCAAATAGAAACACCGGCATTACCGATTTTACCGTAAATGTCTGGACGATGGTCGGGATCGCTGCCGTATAAAGTCACAGAGTCAAATGCAGTTGACAAACGTTTCGCCGGCAATCCTGCACTCACATAGTGAAATCTTCGATTAGTTCGCTCTGGCCCGCCTTCTCCGGCAAACATTCTTGTTGGATCTTCTCCAGTTCTTTTAAACGGATACAATCCTGCTGTGTATGGAAATTCTCCAGGAACGTTTTCTTGTAATAGCCATTTCAATAAATCGCCCCAAGCTTTATATTTTGGTAAAGCTACTTTTGGAATTTTGGTATGTGAAAGCGATTCTGTATGCGTGTCAATTTTTATTTCCTTATCCCTGACTTTAAAAGTGTACACATCATCTGTGTAACGCTTCACTGTGGCATCCCATTCCAGAATTTTATTCCAATTGTAGGGATCTAAATCCATTTTGACACGGTCAAATTCTTTTTTCAATAAATCTGCAAAATCTTTGTTGTCTTCTGTAATCAACTCGCTCAGTGCATCTTCATCTATTCCGTTTTTGTCTAAAACCAATTCAGAATTGACGGCACTTTCGAGGGTTTTGTATATTCCATAGAGTTTTTGCGCGACCTCAACTTGCTGTTCTGCTTTGTTATCGTAAGCGCGGTTATTTTCAGATATTTCTGATAAATAGCGTGTTCTAGCCGGTGGAATTACAAATATTTTTTCAGACATTTCATCTGTAATGTGATAATCGCTTTTCAAACTTGAATCTGTTTTCTCAGAAATTTGTTTCATAATTTTCTGATACAACACATTCATTCCTGGATCGTTAAACTGCGAAGCAATCGTTCCGAAAACCGGAAGCGTATCCAATTTAGTATCCCATAGTTGGTGATTTCTTTGGTATTGTTTTTTCACATCTCGCAAAGCATCCTTGGCACCGCGTTTGTCAAATTTGTTAATCGCGACCAAATCTGCAAAGTCCAACATATCGATTTTTTCGAGTTGGGTAGCTGCACCAAATTCAGGTGTCATAACATACAACGAAAGATCGGAATGTTCTAAAATTTCAGTATCGCTTTGACCGATTCCTGATGTCTCTAAAATAATCAAGTCGAAATTGGCAGCTTTTAAAACTTCAACTGCTTCCTGAACATATTTAGACAAGGCCAAGTTAGATTGTCGTGTTGCCAACGAACGCATATAAACTCTAGGCGAATTAATGGCATTCATACGGATTCTGTCACCTAAAAGCGCACCACCAGTTCTTCGTTTTGAAGGATCCACAGAAACAATACCGATGGTTTTATCTTCAAAATCAACTAAAAATCGTCTTACCAATTCATCGACCAAAGAAGATTTTCCTGAGCCACCAGTTCCTGTAATTCCTAAAACAGGCACCGAAGCCCCCTTCAATTCCTCCTCAGGGGGAAAGACTTTTTGAAACTCTTCAGGTCTATTTTCAGCTAAAGAAATTAGTCTTGCAATTGTATTGACATCTTTTTCCTCCAAGGCTTTCTGTATTCCTTTTTCTTTAGGAAGGCTTAGGGATGGGCATGGAAAATCTGATTGTTTCACTAAATCATTAATCATTCCTTGAAGTCCCATTTCTCGGCCATCATCTGGAGAATAAATTCTGGTGATGCCATAATTCATCAATTCTTCAATTTCTTCAGTAAGAATAACACCGCCGCCGCCGCCAAAAATTTTGATATGCGTTGCGCCTTTTTCTTTCAAAAGATCATACATATATTTGAAATACTCATTGTGACCGCCCTGGTAAGACGTCATGGCTATGGAATTGGCATCTTCTTGAATTGCTGTGTTGACAACTTCTTCCACACCGCGATCGTGACCCAAATGAATCACTTCCACGCCAGTCGATTGAATAATTCTACGCATCACATTAATCGCTGCATCATGTCCATCGAAAAGTGAGGCTGCGGTTACAATTCTGATTTGATGTTTCGGTTTATATGGTTTCTCTTGCTTCATATGAATTTGAATAATTTCTATTTTTAGATTTGTAAAATTACGAAATATGTATTTAATGTCATCGAAATTAGGTTTCTAATAAGAATTATTAATCGATATTCGGTTTGAAATTTCAGATGTGAATTTGATACTAAATAATTATATTTGAATCGATAAATTAATTCTCATGAAGAAACTTCTACTCATTCCAATCCTATTTTTCATCAGTTCTTGTGCTGAACTTCAACAAGTGGCAGAGGAAGTCAATAACAACAGAAATTTAAGCGAAAATCAAATTGCTGAAGCTTTGAAACAAGCCTTGAACAAAGGCATTGACGAGCAAGTTTCAAAATTGACACAAGAAAATGGATTTTATAAAAACGACTTGGTTAAAATCGGTTTGCCAGACAATTTGCAAAAACTTGAAAGCGGTTTAAGGCAAGTCGGACTTGGAAGTTTAGCCGATGAAGGCATCAAAGCTTTGAACCGAACTGCTGAAGAAGCGGTGAAAGAAGCCACGCCAATTTTTGTGAATGCCATCAAAAACATGAGTATCAATGATGCTAAAAACATTTTACTCGGCGATAAAAATGCGGCAACAAACTATCTAAAAAATCAAACTAAAACTGAACTTTACAATAAATTTCAGCCAGTGGTGAATAAGAATTTTAGTAAAGTCGGTGCTGACCAGATTTGGGAAAATATCATTTCAAAATACAACAATATTCCTTTGACGAATGATGTAAACCCTGATTTGACAGATTATGTGACTAATCGTGCTTTGGAAGGCGTTTTTGAAATGATAGAAATTGAAGAAAAAGAAATCAGAGCCAAAACCAATTCTAGAACAACAGAATTATTGAGACGAGTTTTTGTGCTTCAAGATTGATTTTTAAGTGAGTTTCAACCGATGTTCTACTTGTGAATTTTGTATGAAATCAATGACTTTTCGATTGAATTCCAAAGGTTTTTCAACATTGACAACATGTCCGCAATTTTCTAAAACAAATAGTTTGGCTTTGTCGTGGGTTTTAGCAATTTTTTCAACCGCAGGTAAAAACAAATAATCTTGTTGTCCCATAACATACAAAGACGGAATATTGATGGCTTTTTGTCTGAAAAATTTCAACAAAGGATTGATTTCTGAAGTCAATTTGAACCAACGAATGAATTCTTTTTGATATAATTTTTTGGCTTCATTTACAAAAAGATTTCTGGATTTTTTATGATTCTTACGAGGCATAATGATGAATGCAAATAATTTATACAAAATCATGTATGGCACTACAGATTTGAAAATCACGCCAACATTCATCAAAAACCTGGAACGCACATTCATTTTCATAATTGCGCCACCCATAATCATGCTTTCCACACGATTTGGATAATTTTCTGCTAAATTTCTAATTAAAATTGTCCCTAAGGAAATACCTATAAAAT
>JBHEPM010000008.1:18784-29608 GCA_046260295.1 Psychroflexus sp.
TCGACAATATCGTCAGTAATAGCATCAAAAGTATAATTGTCTTTCAAAGAATCTTTCAGCGAAGGTTTGGAGTTACCGTGGCCACGCAAATCTAAAAGTAAAACATTGAAATGCGCCCTAAAAGCACGTAATTGTTTAAACCAAATAGAAGAACTTCCTCCGGCACCATGAACAAAAGTCACCCAAATTTTGGAACTCTTGTGTGTAAAAACTGAATGATTAATCAACTTTTTTTGGTAAAGATAAACCTTCCTTACCTTAAAAATCAACTAAAACATAAATATCGAAAAATTTTATAATACTTTTCGCAATTGCTTAAAGTATTCGAAAGCTTTTAATAGTCGTGTGCCATACCAACTAAAATATTCACCGTCCACAATTTGAATTTTTTCATTATTGACTGGAATTTCATCAAAATATTTTTCAGAAAACGGAAATGGTTCAGAAGATAACAAAACGTAATCTAAGTCTTCCAAGGCATTGATATTCACTTCGGGATAACGCGGTAAGTGCTCATAAGCATTTTCAAAATTATTCAATTCCAACATATAATTGATAAAAGTGTCATTTCCGACAAGCATCCACGGGTTTCGCCAGATGAAATAAGCGACTTTCAGTTTGGGTTGATTTTCAGAAAATGATTTGAAATCTGTATATTTCTTTTGAAGATTTTCTATGATTTCCCTAGCTTTATATCGAACATCAAAAATTTCAGCATAATTTTGAATCAAATCGAGAATGTCTTCAAAATTATTGACATCACTCACATGAACCGGGCAAAATTCAGATAAATCTTCCACTGCTTTTGGCGTGTTTTCTTCCTTGTTTGCAATGATAATATCGGGGTTCAAAGATTGAATTTTATCGATTTTTGCATCTTTAGTTCCTCCCACAACTTCAACTTTTTTCCGTAAATCTTCGGGATGGACACAGAACTTTGTCACGCCAACAATTTTATTTTCCAATCCTAAATCTACAAGTAATTCGGTTAAGCTTGGCACCAAAGAAATAATTCTTTGCGGTGATTTTTCAATATGAAATGTTCTGTTAAGTTGATCTTTCATGATTTTTTCATAAAAATAAAAAAACCGACTGAAAATTCAATCGGTTTGGCGTTTTCTTAAAATTTCTAATTACGAAGTTGCTTGTGGTGCCCAAGATGCGCAAAGCATTCCAGGAGCCGCTTTCTGTGGATGTGCGCAACTAGAAGTTTCGTGTTTTGCACAATTGGTACAACTTCTTTCGTTTTTAAATTCTGCTTTCATATTGAATTGATCGCAAGTATATCTTGCAGAAACCATTACATTATGTTTGCTACAAAATGTATTTTCAACTAGGTTTTCACAATTCGAACAGTTATTTGCGTGTCTAATAGCCATAATTTCTCTTTTTAGTTAAACAATTTTCAACCAATTTAGCTAAAACAATATGGAGATAGCAAAAAAGTAAGCCAAATCTTGACAATACCTTTTTAGATTTAATAAAAATAAAAAACCTGTATCGAATTGATACAGGTTTCTAAAATTGCGATAATAAGATTAAATTTATTTTACTTTATCTACAACAGCTTTAAACGCTTCTGGATTATTCATTGCTAAATCGGCTAAAACTTTTCTGTTCAAGTCGATGTTATTGGCTTTGACTTTACCCATAAATTGCGAGTAAGACAAACCGTGCAATCTCGCAGCAGCGTTGATTCTGATGATCCATAAAGATCTGAAATTTCTCTTTTTGGTTTTGCGGTCTCTGTAAGCATATAACATTGCTTTTTCGACTGCATTTTTGGCTATTGTCCAAACGTTTTTACGACGTCCGTAGTAACCTTTAGCTTGCTTCATTATTTTCTTGCGTCTTGCTCTTGAAGCTACTGAATTTGTTGATCTTGGCATAATTTGATGTTTTTTTGTAGTAGGCAGTTTAACTTTTAAACATTTTCTGAGCCTAACTCCATGGATTAATAATTAACTAAACCGTCAAAAAATAATTACTTTAAACGTAATTGCGTTTTGATGCTGTGTTCGTCTGCTTTGTGAACTAAGGTGTTATGCGTTAGTTTCAACTTTCTCTTTTTTGACTTTTTGGTCAAAATGTGACTTTTGAATGCATGTTTACGTTTTATTTTACCAGTTCCGGTAAGTTTAAAACGCTTTTTAGCACTCGACTTTGTTTTCATTTTAGGCATTTGGATCTTTATTTAGGATTATCGCAATTTATTTTTTTGAAATTGGAGCAAGCATCATAATCATTCGCTTTCCTTCCAATTTTGGCATTTGCTCGACTTTGGCATAATCTTCCAAATCTTGAGCGAGTCTAAGCAATAAAATTTGACCTTTGTCTTTAAATACAATAGAACGACCTTTGAAAAAGACGAAAGCCTTCAGCTTAGCACCTTCTTTCAGGAATTTTTCGGCGTTCTTCTTTTTAAATTCGTAATCGTGATCATCTGTATTTGGTCCGAAACGAATTTCTTTAACGACAACTTGAGAGGTTTTCTGCTTTAGCGCTTTTTCTCTTTTCTTTTGTTCGTATAAGAACTTCTTGTAGTCCATAACTTTACAAACAGGCGGATCCGCTTTTGGTGAAATTTCCACCAAATCCAACTCCTGCTCTTCGGCCATGGCTAAAGCGTCTTTAAGTGAGTAAATATCTACATTAACGTTATCGCCGACGACCCGAACTTTTGAAGCACGAATTTTGTCATTGATTTTGTGAGGATTCTCTTTAATTTGCCTCGGTGACTGTCTTGATTTTTTTCTACGTATTGCTATGGCTATATAATTTTTAAATTAAACTTCAAATTTATAAATTTCTTTATCTATTTCGGCATTGATGAGTTTTGCAAAACTTTCAATTGGCATTTCACCTAAATCATCTCCACCGTGTTTTCTAACAGAAACTGTTCCATTTTCGGCTTCAGTTTCTCCTACAATCAGCATGAATGGGATTTTGTCCATTTCTGCTTCACGGATTTTCTTGCCCATGGTTTCACCTCTATTATCAAACTTGGCGCGAATTTCGTGATTTTTCAGTAAACTTAAAACTTTTTTAGAATAATTTTCATATTTCTCACTGATTGATAGTATTATAGCTTGTTCAGGCATCAACCAAAGTGGGAAATTTCCACCGGTATGTTCCAAAAGTATAGCCACAAAACGCTCTAAACTGCCAAATGGCGCTCGGTGAATCATCACTGGTCGGTGCATTTCGTTGTCGCTGCCTTTGTATTCTAACTCGAAACGCTCGGGTAAATTATAATCCACTTGAATGGTGCCAAGTTGCCATTGCCTGCCTAAAGCATCTTTGACCATAAAGTCAAGTTTTGGTCCGTAAAAAGCGGCTTCACCAGTTTCAACTTTATAATTTAAAGCTTTTTCTTCAGCTGCATTTAAAATGGCAGATTCTGCTTTTTTCCAATTTTCATCAGAACCGATGTATTTCTTTGGGTTTTTCGGATCTCTTAATGAAACTTGCGCCGTGAAGTTTTCAAAACCTAAAGACCCGAAAACGTACAAGACCAAATCTATCACTTTTTTGAATTCTTCATCAAGTTGTTCTGGCGTGCAAAAAATATGTGCATCATCTTGCGTAAAACCACGCACACGAGTTAAACCGTGCAATTCACCACTTTGTTCATATCTGTAAACGGTGCCAAATTCTGCAAAACGTTTTGGCAAATCTCGGTAACTCCAAGCTTGAGAATTGAAAATCTCGCAGTGATGCGGGCAGTTCATCGGTTTCAGAAGATATTCTTCGCCGTCTTGAGGTGTTTTTATCGGCTGGAAACTATCTTCTCCATATTTCTGAAAATGACCGGAAGTCATGTATAATTCTTTGTGTCCAATATGTGGTGATACCACTTGTTCGTAGCCAGCTTCTTCTTGTGCTTTTTTCAAGAAATTCTCCAAACGCTCTCTTAGCGCAGCACCTTTTGGTAACCAAAGTGGCAAACCTTGACCAACTTTTTGTGAAAAGGTGAAAAGTTTCAACTCTTTTCCTAATTTTCTGTGATCTCGTTTTTTGGCTTCTTCCAAAAGTGCCAAATATTCTTTCAACTGTTTTTGCTTTGGAAAAGAAATCCCGTAAATTCTTGTCAGTTGCGGATTGTTTTCATCACCACGCCAGTAAGCTCCAGCGATATTCATCAACTTTACGGCTTTTATAAAACCAGTATTTGGAATATGTCCGCCACGACATAAATCTGTAAAATCGTCGTGATCGCAGAATGTGATTTCGCCGTCTTCTAGATTTTCAATCAATTCTACTTTATAAGAATTTGAACGTTCTTTGTAATATGAAAGCGCTTCAGGTTTTGACACAGAACGCATTTGGAATTCGTGTTTTCCACGCGCCAATTCCAACATTTTTTGCTCAATTTTTGGGAAATCATTTTCTGAAATAGATTGTTCTCCCAAATCGACATCGTAATAAAATCCATTTTCTATGGAAGGTCCGATGGTGAGTTTCACGCCTGGATAAAGTTTCAAAATAGCTTGCGCCATCAAATGTGAAGTTGAATGCCAAAACGCCTGTTTGCCTTCGTCATCGTTGAAAGTTAACAATACCAATTCACCGTCTTCGGTTAGCGTTGTGGTGGTTTCAACAATTTGTCCATTGAATTTTGCTGAAATTACATTTCGTGCCAATCCAGCACTTATGCTTTGCGCAACGTCCATCGGCGTTGAGCCGCTTTCGTATTGCTTGACGCTACCATCTGGTAAAGTGATATTTATCATCGTTTAAAATTTTTTGCAAAGATACTGAGTTCTGAATACTTTACAAGCTGAAATCTACTTAGTTAATTTGCTCTTGAGTTTGAATCGTTTTGTGATTTTCTGGAATTGAAAAATCTACAGTTCCAGATTTAGGATAACTGATCCTTGAAACTGTAATTTCAGCCATTTTTGTGTCGTTTGAAAACACATCTACATTTAAAGCTATTGGAATTTTGTTGACGGTAATATATTTGTCAAATTTGATTTGAAACTCTTCTTTGTCAAAAATAGTGCTCGATTTAGCTTCTAGATCAGCTGACTGCAACAGATTTGTGGTTGCACTTGATGTGACTGATTTTATTTGAAGTGGAGAATCGATCCCAGCATAATCTAATTTCAAAATGTTGATTTTTTTGTCGTCTTCGTCATTCACTCTTTTTTGTAGAGCTTCATAATTCAAATTTTGCATTGCAAAAGGCAAACTCGTCATATTTATAATTTCAAATGGATTGATTGAATTTTTTGAGATTATTTATGTCTGCATAAGTTTTGTACAAGCGTTCATGGTCTGGGGCAATTTTATGAGATTGTTTGGTTTGTTCAGACTTTTCTTGCGCTTCTTTTTCTGAATTCTCTGATTTTTCAGACGATTTTGAATTGCAGCTAAAAAGAATAAAAAAAAGAGAGAAAATTGATAATAAATAGGCTTGTTTCATCACATTATATTTGTTTCAAATTAACGAAATTGATTTCATACTTCAAATGAAAATCAGGTTTTAAATCAAATTTAACCCACAAAAAAACCGCTTCATAATTGAAACGGTTTTTATGATTTTAAAAATCTTTGAATTTTATTTGATCATTTTGAAACTTCTATTGACAAAATTGGTAAGCTCTTCACCTTTCAATAAATTTTGAGAAAGCAAAGCTAAATCCAAGGTTTGTTTAATCAATGTCGATTTTTTCTTTTCATCTTCAGTATTCAAAATGTCGGAAATCAAAGCATTATTAGTATTGACTACTAAATTGTACATTTCTGGCATGTTGCCCATGCCAAACATTCCGCCACCGCCAGTTTGTTGCATTTCTTTCATTCGACGCATAAATTCTGGTTGCGTCACCATAAGTGGCGCTGTTTCAGAATCTAAAGCTTCTAACTGAACCGTGTATTTTTCTTTTGGAACAACACTTTCAAAACTTTCTTTGACTTTCTCTTTTTCTTCATCAGAAAGTTTAGAAACTTGTTCAGAATCTTTCTTGATTAAGTTTTCAATATGATCGCTATCAACTCTTACAAAAGAGACTTTTTGCTCGTTTTCTTGTTCTATTTTCTGAATCAAATGCGGGACAATTGGCGAATCTAACAATAAAACTTTGTAGCCTTTGTCTTCAGCAGTTTTGATGTAACTGTGTTGCTCGTCTTTGTTGGACGCATAAAGCACCACTAATTTTCCATCTTTGTCAGTTTGGTGTTCTGTGATGTCGTTTTTCAATTCGTCGAAAGTGAAAAATTTGCCATCTGTAGTTGGATAAAGTGCAAATTTCTGTGCTTTTTCATAGAATTTATCTTCTGACAACATGCCATATTCTATCACAACTTTGATGTCGTTCCATTTCTTTTCAAAATCTTCACGACTGTTGTTGAAAAGTGATTTCAACTTATCGGCGACTTTTCTGGTAATGTAGCTAGAAATTTTCTTCACCGCGCCGTCGGCTTGCAAATAAGATCTGGAGACATTCAGTGGAATATCTGGAGAATCAATAACACCTTTCAACATGGTTAAAAATTCCGGAACGATGCCTTCAACATTATCGGTGACAAAAACTTGGTTTTGATACAGTTGAATTTTGTCTTTTTGAATTGACAAATCGTTGGTCAATTTTGGAAAATATAAAATTCCTGTCAAATTGAAAGGGTAATCAACATTCAAGTGAATGTGGAAAAGCGGTTCTTCAAATTGAGTTGGATACAATTCTTTGTAAAAAGATTTGTAATCTTCATCTTCTAATTCTGTTGGTTGTTTGGTCCAAGCTGGGTCAGGATTGTTGATGATATTATCAACCGTCACTTTTTTCGGCTCTTCATCTTCTCCCGATGCTTCGGGAGCATCTTCAGCTTTTGGCAGTTCTTTTTCTTTGGTGCCAAACTTGATTTGAACCGGCATGAATTTGTTGTATTTTACCAACAATTCATTAATTCTGTGTTCTTCCAAAAATTCTTCTTCTCCATCGTTGATATGAAGAATAATTTCTGTTCCGCGATCGCTTTTATCGCTTTCTTCTAAAGTGAATTCAGTAGTTCCTTGGCAAGTCCAATGTGCTGCTGGTTCGTCTTTCCAAGATTTGGTTTTGATTTCTACTTTATTGGCAACCATAAAAGCTGAATAGAATCCAAGTCCAAAGTGACCGATGATTCCTGTCTCTTTGACATCAGAATCCTTGTATTTTTCTAAAAACTCTTCAGCTCCAGAAAATGCCACTTCGTTGATGTATTTTTCAACTTCGTCTTTGGTCATTCCGACGCCTTGGTCGATAATGTGAAGTGTTTTGTTCTCTTTGTCAATTTTCACTTCAATTTTTGGTTTGCCAACATCGATTTTGGCTTCACCAATTCTGACAAGGTGATTGAGTTTTAGGGTTGCATCGGTTGCGTTTGAAATCAATTCTCTTAAGAAAATTTCATGATCGCTGTATAAAAACTTTTTAATCAGCGGAAATATGTTTTCAACGGAAACATTAATATTACCAGTTGCCATAATGTATTTTTTTATTTTAATTCAACAACTCAATATCAAAATGAATACCGCAAGCTAAGTTGTGACAATTTGGCACAAATCAAGATTTAACAAAATATTCTGTTTAAAGATTGCTACAAAAAATTAAACAACAATTATATTTGTAGAAAAGATTTAAAAATGGCAACGCAATCCAAAAAAAATAAACAAGTCACCAAAATAGATATTCTCACTTATTACATGGAATATGTTTTGGAACATGAAGCCACACCAAAATCTGTATTTAAGTTTGCGAAAGACCACAATTTTGAAGAAGCTGATTTCTATAAATATTTTGGAAATTTTGATGCTCTGAAAAAAAATATCTGGGAAACATTTTTCTCAAATGCGCATGAATTGATGATGAAAAATGAAGAGGTTCAATCTTATGGTAGTAGAGAAAAAATGTTGACATTTTTCTATACTTTCTTTGAGATTTTAACAGCTAATAGAAGTTATGTTCTATATGTGTTAGATGAAAATGAACAATCATTGAAAAATTTAAATCAGCTAAAAGGATTACGTTCAAACATTAAAACATTTGCTACGGATTTAATAGAAGATGATAATGATGAAAAGCAATATGGATTTCTAAAACGGAATGAGAAAATATATTCTGAAGGCGCTTGGATTCAATTTTTGTTCTTATTGAAATTCTGGAAAGAAGATTCTTCCCCTGATTTCGAAAAAACAGACATCGCCATAGAAAAATCGGTCAATACAATTTTCGACGTATTTGATAACACACCATTAGAAAAAGTATTTGATCTTGGAAAGTTTCTCTATAAAGAAACAATGAAATAAATGAAAACATTAGACAAAATACCAACTGGAAAGTTTAGTAGAACTTCCAAATTAATTGGCACTGGCACCAAAATTGGCGCTAATTATTTGAAATATTATTCAAAGAAAACTTTTAATTCTGAATTGACCAGAGATGAGCTGGATGCAGAAAATGCATCTGACATTTATGATGGGCTGAAAAGTTTGAAAGGCAGCGCTTTGAAAGTTGCGCAAATGCTTTCTATGGAAAAAAGTTTGTTACCAAGTGCATATGTTGAAAAATTCAGTTTGGCACAATTTAGCGTACCACCGCTTTCTGCGCCTTTGGTCAGAAAAACTTTCAAGAAATACAATGGTAAATATCCTGAAGAACTTTACGATGCTTTTACACCAAATTCTGTGAATGCCGCCAGTATTGGTCAAGTTCACAGAGCCGAAAAGGATGGGAAAAAACTTGCTGTGAAAATTCAATATCCAGGTGTGGCTGAAAGTATTAGTTCTGATTTAGCCATGGTTAAACCCGTGGCTACAAGGATGTTTAACTTAAAGGGAAAAGATTCTGAAAAATATTTTAAAGAAATTGAGGATAAATTAATTGAAGAAACAGATTATGTTTTGGAAGTTGAACAAAGCAAACGCATTTCTGAAGCTTGCAAACACATTCCGTATCTGAATTTTCCTGAATATTATCAGGAATTATCCAGTGAACGCATCATTACGATGGATTGGATGGAAGGTCAACATTTGAGTGAATTTGTCAAAAAAGATTTTTCTCCTGAAATAGGTAATAAATTGGGGCAAGCCCTTTGGAATTTCTATATGTTTCAATTTCACAAATTGAAAGAAGTTCACGCCGACCCACATCCGGGTAACTTTTTGGTCAATGACAAACATGAATTGATTGCGATAGATTTTGGTTGCATCAAGAATATTCCGATGAAATTTTATACGCCATATTTCGAATTGGCAGTACCTAAAAACATCAATAATCCCGAGTTTTTCTTAGAAAAATTAAAAGAACTTGAAATTATTAAAGCAGAAGATTCCAAGGAAGAAATAGAATATTTTTCAGCCTTATTTCACGAAATGTTGAGTTTATTTACCAGTCCTTTTCATAATGAAACATTTGATTTTGGTGACGAAAAATTTTGGTCAAAGGTGTCAAATTTAAGCGAAAAATACAGTAGTGATAAAGAATTGAGAAAAATGAACGGCAATCGAGGCAGTAAACATTTCCTTTATATCAATCGTACATTTTTCGGTTTGTATAATTTGTTACATGATTTGAAAGCAAAAGTAAATATTAACGACTACAAAGAATACATGTAATTTTTTTTGGTTAGGTTGGTTTGGAAAACGCTCTTTCATTTATTTTGAAAAGGGCGTTTTCTTTTTGACTTTAGTTTACGAAATTCGTTATAATACGTATCTTGCAATAATAAATTCACAATAAATGTATCATTCAAAAATACTAGGTTTAGGAAAATATGTTCCTGAAAATATTGTCACCAATGAAGATTTATCAAAATTGATGACTACCAACGACGAGTGGATTCAGGAGCGCACTGGAATAAAAGAACGCCGACATATCAAAAAAGGCGATGGCAATTCTACCGCAGAAATGGGTTTTAAAGCCGCAAAACAAGCCATTGAACGCGCGGATATTGATAAAAACGACATCGATTTAATCGTTTTTGCGACTTTAAGTCCGGATTATTATTTCCCAGGTTGTGGTGTACAAGTTCAAGAAAAATTAGGTATCAAAACTTGTCCGGCTTTGGATGTGAGAAACCAATGCAGCGGTTTTGTTTATGGAATTTCTGTGGCAGATCAATTTATTAAAACTGGGATGTACAAAACCGTCTTGGTTATCGGTGGTGAAAACCACAGTGGTGGTCTCGACATGACGGATAGAAGTCGCCACGTCTCCGTTATTTTTGGCGATGGTGCTGGTGCAGCAATTTTGAGCAGAAGCGACGATGATTCTAAAATATTGTCCACGCACCTGCATTCTGAAGGGAAGTTTATTGACGAATTATCACTTCGCGGACCATCCACAGAATACTGGGTGCCAGAAATTATTGCTGACAATCCACAAGAAGATATTCCGTATTATCCGAAAATGAATGGACAATTGGTGTTTAAAAATGCGGTGGTCAGATTTACTGAAGTCATCAATGAAGGTTTACACTACAATGCTTTGAAGAAAGAAGACATCAATATGTTTATTCCGCATCAGGCCAACTTGAGAATTTCGCAATTCATTCAGCAGAAATTTCAACTTAAAGACGACCAAGTTTATAATAATATTCAAAAATACGGCAACACAACTGCCGCTTCGATTCCTATCGCTTTGACAGAAGCTTGGGAAAACAAGCTGATTCAAAAAGGAGATTTGGTAGTTCTAGCTGCTTTTGGAAGTGGTTTCACTTGGGGAAGCGTAATCATTCGCTGGTAGAAAATCAACTAAGACAAGTTATACCAATTTGAATATGAAAAGCCGTTAAGAAAACAAAATTTATTTTTTCTTATATGACGCTGTGATTGATTTGCAT
>JBHEPM010000080.1:0-9988 GCA_046260295.1 Psychroflexus sp.
GGTTTGCTCAGATGAAATTTGGCTAGAAAATGGCAGAAATTTTGATAGTGATATTGTTGAAACCACCAGAATTGGAATTGATTATGCCGAGGAAGACGCTGATTTGCCATGGCGTTTTTATTATAAAAGTTCCAAATATGTGTCTGCAAAATAGAAAATTATGAAATTCACCTTTTTACTTATTCTGACTTTTTTCCTGTTTAGCCACACAACTTTTGCGCAAGTTCAGGAGCAATTGGCGTTCAACCGCGTTTATAAATACGAACATTATGATTGTGAACATCCTATTGGAATAATTTTGCGGGATAAAATTCAGTTTCAGAATAATGCTGATAACGATTATTTCATGAATATTTTCAACTCTGAGGCAGAAATCGTAAATGTAGATTTAGTCAAACGCCAGAGTTTCGTTAGTAGCAATCGGTTTTTGAAAAATGAATTTTTGCGAGCCAATAAAATCTTGATGAATGAACTGTGGGTTTTAGATTCCGTTCAAGCAGCTGATTTTTTTGCTTTGGAAGAAAGGTTTCGTTTTAGTGAACCCAAAGACACAATAATTCAGGATAAAACTTTAAAACATTTTACAATTCAAGCAAACAATCCTGAAGCTGAAACTTTCAAATCTTTTCACTTAATAGTAAACACTGAAATGGATTCTGAACAAGTGGTGTTGAATTATCCTTCATTTTATTTTTTCCTTAGTCGAAAGGGAATTAATCTGAAAGGTGTTTTGGTTGAACAATATTTTATTAACTTAGATGATCAAGTTTATTGTCACGATATCTTGTCTGCGTTCGAAATTATCAACAAAAGAGTGGTTGTCAATCCATTTCTAAAACCTTAGCCATGAAATTTAAACTTCTGTGTATTATTTTGTTTTTGATGATATCAGAAGTGTTTTTGGCGCAAAGCAAACTTATTTTTAACCAGTTTTTACTTTACGAACATTCTGAATGTAAATACGAAAGAAACCAATACCAGTTTGTGTATATGATGAGTTCTGGTTCGCACGACGAATTTTTGGAATATGCTCGACATGGCAGCGATACTGTGAATGTAACAATAAGTAAATTGGGAAAATATCATGCGCATAGCGTTTTTAAAGAGTCAGAAATATTTTCTGAAAAACCCATGAAATTCCAAAATAAGTTTCAATATTGGGAACTCGATTTCTACAAAAAAAAAGCCCACGATAAATTCGAATTGACCTATAATCAAGATACAATAATTGGTGGCAAAGCCTATAAACTGATAAAGTTAATTTCGAAAAAGAAGAAAAACGCAAGTTACAAATCTTACAATATTGTCGTTGATCCGACAGATCAATCGCAAAAATTGACCGTTCCAAATCACAAAGTACATTATTTATTGGAAGACCTTAGAGCAGAAATTCGCGGCGAAATTTTTATGACTTTTTATAGAGATCACAATCAGAAAATATACTGTAAAAGCTCGCTTACACAAAAGGAAGACATTCAAAAAACCATTCAAATTGGCGACTGAATTTTAGCCTTGAATATATTTTTTTGGCGTCGTGCCAAATTTCTTTTTAAAAGCTGAAATAAAATGACTTGCTGTGCTGTAGCCGATGGCCAAGCCAACTTCATTCACATTGTGCTGACCTTTTTCAAGAAGTTTGCGCGCATAATCCATTTTATAGTCGAACAAAAATGAAAACACTGTATCGCCATAAATTTCTTTAAAACCTTCTTTTAGTTTTTTCAGGCTTAAACCAACTTCATCAGCCAATTCTTGCAAACTTGGCGGTTCTGCCATGCGCTGCAAAATAATTTCTTTGGCAAGTTTTATTTTCTTCACATTATCTTCATCATCTAGAAACGGACATTGCTCAATATCTGCTTCTTCAGGGCGATTGAAATACAAACCGATGAGTTCATAAGCTTTGCCTTTCAGGTAAATTTTTCTCACAGATGGATGCAAATTGAAATTAAGAATTTGCGATAAAATAACTGCCATTGCTGGTGAAACGGGAACTTCTTTGTAGTATTTTTTATCGCGATTATCTTCCATCAGAAAATCGATGTAATTCGCTTCAGCAGAAAATAAAGTGTGCAATTTTTTAATAGAAATCAACACAGAAACTGACCAAGAATTTGCAGAAGCTTCCAAATTTATCGGTAAATCTCGCTGTGGATTGTATAATAAAAGCGACTTATCCTCACCAATATCAAGTGCATATCGACCTTGATTGAAATTGAATTTCACCAAACCCTTCACACAAAAATGAAACTGAATAAAGTCCGCACTTATATTATGAGTAATGCATTGTTCTGTTTCCGTTTCGTTTTTTACGGTTAAAATAGAAATTCCATCTTCAATTTCTATTAAGCGTTCCGAACCTCTAGCGACATTTTCTATGGATGTAGATGACATGTTTTGATGATATTTATTTAGAATCGTTCTAATTTAATTTCTTGTTAAGGCTAACTATCATTACAAAAATAGCTAAATAAGATGATAAATATCAGTTTTGTTATAAAAACACGTGAAACGACAAAAAATGAACTTTCAGCGTTATTTTTAGAAAGACTTCTGCTCTAATTTTGCATACTATAATTTTTGAATTCACAAATGCAAAAATATAACGTCTCAAAACATACCTGCTTTTTCGTAATTGGCATCAGCTATCAAAAAGCAGATGCAGAAACTAGAGGTAAATTCAATTTGAACTTAGACCAGCGTAAAGCCATGTTAGATAAAGCCCAAAACTTGGGTTTAGACGCTTTGGTGGTATCTTCAACCTGTAATCGCACTGAGATTTATGCCTTTGCAAATCAAGCTCAAACGCTTATCGATTTACTTTGTGAATTCAGTATTGGCGATGCTAAGACTTTTGAAAACAACGGTTACGTGCTTCAAAACCGTGACGCAATCAACCACATGTTTAGAGTCGGTTGTGGCTTAGATAGCCAAATTTTAGGTGATTTTGAAATCATTAGCCAAATGAAATCTGCTTTTATTTTGTCCAAAAAGAAAGGCATGATTAATCATTTTATGGAGCGTTTGGTGAATTCTGTGATTCAAGCCAGCCGTAGAATTAAAAATGAAACGCAAATTTCTTCTGGTGCAACTTCAGTGTCTTTCGCCTCTGTACAGTATATTTTAGACAATATCAAAAATATTTCTGACAAGAAAATATTGCTTTTCGGCACGGGTAAAATCGGCAGAAATACTTGTGAAAACTTAGTGAAACACACAAGTAACAAGAATATTACACTAATCAATAGAACGAAAGATAAAGCGGAAGAAATTGCCGGGAAATTCAATCTAATAGTGAAAGATTTTTCTGAACTTCAATCAGAAATTCGTTCAACAGATATTTTGATTGTTGCCACTGGCGCACAAGTGCCAACAATTACAAAAGAATTGATTTATCCTAAAAAAGAGCTTTTGGTTTTTGATTTATCTATTCCAAAAAATGTCGCTGAAGATGTGGATGAAATGGAAAATGTGAAACTTTTGCATTTGGATTATTTATCTAAAATCACCGATGAAACTTTATCTAAAAGAAAAGCTTTTATTCCTGATGCTGAATTGATTATCGATGAGGTGAAATCTGAATTTGACGAGTGGTTAGACACTAGAAAATTTGCACCAACCATCAAAGCTTTGAAAGATAAATTCAAAATTTTCCAAGCTGAAGAATTGGATTATCAAAGCAAAAAAATCGGCGACTTCAATAAAGAACAAGCTGAAATTATCAGTGATAGAATTATTCATAAAATCACTAGAAGCTTTGCCAGTCATTTGCGAAGCGCAAACGGTTCTACAGAAGATAGTGTGGCTTTGCTCAAAAAAGTTTTCGAACTGGAAATTGAAAACCAGAAGTAAGACTGCCTGAAACAATTTCAAGACAAATTTACACATCAAAATATTATATTTTTGTGAAAAAGCAAGTGATTAAAATTGGCACGAGAGATAGCGAATTGGCGATGTGGCAAGCCCAAAATGTGCAAAATTTACTTCAAAAAGCTGGATATTCCACAGAGTTGAAACCTGTGAAATCCACTGGAGATCTTAACCTAGATCAACCCTTATACGAGATGGGAATCACTGGGATTTTCACCAAAACTTTGGATGTTGCATTGGTAAATGGCGACATCGATATTGCTGTGCATTCCATGAAAGATGTGCCAACCGCCTTGCCGAAAAATGTTGTGGAAGCTGCAGTTTTACCAAGAGCTAACACCGCTGATATTTTAATCCATAAAGGTTTGGATTTTCTTGAAAACGATGGCGTAATTGCGACCGGAAGTTTGCGAAGAAAAGCACAATGGTTGAATCGCTATCCAACACACAAAGTTGAAAACTTACGTGGCAATGTAAATACCAGACTTCAAAAATTGGAAGATAATGCTTGGAACGGTGCTATTTTCGCTGCGGCCGGTTTGGAAAGAATCAACCTTAAACCAGAGAATCACATCGCTTTAGATTGGATGATTCCTGCGCCGGCACAAGGCGCAATGCTGGTTGTCACTAAAGAAGATAACCAGTTTTGCAGAACTGCACTTCAGGAATTGAATCATAAGTCGACTGCTTTGGAAGTTTTCGTAGAACGCCAATTTTTGAAAACCTTAGAAGGTGGTTGTACTGCACCAATCGGTGCTTTGGCAAAAATTGAAAATAATATTTTGACTCTGAAAGCCGGATTGTACAGTTTGGATGGCAAAGAGAAATTTGAAATTGACGAGCAAACTTCAATTGAACAAGTGGAGAGTTTCGGTAAATTTTGTGCAGAGAAAATCTTGAGTCAAGGTGGCGATCGCTTGATGGCATCTTTGCGAGAAATTTTGTGATATTATGCCAAATGTACTTTCCACAAAAATCCTAACTGAAGCGCAAACCAATTTGCTTCTGAATGCGGATTTGAGTTTAACTCAATATGCTGCAATTGAAATTAAACCGCTTATTAATTCCGAATCATTTCAAAATAAGTATTTTGAAAATGCAATTGTGACGAGTCAAAAATCTGTAGAATTTATCAAATTTGCTAAAATTGAACGTTGTTTTTGTGTTGGTCAAAAAACAGCCAATTTGCTCAGAAGATTTAATTTTCAGGTTGAAGTTATTTCTGAATACGGCTCGGATTTAGCTGAAATTATAACAGAGAAATATTCAGATTTAAAATTTCATTTTTTCTGTAGTGAGCAACGTCGAGACGAATTGCCAACTTTTTTGAAAACAAAAAATGTTTTATTTGAAGAAATTCATTTGTATAAAACACAATCTAATTTAAAACATTTCAATCGAAATTTTGAAGCTGTTTTATTTTTCAGTCCTTCCGCAGTGAAAAGCTTTTTTGAAATGAATTCAGCAAAGTATTCAAAATTGATTTGTATTGGTGAAACTACGGCGAGTTGTGCGCGCAAATTTTCTTCAGAAATATTTGTCGCGAATAAAACTTCAGTAGAAAATGTCATTGTCAAAACTGTTCAAGTTTTAAAACAATAAACCCCGCTAAATAGCAGGGTTTACAGTATTATTTGAAAATTTTTCAGGTTATTTATTCGAAATCTGAATTCGAAACACCCTCGTTTGTTTTCAATTCTTCAATTTTAATATCAATAGTTTGTGGTCCCATGTCTTGAGATAAAGTCATTGGAAACTTAACACCGTTTTTCTCTTGATAATCACTGTATTTCATAGTTGTTGTAGCAGTTTGTCCCATTTGCTCAACTGTAGTTTCAGTGGCTAGTTTCAATCCGGTTTCTACACTGTAAAATTCTCTAACATTTTCTGATACAGAAATCACGTAAGCGTCCTCATCGTTCATTTTTTCTATGCTTGTCAATTCAACGCCTTCAGGAACTTTCAATTCAGCAAATAAACCTGCAGTTTTTTTGCGAGCTTCGTTTTGTTCTTCTGTAAACTCCATTTTTTGACCTTGAGCTGAAATAAAGCCTTTTTCACCATTGAAAACTTCTTTTTGCATAGTGTTGCCTTGCATAGCAACTTCTTCAATTTGTTTACCGCCTTTAGTTAACTTTCTAGTTAAAGTAATAACAGTACCTTGAATATTAGCAGAACCTTTCATCATCACGCTGTTTATTTTATCTGTACTTTTTCCGCCGATGGCTTCAATGTAACTGTTGTAAACAGTTTCAACAGTGACGCCATCTGGAATCTCTTTGCTGAAAACAGGTTTGTCAATTTTTTCAGTTTCTTTGTCGAAATACATTACAGGCACATTTTTTCCATTGTATTCAACTTTTTCAAGATTTTCCGCAACTTCTGCACCTTTACCGGCAACGATAATTTGCATCTTGTCGGTTTTTAGGTATTTCTGAGCGACTCTTTTGACATCTTCAACTGAAACTGCATTGATTCTTTCTAAATAAGTTTCGTAGAAATCTTCTGGCAAATTATTAGTTTCAATATTTAAAGCATAACTAGCTACTGTAGAAGGTTGCTCTAATCTCATCACGAAATTACCAGCAAATTTCTTTTTGGTATCTTCTAGTTTTTCTGGATCAACATTTTCATTTCTAATTCTGTCTACTTCTTTAAGGATTTCAACAACAGAACTGTCTGTCACTTCATTTCTGACGCCAACTGTAGCTCTGAATCTAGATGCGTAACGGCTAGAACCAACGCTAGATCTTGCGCCATAAGTGTAGCCTTTGTCTTCTCTTAAATTCATGTTTAAGTAACTGCCGAAACTGCCGCCAAGAATCTGGTTCATTACCAAAACAGGGAAATAATCTGGATCTTTCATTTCAAGATCTACAGTGTTTTGGGCAATGATTTCACTTTGTACCGCATTTGGCATGTCCACAAAATCGATTTGTGTGTATTGTGCTGGCTTTACCTCTGGAAGTGATGTTCCTGGAGGTGTTGCTTTTTTCCAATCGCCAAAATGCTTTTTAACTAACTTTTTGGCTTCACGTTTTTTGATGTCTCCAACAATAACCATATAAGCGTTTTCAGGAACAAAATAGTTTCTGTAAGCGTTTTCAACATCTTCTAAGTTGATTTCTTCAACAGTTTTGACGGAAGTATATTGGCCATAAGGATGATTGCTGCCGTAAGCCAAAGCGCTACTCAATCTGTTGGCAATTGTACCAACGTCCTTTTGGTTAGATTTTAAACTTTCGATGAGTTTCTTTTGTTCAGAATCAAATTCTTCTTGTTTGAAAACTGGATTTAAGGCACCGTCTGCCATCAATTCCATCACACGAGGGAAGAATTTGGAAAGTGAGCTTGCTGAAGCGCTTTCTGAGCCAAAGTTTACACGAGCACCAAGAAAGTCGATTTCTTCGTTAAATTCATCTTTGGAAATGTTTTCAGTTCCAGTTCCTAATAAAGCTGAAACCATACTTGAGGTTCCTGGTTTTTTCTCTGTGTAAGGCTTGTTGTCGATGATTAAACTCGCAGTAACTCTTGGAAGTTTGTCATTTTCAACGACTAAAACTTTCAAACCGTTTTTCAGGGAAAAAGTTTTAGGTTGTCCGATATTGATTTTTGGTGCTGGTCCAGGTTTTGGCATTTCAGATCTGTCAATCTGTGCCATCATTCCGGTTGCAACCAAACAAAATACGATTAATGATAATATGTTTCTTTTCATTTTATGTTTTTTTATTCGTTTGATTCTGGTAAGTAATCAAGTTCTAAACGCTTGTTTTCTTGTAAGTATTTTTGAGCAACTTCTTGAATTTCCTCTCTCGTAATACTTTTATAGATTTCAATTTCTTCGTTGATTAAATTAGTATTGTTGTACAACATATTGTATGTTGCTAAAGAACCAGCAATTCCCTGAATACTTGAATTAGAGTTTACAAATCTATTTTCAAATTTATTCTGAAGTTTTTGATATTCTCTTTCAGAAATCAATTCGTTTTGAAGCTTTTCGATTTCTTCGTCCATAACTTCAGTCAATTTTTCTAAAGAAGTGTCACCAAGTGGAAGTGCCCCGATAACGTAAGTTCCGTAATCTTCTTGACTTCTTGCAAAAGCTAAAACTTGAAGTGCGATTTCTTCATCGTCGACCATTCTTTTGTACATTCTAGAACTTTTCCCGTCAGTTAAAACTGTAGAAATCATATCCAAAACATAAGCATCGCGATCTTTCATAGAAGGTGTTCTATACACTAAAGCTTTTAAAGGAATTTGAATGTTGCTATCGTATTCTGTAGCTACAATTTTCTCTTGAATTGGATCTTCTTTGATGTCAACACGTTCAACGTCTTCTCCGCTTGGAATAGGACCAAAATAGTTTTTGATCATTTTTTTAGTTTCATCAACATCAATATCACCAGCAACAACTAGAGTGGCGTTATTTGGGATGTAATATTTGTCGAAAAAAGCTTTGAATTCATCTAGTTGAGCAGCATCCAAATCTTTCATAGTTCCGATTACGGAGTTTTTGTAAGGATGCTTGTCGAACATATAAGGATTGATTCCTGTTGAGTATGCAACTTTACCATAAGGTGCGTTGTCTATTCTAGAACGCTTTTCCTCTTTCACAACCTCGTTTTGAGTATCTACACCAACTTGGTTAATCACCGGGTGAAGCATTCTTTCAGACTCCATCCAAAGTCCTAATTCTAGAGCGTTGGAAGGGAAAGTTTCATAGTAATAGGTTCGATCTTGTGTGGTGTTGGCGTTATTGCTGCCGCCGTTGGCAGAAACAATGTTGAACCATTCGCCTCGCTCAATGTTTTCTGTACCTTCAAATAATAGGTGCTCAAAAAAGTGAGCAAATCCAGTGCGTCCTTTGGCTTCGTCTTTCGCACCGACATGATACATTACACCAACAGTTACCACTGGCGCGGTGTTGTCTTCGTGAAGGATAACGTGTAAGCCGTTATCCAGATCGTACTCTGTAAATTCTACTTTTTGCGCGAACCCGCTAAAAGTAAGAAATAACACAAAAGCAGATAAAAATAAGTTTTTAGTCATTTTGTTATTGTTTTGATTTATAATATTGGTATAAAAATATAAGAAATGTTACAATTATAAAGGAAAAATTTCAAAAATGATTTTCAGTTAAAGTATAATATTAAATTAATATCTTATTTTTGTTTTGAAAAAAGGGTAAATTTTTAATACATTTATTGAAAATTAGAACTAAAATTAATTAAAAAATTATGAGTAGATTCGTTTTATCAGTAAGATTTGGTGTAGCATTATGCACATCTTTAATTGCATTTTTTTTGGTTTTATCTTTGTTCAATCTTCATACAAATCCATTTTTAAGTTTATTTAATGGCGTTATAACTGGTTTTGCTATTTATGAAGCTATTCGTTTTAAAAGAATTGAAAAACAAGATGATTATAATTATACTATAGGATTTCAAGCTGGGATTGTTACTGGTTTTTTAGCAACGATTTTGTTTACCATTTTTATGGCAGTTTATGCAACTGAAATAGAACCTGGATTTATCAATAAAATTGCCAACAATTTTTCTGAATCTTATGATATTGGTGTTGGTATATTTTCTTTTACAGTATTACTATTTGGATTTGCGACGACAATCGTGCTTACCTTATCTTTTATGCAGCTTTTCAAAAATAGAATTAAGCCACAAAATTAGTGAGTTGTTGTTTATGTAGAAATTAAATTTGCCATTAAAATAGAATGCCTTATATTTGCAAACTATTTTAATAAAATATAAACACTATGTATGCAGTTGTAGAGATAGCAGGGCAGCAATTCAAAGTTGCAAAAGATCAAAAAGTGTTTGTTCACCGTTTAAAAGACGACGAAGGTGCTTCTGTATCTTTCGATAAAGTTCTTTTGTTCGCAGACGGAGACAAAACTACTATTGGCGCCCCGGTTATAGAAGGTGCAAAAGTTGACGCAAAAGTTGTCAAGCACTTGAAAGGAGACAAAGTGATTGTCTTCAAAAAGAAAAGAAGAAAAACATATCAGAAAATGAACGGTCACCGTCAGCATTTTACTCAAATTCAGGTTGAAACTATTGTTGGATAACTTTAAAAAAATTTACCATGGCTCATAAGAAAGGTG
>JBHEPM010000081.1:0-261 GCA_046260295.1 Psychroflexus sp.
CAGCTGAATCACCAGAAAAATGTAACTTTAAAGCGGTCATCATTTCTGGTGTTGCCGGCATCAAATAGCAACCTCTGGTTTTACTGTATCGCTGATGAGACAAGCGTTTCATCGTTTCTATAACCCGAGCATTGTCTGGCACAAAAACTTTCATATAGCGTTTATCCGCTTCGTAAGTTTCAACTTTAATGCTGAAATTTTCTAAAACCTGTTCATTTTTATTGAAAAATTGCTCTGGAAAAATAGATATTCCCAAAATAT
>JBHEPM010000081.1:545-9939 GCA_046260295.1 Psychroflexus sp.
AATTTTGCGCTATGGGTAGAGTCTCACGAGATTTATTCTCGGCTACCTTGGTTGTGTCAGAATCTTCAGAAGTTGTGACAACTTTCAGGTCTTCAAAATTAGATTTCAAATATCTGAAACAAGTCTTGCTATAATCACAATACCAACACCGTTTGGTTTTGCTGAATTTCGCATTAATTTTGTAAAGCTTTTGTCTGACGGATTTATTGTAAAATTTATATTTAAAATAAATTCCGATGCGATACTGCCCGCGATGATGTATTTTTTTTAGTTTAATTGTCATATCAAAACTAAATTTTTATCACGGCTTCGCCAGCATGAGTCACAGATGTAATCATAGATTGGTAGGTTTTAGGATAAAATTGACGACTAATTTAAATAAAAATATTTAAACACAAAAACAGAATTTAGTAAAATATTAAATTCTGTCAATGATTTTTCAATCAATTTCATATTCAAATTTAATATGTTTAGGTGAATCGATTCATTTTTAATTTTGGTGAAAAAAATCAACATTTCTGAAATCTGGCTTAGGGATTGACGTGGAAATCCTGCAAGACCAAAAGCTAATAAAACTTAAGTCCAAATGGCGACCTTAGAAGCCAATTGGACTTTTTAGTTTTATGCTTTTGGGCTGAAGCATTGAAACATAAAGCCCGACCGCACCTGAGTGCGGTAAGCCCCAAAAAAAAGGTAATATTGTCTCGCAAATGCATAGAATTGGTATCGATTGAAAATTCATTTGCAAAACTTGAAATCTGATGAATTATAAGTGAAGTTCAATTGGTTTTGATGGAAAAAGTTTAGAATTTTGAAATGTTACAAGAAAACTAATTTTTGGATTGAAGTTCAACCGAAATTTCTGTTCGATCTTTAATGGAAAGTCGCTTCATTTCGTATGTTTTTTTAGTAAAAATAAGTTCTTCTCCCCTATTTCTGGTATTGATTCTGAAATTTCCGTCTTCATCTGAATAGGTGTTCAAATCTGTGCCCATGACTTGAACCAGCACATTTTCAACAGGATTTCCAGTGTTATTTGTAATTTTGCCTTCAACCAAATGACTATCTTGACCGCAAGCTAAAAATGCCAGACTAATCATGATTAAAAATAACTTTTTCATATTATAATTGTAATTTTAAAATGATTTTAAGTTTAAACTCTATGAAACGAATATACATTTTCATTTTTATATTTTGCCCATTATTAACAATACACGCACAATTGTTAGGCGGAAAAAATGAACAATTCTCTGAAGCTGATACATTACGCGGAAGTTTAAGACCAGAACGCACGGCATTTGATGTGTTGTCCTACAATTTGGATATCAAAATTGATCCTGAAAAACGAAGTATCAGTGGTTTCAACGATATTGAATTTAAAGTTGTTGAAGACACCAAAAAAATTCAAATTGATTTGTTTGAAAATATGAATGTCGATTCTATTGTTTTCGATTCTGAAATTTTGAAATATAAACGAAATCACAACGCAGTGTTTATTGATTTTCCTGAAAAACTTCAAAAAAATAACACAGAAAGTATCAGATTTTACTACTCCGGACAGCCAATTATTGCGAAAAATCCACCTTGGGATGGCGGTTTTGTGTTCAGTAAAGATGAAAATGGAAAACCGTGGATTGGCGTTGCCGTTCAAGGCACAGGCGCTAGTTTGTGGTACCCGAACAAAGATCACCTCAGCGATGAACCTGAGCGAGCGGACATCAAAGTGAGCGTTCCTAATGGCTTGATGAATGTTTCCAATGGAAAATTGATAGAAGAAATTCCGTTGGAAAATGGCTACACAAAATGGCATTGGCGGGTTGAAAATTCGATTAATAATTACAACATCACTGTAAATATTGGTGATTACGCACATTTTGAAGATATTTTTCAAGATTTAGAAATGGATTATTATGTGTTGACATATAATTTGGAAAAAGCCAAGTCTCAATTTCAACAAGTGCAAGGCATGATGGCCTGTTTTTATGAAAAATTCGGTAAATATCCTTTTGAAAATGATGGATTTAAATTGGTAGAAACACCATATTTAGGCATGGAGCACCAAAGTGCTGTGGCTTACGGAAACGGCTTCCAGAATGGTTATGCTGGCAGAGATTTATCCCGCACCGGCGTTGGCAAAAAATGGGATTTCATCATTATCCATGAGTCTGCACACGAGTGGTTTGGCAATAGTATTTCCGTAGCAGATATTGCAGATTTATGGATTCATGAAGGTTTTACGAGTTATGCAGAATCGGTTTATGTAGAATGTGAATTTGGTAAAAAAGATGCTATAAATTATTTATACGGTTTGCGTAGTCAAGTGAGTAATAAGGAGCCAATTATTGGAAATTATGGTGTGAATGACGAAGGTTCTAGCGACATGTATTACAAAGGCGCCAATATGCTAAATACCTTAAGAAGCATTGTCAACAATGATGAAATTTGGTGGCCGGTTTTGAAAAAATTCTATCAAAATTTCAAGCATTCCATCACAAATACTGAAGCTGTAATTGCGTTTTTTGATGAAAACATAGATTATAATATGAAACCGATTTTTGAACAATATTTGTATCACACTGATGTGCCGCAACTTCAATTGAAATTTACAGATGATAAAAAATTATTCATGCGTTGGCAGACAGATGTGGACAATTTTAAAATGCCAGTTGAATTTAAAAATGCCAACAAAGCCGCTTTAAAACGCACTGAAATAAATTCTGAATGGTCTGAAATCGATATTGAATTGGAAAACATCAAAGATTTAGCCATCAATAAATTTGGTTTCTATATAGATATTGAATTGGTGAAGTAAAATTTGTACAAAAAAATCAGATATTATATCAACTTTCAGAACTGTGATTGACCTAAATTTACTTTTGCATTGATGAATTATAGATATGATTTTTTAATAGTTTTGAATTGTTGCTAGCTTTAAAACAGAAATCAACCCATCAATTTTTCTAAAGTTTTGTTTCTATGAATTTTACCAGAATCGGTTTCTTCAAATTTTTCAATTAAATACACTTTTTTAGGCTTTTCGTATTTATCGAAATCTTTGATTTTATTAATCGCATATTTCAAGTTGCTAAGAAATTTGTGGTCGTCTGGTGCTTCTACAAAAAGCACCACTTTTTCGCCCAAAGCATCATCTGGAATTCCGGCAATAAAGAAACGATGTGTAATGGTTTTTTGTAATTTTCGCTCCACAACTTCGGGGTAAATTTTCACGCCTCCAGTATTGATGACATTATCAATTCTGCCTTTCCAATAAAACTTTTTATAAGTCAGCAATTCAACAATATCGTTGGTGACCAACTCTTCAACATCTACAATTTTTGGGGCTTTGATCACCAAACAATCACGCTCATCTTGACTGAAAGTAATATTTGGTAAAGCCTTGAAAGGTCGCATTTCTGATTCTTCGTTCTTCGGATTTAGTTTGCGTGCAGCGACATGAGAAATGGTTTCTGTCATACCATAAACTTCGTAAACTTTTGTCGGGATGCCTTGAACCAAAGCAACTAGATTTTGAGAAACTGCGCCGCCGCCAACAATTATTTTTTTGATTAAATGCAATCTTCCAAGTGAATTATCCATCTGAAAAGGCGTCATGCCACAGAAATCGTAAGTTTTGAAAACCTCGTCAATCGGGTTAGATTTTGGTCTGACATAGTCTAAATCCCAACCTAAAATCATTGCTCTAACCAACATCATTCGCCCGGCAATGTAATCTGCAGGCAAACATAATAATGCTTTTGTATCTTTTTGTACCTTGAAATATTTACCGGTAGCCAATGCACTGTTCACCATTTTTTGTTTTTCTACAAAAAAAGTTTTTGGATCACCAGTAGAACCTGAGGTGCGTATTTTTATTGTATCATAATCGTCATTGAGCCAATCGATAAGGAAATTTCCGATCTGCTCCTCATAATCTTCGCCTTCTTTGATAAAACTGAAGGCAACTGTGTATAATTCTTTCCGATCAAAGTGAACTCCATTCAATTTGAAATTTGGATGAATTTCTTTAGGATTATTAATCATAGTCTTGAATGTTAGACGTTCACCACAATATTATTATTTCAAAAAATGATTAATCTTAATTTTTAGTTAAATTTAGTTTAACTTTCATGAGAAATAGGTTGCACTTTACCGAATAATTTTGATTTCCAATTCGTCCATTTATATTTTTTTGCCATAATGATTAAATAAATTGGATAAATCACAAAAACAGGTATTAAAACATCAAATCCTGCTGTTGGTTCTTCTGTATAAATCAATACAGAATCTGTTTGAAAAGCCGTCCAATTGGCTGTAACTAATAAAGCTGTAATCAAGTTGTTTCCGGCGTGAAACCCAAGCGCAAGTTCCATGCCTTCGTCCATCAATGTCATGATTCCTAACAAAAAACCTGTGCCGATATAACTAATCATAATTACTGGACCAAGCATGCCGACTTCCGGATTTGCAAAATGCATCAATCCGAAAATCAAGGACGTGACAAACAAAGCAATCCATCGATATTTTGTGATCACACCGATGCCTTGCATCAAATATCCACGAAACATATATTCTTCAAAACTAGTTTGTAGCGGGACGAGAATTATGGCTATCGCTGCTAAAATGATGAATTGTGGAAAATTAAAATTCATCTCATAAGCTTCTGGTCGAAGCAAATAATCACCAAGTGTCATAGCTGAAATCAAAATTGCTACCAATATGAATCCAAACCAAACTCGCGACCAATCAATTTTTTTACGGCTTGTCGTTAGTGATCTTATGGATTGTTTATGAACAAATTTGACATAAATGAAAAGCAAACCCAACAAAATTGCAAATGGAACCAAAATTGTGAAAAATGTAAAATTTTTGCCATCTCTTTCTATTTGGTCTGCTATCATTTTGGACTGGTCGATGTCCATCAAAGTTGAAACCAAAATATTAAGTCCCATTAACCCGAAAAATAAAGCTGCAGGAATTATGTATTTCCAACGACCAATTTTTCCAGTATAAGCTTGCTGAATGAATGTTCTATTTTGCATATTTTATTTAAAATTTATTGTCCCAAGTTAAATTTGGATTATACATAATTTTTTCGCCAACAATTTCCAACGGACTGTCAATGTTGTTGGTGTACAAACTTCCAGTTCCTAAACCTTGTGGCATCTGATTTGCTTTGGTGAAAGTGAATTGTGAAATCGCATTCAAACCAATATTGCTTTCCAAAGCACTTGTCATCCACCAACCGATTCCTGTACGTTCTGCCAAATCTATCCAAGTTTGACTGCCTTCAAAACCGCCGATAAAACTCGGTTTCAAAATGATATATTGTGGCTGTATTGTTTGTAGCAATTCTTGCTTTTTTGTTACATCTATCACACCGATTAATTCTTCATCTAAAGCAATTGGCAATGGCGTTTTTTCGCACAAATCACGCATTTTATCCCATTGTCCTTGTTGTATTGGCTGTTCAATACTGTGTAAATTGAATCTGCTGAGTTTTTCTAATTTTCGCAAAGCATCTTCTGGTTGAAAAGCACCATTGGCATCGACACGTAATTCTATATCAGACACTGAAAATTCACTTCGAATGTATTTCAGTAAATCCAATTCTGATTGAAAATCTATCGCACCGATTTTTAATTTTATGCAACTGAAACCTTGGTTAATTTTGTCTTGAATTTGCGATTTCATAAAGGACTTCTCCCCCATCCAGATCAAACCATTGATAACCATGCCTTGTCCTCCTTTGGTAAATTCTGAAGGAAACAATTCATATGGTTTTTTTGAATTTAAAGACAAAAATGCAGTTTCTAGACCAAACTGAATAGATGGACAATCTTTCATGGCTTTGTATAAATCAGTTAAGCCGAGATTTATATTTTCACAAACCCACTTCAGTTGTTCTTCATAATCCGGGCGATCATCAAGACTTAAACCTCTAAGCAAACCGCATTCACCTATGCCAAATTTGCCCTCGGACTCTAATTTAATAAACCAAGTTTCTTTGGTTTTTAAAACGCCTCTTGAAGTGCCACTTGCACGTTTAAAATTCAATATATACTTGTGGTAAGTTGCTTTCATTATCATTTTTTAGTAAAAATAAAAAAGCCACTCATATAGAAGTGGCTTTCTTTAATTATTTCAATAAAAAGATTTATTTGATAATCAATTTTTTGGTAGTGGATTTATTTTCAGAAATAATTTTCACCAAATACAAACCTGTATTTAAATCCAAACTAATGTTTTCATTTCCTTCAAATTCACCAGAATGAACTTTTTTACCAGTGACTGAATAAATTTCTACTTCAGCAGAAGATTTTAAACCTTTTATTCTGAAATTATTTGTTGCAGGATTTGGATAAACGGATATATCTTCAAATTCTTCGTCTTGAATTGACATGGGTTGATTCCAAACTTCACCGGCATTTTCTCCCCAAATGTAACTTACTAATTCAGGATAATCGATAAAAGGATTTCTGTTGTTTTGCCATTCGTAGACGATGTTGTTTCTGCGCATTTCGTAATCATCAGCAGCATCATCGTCATGCCATGTTAACAAAGTCGCCAAATCACCAAGTTGCCCTTCTACTTCTGGAAATCCATCTACAACAGATAAATCATTGAATCTTACTGCGAGATAAAACGCGGCACGTGCCACATCGCCTTTAAAACTTCCTTCATTTCCATCTGGACCAACATAGTCGCCAAAATGTTTATTTCCACGTGAGCTGTTTTCGTTGGCATCTGCAGCACGCAATCCATGCGCATCAGAATTGGCGTGACGCGTGGAATCTGCATTCGTATTCCACCAATTGTCTATGCCTGTTGCCATTCCATCGTCTTCTATACTGAAAAATCCACCTCTAGACCTTGGATAAACGTGTTCTCTATTCCAAAATCCTGTTCCAGTTGAACCAGTTTGATAAAGATATTTGGCTCTTGATTCTTCTCTGTATACCAACCAAATTTCGTTGCTATTCTCGGGACTTTCGTCAGCTTCATTCAAAATATCGATAATATCTGTGTAAGTATGAATTTTAACCACGCCTTCTTCTGCAATAACATCTTGAATGGCTTGTCTTAAAGCTTCGCCGGACAAACCGTCTAAACTATCATAATAACCACCTGATTGAGTTGAAGTCACCACATCGTATGTAGGATTGGTTGGCGTTCCCCAATCTGCGACCACAAAATCGTTGTCAATAATAATAATTTCAATATCATTTGAATTTAGAATATATGGATCCGAAAGTTCATCAATATCAATTTGCATGATTTCATCACCTTCATCTTCGCTATCATCAATAATTGTAATTGTTGTTGATACTGAAATTTCTCCGCTATCAATAGTTAAATTTGTATTTCCTGTAAAATCATCTTCATCGAAATTTCCGTTTGTTAAAGTGAAATTGATGTCCAAATCTTCAGTTAAAGTTTCAGAAGCTGTGAACGTAATTGTATAATCCTCACCTTCTTCCACAATATCTCCATCTGTAGTAACATCTATGAAAATTGGAATTTCTCCGCTGCCATCATTTGGGACTCTTGGTGTTGGCGTATCAACAAACCAAGTGCCGTCGTTATTTCTTTGCATGGATTCTGTATCGCTATTTCCATTGATATTTTCATCGATTTGTTCTGTTTCATTGAGCAAATTTAAAAGCCCAGTGGCGTCTGAATCGCTAGTTCCATAAACAAATGCGTCGACAAGATTTTCATCTGTTGCTAAGGTTCCTTCAGGAAAATCTGATTCTGTACCTTGATAAATAGCTACGGCATCTGCACCGTTCTGAATAAAATTCTGTGGCAAATTAAAATTTGGACTTGGTGATAACTCAGGACCACCCAAAACAAACAAGCCATTAAAGTCTGTTATAAACGAACTTAAATCTAATGTGAAATAGCTTGAGTCGCCGCCAGCATTCGAGCCGTTAAACAGAACCAAAACATGCCCTTGCATAGAAGTGTTTGGTGTTGGTGTTTTCAATTCGATAAATTCTTGCGTGTCTACGCCTGGCGTATCAGAATCTACTTCATTGATAATCACATTTTGACCGATTGAAATTTGGAACATTAATAATATTCCTAAAAGTGTAATTTTATTCATCCTAATTATTAATTTTTCGCAAATCTACGGTTTAAAATGAAAGTTTAGATTGTATGTCGGAATAACATAACATTTATTTCACTTTTTTAAAGTTATAAGTTGAATAAAACACAGATTTTATCATTGTATTGAAAAAATTTTGATCCTGAATGGAAATCAAATTCTAAACCACTAAAACGGATATCCAATAGCGAAATTCAAAATTGCATTATTTGCTTCAAATTCCCAATTTTGTGCTGGACGCTTCATTGGTGCAGCCAAATCAAAACGAATAACAAATCCTTGAATATCAATACGTAAACCTACTCCAGAACCCATGCCAAGCTCATTCATAAAGTTTGATGAAAATTTTCCGCCTGGCAAAGCTGAGTTTTCATTCATCAGCCAAACATTTCCAGCATCGGCGAAAACGGCGCCTTTGAGAAAACTGAAAATTGGAAATCTATATTCAAGATTCGCTTCCAAACGCAAATCACCGGCTTGGTCAAAAAATGAATTGCTACCATCTTCTGGACTGTACGTTCCTGGACCTAAAGAGCGAATTCGAAATGCACGCACGCTGTACGGCCCGCCAGCAAAATATTGCTTTACAAACGGCAAAGATTCTGTATCACCCAAAGGTTGTCCAGCGCCAGCAAAAATTCTTCCGATAAGTTTTTGGTTATTATCGGTCAATTTCAAATGGTAGCTTAAATCAACATCTGCTTTGATGTAGTGTGCATATTCCAAGCCTAAAAACTGTTTATTGCCTTCTGAATTTGAATTAGAAATCAAATCCAGACCATTGCCCGCCATATCATAATTGAATGAAAAATATACGCCTTCACTTTTATTTTGATCTTTGATTTCATTGTAAGTAAATCCGTAAGTCAAGCCAGCTATAAATTGTTGTTCAAAACTTCGTCGCAGAAATGGGTTTTCATCCAAAATTTCTTCAAATTCTGTGGTCGTGTTACTTAAATTTACATATTCTATATTTATTGGGCGCAACTGATGCGTTACAAAGCTATTGCCTTCCCAAATGTAGCCAAATGAAGTCGATGCAGAATTCAATGTGTAAAGTTTAGTTCGACGGAGGTAGTCCACACCTAAAGTGATTTTCGATTTCGGAATTGCGTATTTAAAACTTTCATTTAAATCTACAGGAAAAATCAATCTTGGAAAAGTTAAACTTGTATTCAAACCCAACTGAATACTACTCAAACCGCGATCTCCAGTTCTTCCAAAAAACTGCTGTTCGTAACCAGTATTGGCAGAAATACTCAACAATTCACCACCTTTGAATAA
>JBHEPM010000082.1:0-9921 GCA_046260295.1 Psychroflexus sp.
CCACCGCCATTACAGATATGGCGTTTTTAGCACCGAAATCGACTTCAGTTTCATTTTTTGGATCATAGGCATAAAACGGATCAGCAATCGTAGATGGACGAATAGTTGAAGCTACCGGTCCATCGATATCGCAACTGATGTCTGCGACTAAATTTATTTTGAATTCGTCTTTTTTAGCATCTTCTCTCGTAAATAAATATGGTGCGCCATCGCCATAAAAATGTCCGGCAATAAAGAAATCTGTGACTTTGGCAAACTTCATAAAATCAGATTCGTATGGTGTTGGATCTTTGAAGAACTCAGTTTTTACGCCAGTTTTTCCATCTTTGCGTTTGTTGTAATCCATCATATCGATTTTGCAATAGACTGGCTCGTTATATTCTTTGGATATATAATCCATGGCACTGACATGCTTAATTTCAAGATGATCCAAAATTTCTTGCGCGCCATTGGCGACTTTTCCTTTGCCGGTCAGACAAATTTTGAGTTTTGGGATTTTGATTTTGTCCAATTCTTCTTGAACAGCTTTCAAATCTGGTAAAGATTCTACTTTTGGCAGTTCAAAAATATCATCGCGCAATCCTAAAGCTCTGAAACCGTTATAAGCGCCAACTAATCCGGCATAACGACCAAAACCAATGAGTCTTGCCCCCTTGGCTTTGGTGATGACTTCATGGTCGTAAAGTTCGATATTTTTGTCTAGAATAGCTTTTAACAAATCGCGATTATAAGTTTGCTTTTTTATGGTATGTGAAAAGAAAAAATATTTTTTATTAGGAATCAGGGCGTCTATTGGCACTTCTTTTACCCCAAGCATTACATCACATTCTGAAAGATTCGTAGAAACTTCTACCCCTGCATCTCGATATGCTTGATCTGAAAATACTCGTATATCTGAAGATTCTACGACAAATTTTAAATCTTCAAATTCCTTTTCTACAGATTTTGCTTTTTGGGGGGAAAATACTACACGTCTGTCTGGTGGTGTTTTACGTTCTTTGATGATGCCTATTTTCATAAGTTGAATTTTATGATGATTTTTGGCTCAAATATAGTATTATTATCTACTTTTGCATTCCGATTTTATTGAAGATGAAATTTTAGTTTGAATTTCTAGATTTAATTTTGTCGGTGGGTTTGCGTTAGGGATTGAAGCGGCATCCTTTTTGCGCTTTTATAAAGGGCGCAAAAAGATATAGCGGAAAGCCCGACCGCACGGAATACGATAGTAAATTCCGTGGGGTAACGCCCAAAACATTCTGAAATTTCGATTTTGGATGTTCTTTGAAATGTTCTATTTTTTGCTTACAACATTTGATTTTTTCAAATGGGGTCGATTTGGTTTTGACAGCAAGACCAATTGAATGGTAAGCACGCCGAGCGCTGGGATATAGCTCGTAAATCTCATGTTTCACACTTTTTTAAACGGCGAAGATAACTACGCCTTGGCTGCGTAATCTGAATCACAGTAGGATACGCTTAACCGTTACAAGGTAACGGGCTAAGATGTCTCGTAAAAGCCTTGATTTGCGGCGTTTGCACCAGAGGCACCGGTAAAGTAAATATAGCCAAAGCAGGGTCTTGATGTTTTGGTGAATTTAATTGAGACTAAGGATAATGTAGGTGGTTTTCAGCCAGCATTGTCTCGACAACCCAAGAGAAAACTAAGCGTGTAGAAAACTATTGAATTGCTTGTTTGGACGGGAGTTCGAGTCTCCCCGACTCCACATTACACCCTCATAAACCCAGTGTTTATGAGGGTTTTGTTTTTTGGGTGACAATTTTTAATCCTTTTTCTTACTATTTATATCTTCTAAATCATACCTTATAACCCTACCTATTTTATGAGATTTCAATTTGCCAGTCTTATTCCAGTTGTTTAAAGTGACGAATGAAACTCCCAAAAGTTATGAAGACTCTTTTCTGGACACCCACCTTGTAGGTTCATCTGGTTTTAGTTCTTTAAGAGCTTTTTTTAGCTCTCTAGTAAAATCCTCTTTAAACTCTTTCTTAATTTCTTTTACAAGTTCATGTTTCAGCTCCTCTAAAGTAACGTCAATTAGCCTTTTGTAGGTAGATTCCATAATTTTTTTCTACAATTTAAAAAAACTATTTTTTTATATCGACCAATTTAAAACGTAATACAATAATCATCCTTCTCTCTGCAAAAATAACAAGACTTTAATATTCTTCACTAATTGAGTATTTTATTTTATAAATTGTATAATTATCAGTGAAACTTTAGAATGACTTTAAAATTTAAACAAATGTTGCTATACGACTGGAATGCAAAACTAGATTTTGGTAGATACAAGGGATTGACAATTGAAGAGATAAAGGAGCATTATTCATTAAGCTATGTCTGCTGGTGTTTTAGGACAATATCATGGTTTTGTGTTACAGACGAGATATTCAGTCAATTAGACCAAGTTTTAATGGCCAGGGTTACAGAGGATGAGGAGTATTTAGAAAGTTTAATAAAAAAGCATGAAGATAAAAAAGGAAAATTGAATTCATTAGATAATAGGGTTCCAAAGTCCTACACTCAGGAAGAGCTCATAGAGTCTGAGAATTGGAACTATATTCCAAATAATCCAGCCCAAGATCCAGAAGAAAATCCATGGATTGGGATACTAGGGCCATGTAGCGAAGCTGAATTTGCTTATTGGAATCCAGTATCTGAAATTACTTCTAATAATGATTGAGATTAATAAGTATTACAAAATTCCACCTTTTTCAAATTTATCCATCATTTCAATTATAACCTCAAAATTTGAATTTGTTTCATCCATCTATATATGTTTAAAATTGAATTTATTCATAATAAAGACATTGTAAATCAATAGATTATATTTTACCCAATTTTTGTAACACAAAAAGCACAATAATCGGGACGGCTAAAAGTACAACCATAAGCAAATGTTCTTGCAAAACCCAAGGCGAAAGCAAAAGCGTGATAAAATAACCACCCATTGCACCGCCAAAATGTGCATCGTGACCCACATTATCTCGCCTGGCACGCATCGCCCAAATGGAATAAAATAAGTATCCAATTCCAAAAACATAGGCTGGCATAGGAATGATAAAAAACAAGCCCAACATCATATCTGGTTGTAGTAAAATTGCTGCATAAAGTACGCCAACCACTGCCCCACTCGCTCCAACGGCAGTATACTGACTTTCATCTTTGTGGAAATATAATGACAGTAAATTTCCTAGAATTAAACTTCCAAAATATACTAGTAAAAACCCGCCAGTTCCTAAAAAACTCACCACATTGCCGGCAAAAAAGTAGAGCGTCAGCATGTTCACAAACAAATGTGTGGTGTCTACGTGCAAAAATCCTGAAGTGAGAACTCTTAATTTTTCCCCAGCTTGAATCGCTGAAACGTGAAATTTATATTTGTGAAAAAAATCAAAATCGTTAAATCCTTTAAATGAAGCCATTACATTTACTGCAATGATTACAATAACTACAATATCAATTCCACCCATAATTTATATGCTAAAGTCCAAATATAATTATCTTTGTTGAAATTTTTGTAAATGCATGCACTGGTTTTTTATTTAGTTTATCCGTTGATTTGGCTGATTTCCATTTTGCCGTTTCGGGTTTTATATTTTCTTTCAGATTGTTTCTTTATTTTGATTTATAGAGTTTTTGCGTATCGTAAAAAAGTGGTTCTAGAAAATTTGGATTTAACCTTTCCAAATAAAACCAAAAAAGAAAAAGCTATCATAGCAAGAGATTTCTACAAGCATTTTTGCGATTTGATTTTTGAATCTTTCAAGTCTTTAACAATTCCTGAAGAGGAAATCAAAAAACGTTATAAGCCTGTAAATATTGAAGAAATTCAAAAAATAGAAAACGAGGGCGACAGTATCATATTAATGATGGCGCATTATGCCAATTGGGAGTGGATTTTCATCATGCAAAGATATGTAAAATCCAGAGGCTACGGCGTCTATAAGCGATTGAGAAACAAGTATTTTGATAAGTTAATCAAAAAAATGCGCGCTAAATACAACACCGAATTAATCACGACCAAAGAAACCATTCCTATTTTAATGGAAGGCAAAGCCAAAAATGAAACGTCCATCAGTGGTTTTATTTCTGATCAATCTCCAAAAATCAACAAAGCTTTTCATTGGCAAAAATTTATGGGAATTGAAGTTCCTGTTCATACTGGCGCAGAAATGTTGGCAAAAAAACTAAATTCCAGTGTTGTGTTTTGTAGTGTATCTAAAGTGAAACGCGGTCATTATGAAGTGCGTTTCAAAACCATTGCCAGAAATCCAAAAGAATTTGCCGATTACGAAATCACCGATCAGTTTTTGAAATTGGTTGAAAATCAAATCGAATCTGCACCAGAATATTATTTATGGACGCATAAGCGTTGGAAACATAGAAAAAAATCCAAAAACTAAAGCGTTTTTGGATTTTTGAAATTATTCGAAATTTATGTTTTTAGCTAAGCTAAATCTTTGATTTCCTGAATAAAACGTTGTGCCAAATCATCGGCTTTATTTTGACTTTTGGCTTCGGTATAAATTCTGATAATCGGTTCTGTATTTGATTTTCGCAAATGCACCCAATAATTTTCTGGGAAATCGATTTTCACGCCGTCAATTGTAGTGATGTTTTCAGATTCATATTTTTCAGCCATAGATTTTAAAATCTGGTCGACATCCAAATCTGGTGTCAATTCTATTTTTTCTTTCGCCATAAAATACGACGTATAAGTTTGTCTCAACTCAGAAACTTTAATTTCTCGCTCTGACAAAAGACTCAAAAACAAAGCCACACCAACCAAACTGTCGCGACCATAATGCAATTCTGGATAAATTACGCCGCCATTGCCTTCACCACCGATAACAGCCTTCACTTCTTTCATTTTGGCAACCACATTAACTTCGCCAACTGCGCTTGCATGATATTTTCCGCCGTGCTTTTCAGTAACATCTCGCAAAGCTCTGGATGAAGACAAATTGCTCACGGTGTCGCCTTTGGTTTTGCTCAAAACATAATCTGCCACACTGACCAAAGTATATTCTTCGCCAAACATTTCACCGTTTTCATCGACCAAAGCAAGACGATCGACATCTGGATCTACGGCAATTCCAAAATCTGCATTTTCATCAACTACAGTCTTGGATAATTCTTGTAAATTTTTAGCCAAAGGCTCTGGATTATGCGGGAAATGCCCGTTGGGTTCGCAATATAATTTGACAACTTCAACGCCCAACATTTCCAAAAGTGGCGGAATAGAAATTCCTCCAGTAGAATTGACCGCATCAACAACAACTTTGAATTTTGCTTGTTTTATTTGGTCTACCTTGACCAAAGGCAATGCCATGACTTCCTCAATATGTAAATCGATATAAGCATTGTGGAAAGTGATTTTACCCAAGTCATCAACTTCAGCAAAATCAAAATCTTCTTGTTCAACATAATCTAAAATTTGTTGACCTTCAGTAGCATTGAGAAATTCACCATCTTTGTTGAGCAATTTCAATGCATTCCATTGTTTTGGATTGTGACTTGCCGTCAAGATAATGCCGCCATCGGCGTGTTCCAAAGTCACAGCCATTTCAACCGTTGGTGTGGTTGATAATTCTAAATCCACCACATGAATACCCATTCCAGACAAAGTTTGCATCACTAAAGATTGAACCATTTCGCCAGAAATTCGCGCATCTCGACCAACAACTACCTTATATTGATCTTTATTTCGTTGATTTTTGATCCATTTGGCATAGGCTGAGGAAAATTTAACAATATCAATCGGTGTTAAATTTTCACCGACGCCACCGCCAATTGTTCCGCGAATGCCTGAAATAGATTTAATTAAAGTCATAATTCAATTAGTTTAAAGTTTTTCAATGCCGTAAATATACAAGTCATTTATTTTAAGTCATAAAATATTTGCCAAAAGTGACAATTAAATTTATTTTTATATCGATGAATTATCTAGCACACATCTATTTATCTGGAAATAATGATTTTTTGAAAATCGGCAATTTTATTGCGGATGAAATTAAAGGCAAATCTTATCAATCTTATCCGAAAAAAATTCAAAATGGTATTTTACTGCATCGCCATATTGATAATTTCACCGATCACCATCCTGTAGTTTCCAAAAGTGCTTCTCGATTTTTTGCAGATTTCGGACATTACAACGGCGTAATTATTGACGTTATTTATGATCATATTTTAGCAAAAAATTGGATGGAATATTCTGAAATTCCTTTGGAAGAATTTGTCTCAGATTTTTACAAGTTGATACAAATTCATCAACAGGTTTTACCACCACGGATTTCAAGAATTTTCCCATATATGATTGAACAAAATTGGTTGTTGAATTATGCTTCAGTTGAAGGAATTACAGGTATTTTAAAACAGATGAACAAACGAACTATTCACGAAACCAACTTGCACGAAAGTATGCAAATCTACCTCGAACATAAGGATGAATTTGATACTGAATTCAAAACTTTTTTTGAAGATATTCAAAACTTTTGTAAAACTGAAATTCAAAAAATAAAAGCCGAATCATGAAAAAATTTTTCAAAATCCTTGGCCTGATTATTTTACTGATTATCATTACTTTAAGTATCATCGGATGGGCGATGTCTGAAGATCTACCAAATGGAAAAACCGGACCAAAAGCTGATGAATTGGCACAGAAAATTTTAAATTCTGTCAATCATGAAGCTTTCAAGAAAACCAAAATTATTTCTTGGAATTTTGCTGGTTTTCATGCTTATGAGTGGCATAAATCTGAAGATTTCGTTATCTTAAATTTCGATGAAAATAAAGTTCACCTTAATTTAAAAGATTATTCAAAAAGTAAAGTTTTAACGCCTGAAAATATTTCCGAAGAAAAACGCAACACTTTGATTGAAGAATCTATAAAAAATTTCAATAATGATTCTTTTTGGTTAGTTGCACCACACAAAATTATGGATAAAAACGTTGAACGGAAGCTCGTAAAACACAACAATAATGATGCACTTTTAGTCACTTACAAAAGTGGTGGCACGACGCCAGGCGATTCTTATTTGTGGATTTTAGATAAAAATTATAGACCAAAAGCTTTCAAGATGTGGGTCTCCATTATACCAATTGGTGGCTTGAAAGCCGAATGGAAAAATTGGAAAACCACGGAAACCGAAATCATTTTATCAACTCAAAAATCGATTTTTGGTTTTCCTATTGAAATTAATAATCTTTCAACTAAACATTAGAATAAGATAATAACCACACTCATTACTAACATTAGAAAAGCTGGTAAAGAACGCTTAATTGGATCACCAATTTTCAGATGCATCCCAATAGCACCAATCATTAAAATCGCCATTCCAGCTGCGCCAATTATTTCCAAATCAGTATTCCAAATACTATAAACTAAAATTGCAGCTAAACCTATTTTTAAAAAACCAATGACAGGAACAAACCAGTTTGGTAAGCCATAGCTTTTGAATTCATCGTTCATACTTTCTGCCTTACCGCCCCGCCATTCTGTAGATTTATTGAATCTAAAAATCCAAACATTGATAATTCCTAATGCAATAATTAATTTTAAAACAAGTATTAATGTTTCCATAATTTAATTTTTAATAAATATCATAAATTATGGAAACACTATTACTAAAATAACAAAAAATTAATTTTAATTTATCATTTCTTTATTCTCAAAGGATTCACCTACCATTTTGCCAAAACTCTTAAATTCATCCAAATCCATTTTGTCAGCCATTTTCATGACTTTGATTAAATCATTAGGGTTCAGCTCTTTGCCAAGCATTCGCATCAATAACATTCCAGTCTCATCATCAGATGCAAAGAAAATCATTTCTTCAATTTTCTCTTCCGTACCACTATACAAAAATTGAGCTTGTTGGGCTTGTCCGTTAAACTCTATCAAAGATTTGTAATCAGATTTTTTTAAGATTTCTAAAACTTGTGTTTTTTCTCCCTCAAAATCGACGTCTTCCACCTCGGATTTGAGTGCCAACATATTTATTTTACGAATTTTTTTGATAGATTCTTGCTCTTCATCATTAAGTTTATCGAAACTTGGCACCAACAAGTCTGAGGAAACACTAGCGGTGATAAAATGTTTGTTACTGTCTTTATCTACCAAATATTTTTGCAAACTTGGTTCACTACTGCAACTGCTCAAAAGCATCGCAAAGACTAAAATACTGAATATTTTTTTCATAATTTTTATTTTTCGTCGTCCAAGTTTTCGAGAGATTTTCCACCCGGAATATTCATCTTCTGCGTTAATTTAGAGATGTTTTTCAAATCTATATTGCCGTTGATCATCATCAAAACTGATTGTTTATAATCTGCATCTGAAGAATTAATAAACATCACCAATTGGTTGACAAAATCTTCAGATTTACCTGGTTTGATGTAGAACTTGATGTGTTTGCCGTCGTCATTGACTTGCATAAGTTCCTCCAAATTGTTTTGTGCGAGATAAGTTTCAAAGTCTTTCTTTAATTCACCAGCATACTTGGTATTTTCTGTGGTAAAAATCTTGACATCATCTAAATTTTCAACCATATCTATGTAAAGTTGAGTTTCTTCATCTTCACTATCCATATCCAATTTGCTCATCAATTTGAACATGTTTTTGTTGACGATAATCGAAGTGATTTCGCGAACATCATTATACTTAGAAAAGTCTTGGGCATTTAGGCTACCACTAAGTAAAATCGTTATGGCTACTATTCCTAAAGTTTTTAGTGTTTTCATCTTTTTTATTTAATAAGTTTGTTTTTTTGATTACCGAATACTTCTACGTATTCCAATTTTTCTAAACCTTGATTCATATTTTTAGACATCATTTTCAAGGCGTCTTGAGTTTCTTCAAAAGCTATTTTTGCAGCTTTCAATTCTTGTTGTTCTTGGTAAAAGTTGAACAACCATAAGCTACCTAAAATTACTATGAAGCTTGCGGCTACTTTCAGCCAAAGTGGTTTCAGTTTTACTTTGCGTTGTGGTCGCCATCTGGATTTATAATCTGTGATTTTGGCTTGTTCAAAATAAGTAAACATTGGTTTGTAAACTTCAAACTCTTCTGGAATATCCTGCGTTGCAAAATATTTTTTCAAGTGATTTTCTTCTGCTAAACTCGTTTTACCGTGATCATATTTTTCTAAAAGTTTAGAAATGTAATTTTTTTTAAAGTCCATAATTTTTTATTTTCATTAGTTCTTCTTTTATTTTTTTTCGTCCTCGGGAAATCGCCACTCTTACGGAAGTCGGATTCATTTCCAAAACATCTTCAATCTCTCGATTGTCGTATTGTTCAATATCTCGCAAGTGAATAACCGCTCGCTCCTGTTCAGGCAATTTTTGAATAATTTGAGCCACAATACTCACTTCATCTTTGGCTTCTAAAGCTCCACCTAAACCAGAATCTTGGGATGCAAAATTAGAATGCACCAAAGAAATATTATTGTTATTTTTTAATTTAAGTTGGTCATAACAATTATTTTTTGTCATTGTCATGGCGTAAGCTTCTAGATTTTCATACTTGTCGAATTTCTTTCGTATTTTCCATAATTTCATCAAAATATCCTGTGTTGAATCTTGTGCTGCATCATTAGATTTCAGCAGGCGCAATGAACTGAGATATGATTTTTACGAATTCTTCAGATTTCATTTTTTATTTTAATTCATTTATATGAAGACGACACACCTTTAGTTTTGTTACAAAACTTTTAGGTTCTATAATTTTGATTATTTTTATCATAAATTATTCGACTATGAAATTTACAAAAACAATTGCAATATTTCTGATTTCTTTATTTATTCTTTCTGCTTGTCAGGAAGATCGCGATGATAATATCAGCAACATTAACAGTTTGGCTAACCAAAAAGCGATTAAAAATTTTATCTGGAAT
>JBHEPM010000083.1:0-9835 GCA_046260295.1 Psychroflexus sp.
GTTATGCAACGGTTTATAGTTTTTTCTTATTCGGATTCTTTCTATTTGAAAACAAAGAAACGATTTCAATTGAGTTTTTATTAATTCGGAAATAAAGATTATTGTGTTTTTCGACTACAACCTTTCTAATATTGTTTTCTCGAATGATACTGGGAAAATTTCGGGTGATTTTGAAATCAGTTCTATTGTATGGTCTAATTTTGCTGAGAATTTCCTTAATTCTCTTTCAGTCCATTTGTTTTCTAGATATTCAATAGTTTCTTTTAGTTCAGATATTGCGTGGTCAGTCTACTGAATTTTATAACCACTTTTCATAAATTTCTTTCACGTTTGAGTGAAAAGTCAATTTTCCGTTATCAGCATCTTTAATACCTTTTTCAATCGACTCTTTTTCGATGTCAGAAATTTCATTCCACCAATCGCTTTTCTCTTTTTCTCTTAGTTTCATTAGTTTGTCAATCAAGGAAGTATCGTTTAAAGTTGATAACCATTGAATTAATTCTATTTTCTTATTTTCTAAATTTAAATCCATAATTCAAATTTATAAATTTTATCTAAACTTTTAAAGTTTTTCGGTTTGTTAGTTTTAAATTATGGAGCAACTACTGAATATCACTTGACTTTCAATCATAGGTTTCGACTAAGGTTTCAGTCAAAAATTAGTTTTTTGATTGAAATGGCAAGTTCTTCATAAAAACTAAGCGTTTAAGGCAAATTTTTGAATCAATTTTTTATATTGGGAACATCTTAAAAAACAAACTATGATGTCACCAAAAGATTATATCGATAAAAACAAAAGTCGCTTTATAGATGAACTTATCGAATTGTTGAAAATGCCATCTGTAAGTGCCGATCCGAGTTTTAAAAAAGATGTGCTCAACACAGCTGAAGCTGTCAAACAAAGTCTTGAAAACGCAGGTTGCGATTTGGTTGAAATTTGTGAAACTCCCGGCAACCCCATTGTTTATGGCGAGAAAATTATTGACAAGAACTTGCCAACCGTCCTAATTTATGGGCATTACGATGTCCAACCACCAGACCCAATAGATTTATGGGACAGCCCACCTTTTGAACCTGTCATCAAAAAGACAGAACTGCATCCAGATGGTGCAATTTTTGCGCGTGGCGCTTGCGACGATAAAGGCCAGATGTATATGCACGTGAAAGCAATGGAATATATGACAGCCAATGATGATTTGCCTTGCAATGTGAAGTTTATGATTGAAGGCGAAGAAGAAGTGGGAAGTGTCAGTTTAGAATGGTTTTTGGAACGCAATCAAGAACGACTGGCAAATGATGTCATTTTAATTTCTGACACCGGTATGATTAGCAAAGACACGCCATCAATTACCACCGGTTTACGCGGACTAAGTTATGTAGAAGTTGAAGTTACTGGACCAAATCGCGACTTACATTCTGGTTTATACGGTGGTGCTGTTGCCAATCCTATCAATATTTTATCTAAAATGATTGCCAGTTTACATGATGAAAACAATCACATCACAATACCCGGATTCTACGATAAAGTTGAAGAACTGGGCGCAACTGAGCGAAAAAAAATGGGAGAAGCGCCGTTTGATTTGAAAAACTACAAATCTCATATCGATATTCCAGACATTCATGGCGAACACGGATTCACGACTAACGAACGCGGTTCTATTCGCCCAGCTTTGGATGTGAATGGCATTTGGGGCGGTTATATTGGAGAAGGTGCTAAAACCGTCATTCCAAGTCAAGCTTTTGCTAAAATTTCCATGCGGTTAGTCCCTGACCAAGATTGGCGAGAAATCACAGAACTATTCAAAACTCATTTTGAAAATATCGCCCCGAAAAGTGTAAAAGTAGTAGTGAAACCGCATCATGGTGGACAAGCTTACGTCACACCAATCGACAGTACGGCTTACAAAGCCGCAGATTTAGCTTTCAAAGAAACTTTCGGTAAACCTGCCATTCCACAACGCAGTGGCGGAAGCATTCCTATTGTTTCGCTTTTTGAAAAATACATGAAAAGTAAAACTGTTTTGATGGGATTTGGACTCAATTCTGACGCCATTCATTCGCCAAATGAACATTTCGGTATTTGGAATTATCTTAAAGGTATAGAAACCACTCCTTATTTCTATAAGCATTTCACAAAACTGAAATTGAACGAGTAGATATTCGAATCCCTTTTAAAAATTTCAAATGAATTTATCTTATTGGGAACAACAAAGCTGGTTTTCTAATATTGACTTTTGCATTATTGGCAGTGGTATTGTAGGTTTAAACTGCGCTTTACAATTGCGGAAAAAACATCCTAAATCTAAAATATTAGTTTTAGAAAAAGGAAGTTTACCACAAGGCGCAAGTACCAAAAATGCAGGCTTTGCGTGTTTTGGTAGTGTGAGCGAATTGGCGGCAGATCTAAAACAACACTCTACTCAAGAAGTCTTTGATTTAGTGCAAAAACGACACAAAGGTTTACAGTTTTTACGTCAAAACTTGGGCGATTCCGCCATTGATTATGAATCCAATGGCGGTTATGAGGTGTTTTTAGAAAACGACAAAGCTTTGTTTGAACAATGTCAGTCTAGTTATACAGACATCAACCAGTTGTTAAAACCCATTTTTAATGAAGATGTTTTTCAACTTCAACAGAATCAATTCAATTTTAAGCAAACGCTGCCTCAGGTGATTTTCAATAAATTTGAAGGTCAAATTGACACTGGAAAAATGATGCTTGCTTTGTTGCAAAAGGTTCAACAAAAAGGTGTTTTGGTCTTAAATTCAGTTGAAGTTTTAGGATTTTCTGCTGAAACTTCCTCGGTTAAAATTCAACTTCAAGATTTTGAGTTTACAACAAAAAACTTACTGATTGCTAACAATGCTTTTGCTCAGCAACTTTTAAATTTAGATGTAAAACCCGCCAGAAATCAAGTATTGATTACCAAACCAATTGAAAATTTAGCCTTAAAAGGCACTTTTCATTTAGATGAAGGTTATTATTATTTCAGAAATATTCACAATCGCTTGTTGTTGGGCGGTGGCCGCCATTTGAATCCCAATGGTGAAACCACCACTGAATTTGGTTTAACCCCAAATATACAAACAGCTTTAGAAGAATTGCTTTATCAAGTCATTTTACCTGACCAAATGCCAGAAATCGATTATCGCTGGAGTGGCATTTTGGGCATTGGTTCACAAAAAAAGCCTATCGTTAAAGCGATTGAAAACCGTGTGTTTTGCGCAGTGCGGCTTGGCGGAATGGGAATTGCCATTGGCTCCCAAATCGGTAAAGATTTAGCAGATTTGGTAGAAGATTAGTTCATGACATCCAGCAAAAATAGAGCAAAACCCTTAAATTTCACTAGCGTTTAAATTCTAAAAAGACGTCAAAGGATTTGTACCGATTTAAACATAACTTTTGAGAATGATCGTTTTATTAGATAATCTTCTTAAAGCAGAGTTTAAGTTTTTGTTAATCTGGATTAACTTCGTTGATCCAGAGTAGATCCACGACTCCAAATAGAAATCCAAAGTGCTAGCGCATTTTTTGTCTTTTTCAATTAGACTAAAGCCTTCAAGTAAATCTTGGGCTTAGTTCTAATTGAAAAATCCAATACCTTCTGGTATTGGATTTTTGCTTGATGTTCATCATACTGTCACGACGCTTCGGGAGAACCAATAACTTCTACCCCTTGTCAAGGTAAAACACTATACTCCATTTGAATTTGTGAAGTGTATTGGATTCGAACCAATGACCCCCACCCTGTCAAGGTGGTGCTCTGAACCAACTGAGCTAACACTCCATTATTTTTTTTCGGACATGTAACTGAGTTAATGACCTTTTTTAAAATAAAAAACCCTAACTTTTGCTAGGGTTTGTGGGCGATGAGGGGTTCGAACCCCCGACCCCCTCGGTGTAAACGAGGTGCTCTGAACCAGCTGAGCTAATCGCCCTAAATTGGGATTGCAAATATAAACCTAATTTTCATTTCTCAAAAATAAATTTCACTTTTTATTTTATGGTTTTTTCAAAAAAATATAATGACATTTTATACAGCAATGTTACGGCAAATATCAAATTTGAAATGATTATTTTGAAATAAAAAATCTGAAACCCTATTCCAGAACCTCAGCGACTGTAAACGTGCTTCCACCCACGAAAATTAAATCTGAAAAAGAAGCTTGAGATCGGGCTGAGTTCAATGCTGAATTTACATTAGAATAAACTTCACCTTTCAAATTATATGCTAGGGCAGAATTTTGTAAATCTTCAGCCGGCAAACCTCTTGGAATATTGGGCCGCGCAAAGTAATATTGCGCATTTTTGGGAAACAAAGGCAAAATTCGACTCAAGTCTTTATCATTGACAACTCCTAAAACAATATGAAGCTTCGTAAATTCCTCAGCTTGCAATTGTTTCAAAACGTGAACCAAAGCTTCTTGATTATGACCAGTGTCGGCTATGATTTTTGGAGAACTTCCGATTTGTTCCCAGCGGCCTCTCAGTTTGGTTTGTTTCACTACATTCGCCAATCCATGACGTATTTCAGCATTTGAAATATTGAATAAAGTTGAATTCTTCAAAACATCGATTGCACAAATTGCTGTACGAATATTGATTTTTTGGTAACTGCCAATTAAATCCGATTGAAAATCTAAATTGTCAGTAGTTGCAAAATGAATTTCAGCTGTCATATCTTCAGCTTTAGATTCAAAAACAGGTTTGGTTTCAGTATTCATTTCACCAATAACCACAGGCGTATTCGCTTTGATGATGCCCGCTTTTTCTGAAGCAATTTCAGCCAAAGTTTCACCTAAAAAAGCAGTGTGATCCAAACCAATATTAGTGATTACAGATAAAATAGGCTGAATAATATTCGTTGAATCCAACCTGCCGCCTAAACCAACTTCTATTATAGCGACGTCTACGTTTTCTTTAGCAAAATAGTTAAACGCCATGCCGACGCTCATTTCAAAAAAAGACAATTTTTGCGTATCCAAAAACGGCTTATGTTGATTTATAAATTTGGTGACTTCATTTTCAGAAATATCTTCCCCATTGATTTTTATGCGTTCTCTGAAATCTTTCAAATGCGGTGAAGTGTACAATCCCACTTTATAACCAGCAGATTGAAGTACAGATGCCAACATATGACTTACCGAACCTTTGCCGTTGGTGCCACCCACATGAATGCTTTTGAATTGATTTTCGGGCTGATTTAAAACCTCACAAAACGCTCGAATATTCGTTAAATCTTTTTTGAAAGCAGTTTGTCCTTGTCGCTGATACATCGGTAATTGTTGAAACATCCAACTCAGCGTTTCTTGGTAAGTCATGTATTATTCAGATAATTTGAACACATAAGTAATGAATCCGATTTGTCGTGATGGCGCATCCGCATCCTTATTGAACTTAGTAGCCAGTGCAGCGCGTTTTGCGGGCTCTGTTAAACAACTACTGCTGTTGGTCGTCCCTTTAACGCCAGGTGTAGCTCGAATGACATTACCGTCACGACCAACTTCAATTTTAACGACCACTTCACCAGATTCGTCGCATTCTTGGACAAATTTCTCTTTATTTAAAGCTTCACGACCGCCCAAACGATAGTTGCCATCGCCATCCAAACCTTTACCTGTGCCATAGTAGTTTTTCGCATTAGGGTCGCCATCCGGATCACCTTTGTCATCACCTTCTCCGCCTTCAGCTTCACCATCGTTTTCAGGACCATTCATCATGCTTTCCATGGCATCTGTTGCAGATTGGTCTGGTTTTGGGTCGGGTTCAGGTTCTGGCTCAGGTTCAGTTTCTTCCACTTCTTCAACTTCTTCAACTTCTTCCTGCGTTTCTTCTTCAGGTTCTTCAGTCACTTCCTCTGGTGTTTCTTCTTCTTTCTCTTCATCTTCTATGACTGGTGCATCTTCAGTGTCTTGCGTGATGACTTCCTCTTCAACTTCTTCAGTGCTGGTTTCTTCCACTTGTTCAGGGGGTGGCGTATTTTGCTGCGGTGAAGTTTCAACAGGTTCCGTTGGTTGTACATCTCCAGAACCGACATCTGTCGTGCCAAAATTGACTGCGATGCCACGCTCTTCAGGCGGATCTAAATATTTCAAACCAAAAAAGAACATCAACAGAAAAAATATGATGTAAATCACCGTGGTAATGGCAAAAGATTTTTTTTGATGTTTGGTTTTTAAAATAGCCACAATTTTAATTATTTAGGTTTAACCGCTAACACGATTTTGTATTTATTTTGGTTGGCAATATCCATGATTCTAACCGCTTTTTCTATCGGAACGCCTTCCGCCGCTCTTAGAATAATCGTCGGATCTTCTACCCCACGAAGTTTAGATTTCAACGCAGATTCAACTTTAGATGAAGCCACTTTTTCATCATTGATAAAAAATTCCAAATCTTTGGTAATACTCACCGATACATTCTGCTGACTGGTGGTTTTGCCTTTGGCTTTTGGCAAAATCAAATCCAAAGCTTCTGGTGTAATTACCGGAGACGTTAGCATAAAGAAAATCAATAACAGAAAAACGATATCTGTCATAGAAGACATGCTGAACTCCGGACTGACTTTATTTCGACCTCTTAAATTCATAATTAAGTGGGTTCATTTAACAAATCAAGGAAATCCACTGCGGTGGCCTCCATCTGATGTACAACTTTGTCGGTTTTCACCACCAAGTGATTGTAACCGATATAAGCAATAATACCAACAATCAAACCAGCCACTGTGGTGGTCATTGCCGTATAAATGCCTTCGGCTAAAGATCCCATTTCTGCTTGACCGCTACTGGTTGCCAATTCATGGAATGCCAAAACCATACCAATCACGGTTCCTAAGAAACCAATCATAGGTGCCGCACCTGCAATGGTGGCTAAAATACTCACGTTTTTCTCCAATTTATAGACCTCTAGACGTCCGGCGTTTTCAATGGCCGTATTGATGTCTTCCAAAGGTGAACCAATTCTGGAAATGCCTTTTTCTGTGAGTCGAGCCACTGGTGAATTCTCTTGGACACATCGCATTTTCGCAGCTTCAATATTGCCACCCGTTACATTGTCTTTAATTTGATTCATAAAGTTTTTGTCCGTTTTAGAAGCTGCTTTAACAGCAAACAAACGTTCAAAATAGATATACATGGCTGCTGCAAGCAAAACCATTAAAATAACGATGATGATGGTTCCGCCCGATCCACCACTAAATAACAAATCTAAAATCGATAAGGTTTTTTCTTCTGAAACCTCTTCTGCTGCGCTTTCAGCGGCGTCTGCAGATTGCTGCACAAAGTATGTTAACATGCCTTCTTGTTTTATTTCTATTTTAAACGCTAATGTAAGGAATAAATTTTATTTTGAAATTTTAGTTTTTGGTTTCGGTTTACAAGATTTTAGAAATTTAGATTTTGGATTTAAGACTTGAAACGTGTAACTTTAGATTGGTAGATCCTAGATTACGGTTCGCGCATAACATAAGTGGCGACTTAAAATACACTCCCGACGCTTCGGGACCGTTTCAGCACAAATCTCGCCATTTTTTTTTGCGCTGTTATGACTCGTTATTTTTTTCAGTTTCTATTAACTCCAATATTAAATCTTTCAATTGGTTAACATCACTGTTAATTGTTCCCTGCATATATCAATCATAAATATTAGAATTATCAGGTGGGTTTAAATTTAATGTTAATCCCTTTTCCAAAGCTAAAAGACGCATAAATTCGCGTTGAGCTCGACCATTACCTTCTCTAAAAGGATGCAAATAATTTACATTATCTAAAATTTCGGCTAATTTTAAAGCCAATTCTACTTTATTAGAATTGCTGATTTTTTTGTATTCAGAAATCGAAGAATCAATATATCTGATAGCATTTTCAAAATGACTTAAAGGAAAAAATTGTTTACCATCTTTACTTATTTCAACTTTTCGCCTCTTTCCTGCCCAAGCATAAATGTCTTGAAACAAATGCTTATTATTTCGAATAAGTTCTCAACGCCATTTATTTGTATCGGATTTTCGAAAAGTCCTTTCGCTCTTTTAGTAACCGCACCACTTTCGGCAAATCTTAAAACTTCCTCATCAGTTATATCCACTAAATTGCGAAGTAAACCTGTTTTGGGGTCTGTATAGATATAATCAGAGTCAATGTATTCATAATCGTTAGACATAAGCTTTTTCTTTTGCTAATTTGATGAATTCAGCAAAAGTTATTTGACCTGTTACATAATCTCTGATTAGTGAAATTCCTTTAGGGGTTGGTTCAAAGCCTTCGAACAAGTTTGTTCCAATAGCATTTGCAGTACTTTCCAAAGTTTTAAGGTCTGAAAACTTAACTCCCATTAATGTCAAGTTTTTACGATCTATTTCTATTATCTTATACATTTTATTTGATTTAATGGCTCATATACAAATATACAAATTTCCTATAATCAATTGTTCAGTTTATGTTAATCCCAATCCGTTCTTATATAATGAGGCATAACAGATATTAGACTAATTAAACTATCTGGTTTATTATAAATATGTCATTGGTAGTGTTAGACTGGGAAGAACGTGATAAATGTACTTCAGTAAACTCAGCAGAGCTATCGAGAACTATTCATTTTTTTCGTTATAATCACTTCTCGATACAATTTTCCAATTCACTAGCGTTCATTGAAAATCACTCGAAGTGACATTTGATTCTTAAATTTGAAATAACTGATTGGCGGTTGGCTTTTGGCAGTTGGCAATTGGCTTTGGGCTTTTGGCAGTTGGTTTGTTGGACTTTTTTATATATTGTTTCAGGTTTGTTGGTTTCAGGTTGTTTTAGTTTGAAAATACAGGTTTTGCTTTAACTTGAAACTTGTAACTTTTTAATTTGAAATTTTAAGCCGTGTATTTAGATTTCAAGCTTATATATTTGGAGGTGTTGACCTTCCTTAAATTTTAGTATCCCATAAGACAAATATAATTAGATCTGATTAATTATATTTGTAAAAAGAACAAATAACATGACAACGCAATTTATAACAGATGACCATGGCAAAAAACTCGCCGTTATACTTCCTATAAAAAAATATAATGAAATGGTGGGTAACCTAGAAGAATTGGAAGACATAAAACTCTACGACAAAGCCAAGCAGGGCAAACAAGAATTTATAGATGCCCAGCAGGCTTTTAAGGATATAGAAGAAAGTCACAAAAAAGATGTATAAATTACGTATTGAACGCAAGGCTGTAAAAAAACTTGCAAAAATACCTAAACCTTACTATACCAAAATTAAAACGGCTTTGCTCAATTTATCGAACAACCCAAGACCGCAAGCTTGTAAAAAACTAAAAGGGCGTGAAGCTTTTCGCATCCGTATTGCAGATTACCGGGTAATTTATGAAGTTCACGATGATATACTTCTCGTACAGGTCATTGACCTAGGGCATAGAAAAGATATTTATTGAAGTCGCAAAAACACAGGAAGTCTTACATTCAACTTACAAACGAGCTCCAACGCTGCTTCTTTGATTTTTAAAAGTTTTTTTAATACTTTAAATTATTAGATTAATGAATTTGAAATAACTGATTGGCGGTTGGCTTTTGGCAGTTGGCTTTTGGTAGTTGGCTTTTGGCGTTTGGTAGTTGGTAGTTGGTTTGTTGGTAGTTGGTTTGTTGGTTTCAGGTTGTTTTAGATTGCTAGATATTGGATTTTAGATGTTAGACTCATAAATTAGAAATGCTCTGCTGTCAGTTCGAGTGTTTATTACGACCGGTAAGGACGTAATAAATGTATTGAGAACTATTCATTTTTTTCGTTATAATCACTTCTCGATACAATTTTCCAATTCACTAGCGTTCATTGAAAATCACT
>JBHEPM010000084.1:0-9807 GCA_046260295.1 Psychroflexus sp.
AATTATGGCTAAGATAAAAGTTACAAAAACCAAAAGCGCTATTAAGCGTTCCAAAAATCAAAAGCTGACTTTAGAAGCTTTAGGTTTACGCAAAATTGGACAATCCAACGAGATTGAAGTGTCTGATTCTGTTATGGGAATGGTAAATAAAGTTAAACATTTAGTTTCCGTAGAAGAAATAAACTAAAATTATGGAATTACACAATTTAAAACCTGCTAGAGGTTCAGTAAAGTCTGGTAGCAAAAGACTCGGAAGAGGTGAAGCAACTGGAAATGGCGGAACTGCAGGCAGAGGACATAAAGGTGCAAAATCTCGTTCAGGCTATTCTAGAAAAATCGGTTTTGAAGGTGGGCAAATGCCACTTCAACGTAGAGTGCCTAAGTTCGGTTTTACAAATCCTAACCGTGTTGAGTTTCAAACAATGAACCTTGACCGTATTCAGGAACTTGTTGAGGAAGGTAAGATTAAAGATCAAGTAGATTTTAATGCCCTTCTTGAACTTGGTTATGTAAAAAAGAATTCACCTTTGAAAATTTTAGGTAGAGGAGAATTGAAATCAAAGTTAAAAATAACAGCTCATAAATTCTCTGCAAGCGCAAAATCAACAATTGAAGCTGCAGGCGGTGAAGCAGTAACTATTTAACTATTGATCTTATGAAGTTTTTTGAAACATTAAAAAATATCTGGAAAATCGACGAGTTAAAGAATCGTATTCTTTTAACTCTTGGATTATTATTAGTGTATAGATTTGGTGCGCAAATTGTGCTTCCTGGAATTGATGCAGACGAGTTAGCTAGTTTATCATCACAAACAGATGGTGGTATTTTAGGTTTGCTTAACGCATTTACAGGTGGTGCATTTTCCAATGCTTCAGTTTTTGCATTGGGGATTATGCCATATATTTCTGCTTCCATTGTTGTTCAGTTGATGACAATTGCTATTCCATATTTGCAAAAACTGCAAAAAGAAGGCGATAGCGGTAGAAAGAAAATTACACAAATTACCAGATGGTTAACAATAGCTATTACATTAGTGCAAGGTCCTGGTTATATTATTAATTTATATAATATCTTACCAGAAAGCGCTTTCTTAATGGATAGCTCATTTACCTTTGTTTCATCTTCTGTAATCATACTTACAACTGGTTGTATTTTTGCAATGTGGTTAGGTGAAAAAATTACTGATAAAGGTATTGGTAATGGTATTTCATTATTGATTATGGTAGGTATTATTGCTACTTTACCTCAGGCTTTTGTACAAGAATTTGTCTCAAGAGTTATTGAATCTGATGGTGGTTTAGTATTAATCCTAATTGAATTAGTTATCTGGTTTGTTATTATTCTAGCTTCAGTTATGTTAGTTAAAGCTGTCAGACAAATACCAGTTCAATATGCCAGAAAAAATGCTTCTGGAAAGTATGAAAAAGCTGCAGTTGGTGGTGCTAGGCAATTCATTCCTTTAAGATTGAATGCGTCTGGTGTAATGCCAATTATTTTTGCGCAAGCAATCATGTTTATTCCAGCTGCCGTTGCTGGCATGTCAGATACAGAAATGGCACAAGGTATTACCGCTGCTTTTCAAGATATGTTTGGATTTTGGTATAATTTAGTGTTTGCTATTTTAATTATTGTGTTTACATATTTTTATACAGCAATTACAGTACCGACAAACAAAATGGCTGATGATTTGAAACGTAGTGGTGGTTTTATTCCAGGAATACGTCCAGGCTCAGAAACTTCAGAATATCTAGATCGAATCATGTCGCAAATCACTTTGCCAGGATCAGTGTTTTTAGCACTCATAGCAATATTTCCAGCAATTGTTGTATCCTTTTTAGATGTACAACAAGGATGGGCTTTATTCTTTGGAGGAACTTCACTTTTGATTATGGTGGGTGTGGCAATAGACACAATTCAGCAAGTAAATTCTTACTTATTGAACAGACATTATGATGGATTGATGAAATCAGGTAAAAATAGAAAAGCAGTCGCATAATTATGGCAAAACAACCCTCAATAGAACAAGATGGTACAATAATCGAAGCACTTTCTAATGCGATGTTTCGCGTTGAATTAGAAAATGAACATATTGTTACCGCACACATTTCAGGTAAAATGAGAATGCACTACATTAAACTTTTACCTGGTGATAAAGTAAAATTAGAAATGAGTCCTTATGATTTAACTAAGGGTCGTATAACTTATAGATACTAATATTATGAAAGTTAGAGCATCAATAAAAAAGAGAAGTGCTGACTGTAAAATCGTTCGAAGAAAAGGACGCCTTTACGTCATTAACAAGAAGAATCCTAAATTTAAACAAAGACAAGGATAATTATGGCTAGAATTGCAGGTGTTGATATACCAAAACAAAAACGCGGAGTTATAGCTTTAACCTATATCTTCGGAATCGGCAAAAGCAAAGCACAAAAAGTGCTTAATGGTGCCGGAGTTGACGAAAGTATAAAAGTTTCTGATTGGACTGATGAGCAAATCGGAAAAATTAGAGAAGAAGTTGGTAAACTTACCATTGAAGGAGAACTAAGATCTGAAATTCAGGTCAACATCAAGCGATTGATGGATATTGGTTGCTACCGAGGTGTGAGACACAGATCTGGTCTTCCACTTAGAGGTCAAAGAACCAAAAACAATTCTAGAACCAGAAAAGGTAGAAGAAAGACAGTTGCTAATAAGAAAAAAGTAACTAAATAATAATTTAGAATATGGCAAAATCAACAACAAAAAAACGTAAAGTAGTTGTAGATGCTTTTGGTGAAGCGCATATCTCTGCATCTTTTAATAATATCATCGTGTCTTTGACAAACAAAAACGGCGATATCATTTCTTGGTCATCTTCAGGTAAGATGGGCTTTAGAGGTAGTAAAAAGAACACACCTTACGCTGCTCAATTATCTGCTGAAGATGCAAGTAAAGTTGCACACGAAGCAGGCTTACGTAAAGTAAAAGTTTACGTGAAAGGACCTGGGAACGGAAGAGAATCCGCAATCAGATCCCTACACAACTCGGGAATCGAAGTTACTGAAATTATTGATGTAACTCCAATTCCTCACAATGGTTGTAGACCACCAAAACGCAGAAGAGTCTAATCAAATTTTAATCAATTGACACTATTATCGAAGGAAAGACCTTAATTCATAATAGCTAAATTAAATACTTAGAAATGGCAAGATATACTGGTCCTAAAACTAAAATAGCAAGAAAGTTTGGCGAAGCCATCTTTGGTGATGACAAATCTTTCGAAAAAAGAAATTACCCTCCTGGCCAACACGGCAACAACAGAAGACGTGGTAAAAAGTCTGAGTACGCTGTCCAACTTATGGAAAAGCAAAAGGCTAAATATACTTACGGAATTTTAGAAAAACAATTCCGAAATATGTTTGAAAAAGCAACCAGAGCGACTGGAATTACAGGTGAGGTTTTACTTCAACTTTGTGAATCTAGATTAGATAATGTTGTTTTTAGACTTGGTTTAGCACCATCAAGAAGTGCGGCTAGACAGTTAGTTTCTCACAAACATATAACTGTGAACGGCAACCTCGTAAATATTCCATCCTACCAGCTAAAGGTAAATGATGTAATTAGCGTTAGAGAAAAGTCAAAATCATTGAATGTGATTGTTGAATCTTTGTCTAACAACAAATCTGTTTACGAATGGATGTCTTGGAATAGCGAAAAAAAAGAAGGTACGTACGTAAATATTCCTGAACGTTCACAAATTCCAGAAAAAATTAACGAACAATTCATCGTCGAATTATACTCTAAATAATAACTGACAACACTCAAATTTATGGCATTATTTAATTTTCAAAAGCCCGACAAAGTTATCATGATAGATTCGACTGATTTTGAGGGCACTTTCGAATTTAGACCCTTAGAACCAGGTTACGGTCTTACTGTAGGTAACGCTTTGCGAAGAGTGCTGTTATCATCATTAGAGGGCTTTGCAATTACTTCAGTAAGGATTGAAGGCGTCGATCACGAATTTTCTACTATCGAAGGCGTAGTAGAAGATGTTACAGAAATTATTCTTAATCTGAAACAAATCAGATTCAAGAAAATTGTTGATGATGTTGACAATGAAACTGTTTCTATTTCATTTTCGGGAAAAGACAAGATGGTCGCTGGAGATTTCCAAAAATTTCTTTCTGGTTTTGAAATCTTAAATCCAGATTTGGAACTTTGCACAATGGATAAAAAAGTCTCTCTAAACATTGAGTTGACAATTCAAAAAGGTCGTGGATACGTTCCTGCTGAAGAAAATAAAACTTCAAAAGCACCTATTGGAACAATTTTTACAGATTCAGTATTTACACCTATAAAAAATGTGAAATACAGCATAGAAAATTTCCGTGTCGAGCAAAAAACTGACTACGAAAAGTTGGTTTTCGAAATCATTAGTGACGGTTCTATTCACCCAAAAGACGCTTTAACCGAAGCTGCAAAAACATTGATTCACCACTTCATGTTATTCTCCGATGAAAGAATAACACTTGAAACTGAAGAAATGTCTCAAGCAGAAACTTATGATGAAGAATCGCTTCACATGAGACAATTACTGAAAACTAAATTAGTTGATTTAGACCTTTCAGTGAGAGCTTTAAACTGCTTGAAAGCTGCAGAAGTTGAAACCTTAGGTGATTTAGTTTCCCATAACAAAAGTGACTTGATGAAATTCAGAAATTTCGGTAAAAAGTCATTAACTGAATTAGAAGAACTAGTTGATAATAAAGGTCTTGATTTTGGAATGGATCTTTCTAAATACAAACTAGACAAAGACTAACATTGTTTAGTTCAAAATATATTTGAATCATGAGACACAGAAAAAAATTTAATCATTTAGGGAGAACAAGCTCTCACAGAAAAGCGATGCTTTCCAATATGGCTTGCTCACTAATTGAACATAAAAGAATTAACACTACTGTTGCCAAAGCAAAAGCTTTAAGACAATTTGTAGAGCCATTAATCACAAAGTCTAAACTAGACAATACGCACAACAGACGTTTGGTCTTTTCTAAATTGAAAGACAAATATATGGTGTCAGAATTGTTTAGAGAAATTGCACCTAAAGTTGGCGATAGACCAGGCGGTTATACAAGAATTATCAAACTTGGCAACAGACTTGGTGATGCTGCAGAAATGGCAATGATTGAACTTGTTGACTTTAATGAAGTTTACACGCCAGGCAAGAAACAAGTCAAAAAGAAATCTACCAGACGTGCTGGTAAGAAAGCAAAAGCTGAAGATCAAGTCGAATCATCTCAAGATGCTGAAAAACCATCTGATGAAGCTTAATTTTCAAATATTATTTTTCTAATAAAAAGGGGTAAACTTTAAATAGTTTATCCCTTTTTTTAAACCCATAAACCAATGAAATATCAAGAAAAAGTACCGGCAATTTTGATTTTGGAAGACGGCACAATCTTTAATGGTAATACAGTAGGTGAGCTCACCCATGATTCTCTCGGGGAAATATGTTTCAATACTGGAATGACTGGCTACCAAGAAATTTTCTCAGATCCATCTTACTTTGGTCAAATCATGGTAACCACAAATGCCCACATAGGAAATTACGGCACTAATAAAGATGAAAGTGAATCTAACTCTGCTAAAATTTCAGGTTTAGTGTGTAAGAATTTTACTTACCAACCTTCACGAGCAAATTCCGATTTGTCTTTGGAAGAATTTCTAAAACAAAATAAAATCAGTGCTATTTGTGACGTGGATACACGTGCCCTAGTTGCTCATATTCGGAAAAATGGTGCGATGAACGCTATTATTTCTTCAGATGTTGACGGTGCAAAAAGACTTCAAAAAAACCTGGCAGATCATCCCAATATGAAAGGTCTAGAACTCGCTTCTAAAGTCTCTACAAAATCTCCTTATTTTGTAGGTGATGAAAGTGCAAAATACAAAATTTCAGTTTTAGATTTAGGTTGCAAATTCAATATTCTAAGAAGATTGGCCGCTAGAAACGCTTATATTCAAGTCTTTCCATACAGTACTACTTTTGAAGAACTTACTGCTTGGAATCCCGATGGAATTCTAATTTCCAACGGACCTGGCGATCCTGATCCATTGACAAATGCCATAGATGTTGCTAATAAATGTTTGAAAAATAACATGCCAACTTTTGGAATTTGTTTGGGACACCAAATTATTGCATTAGCTAAAGGAATTCCAACTTTCAAAATGCACACGGGTCACCGAGGAATTAACCATCCGGTTCTAAATTTATTGAGTGGGAAAAGTGAAATTACTTCACAAAACCATGGGTTTTCAGTGGATAAATCTGTCGCTGAAACTAAAAAAGATATTGAAATCACACATATTCATCTAAATGATAACTCGCTTGCAGGATTGAAAATTAAAAATAAACCCTGTTTTTCCGTTCAATATCATCCGGAAGCTGGACCAGGGCCAAATGATGCAGTTTACCTTTTCGATGAATTTTTTGAAATGATTGAAAATGAAAGAGTAACTACATAATTTTTGTAAAAATCAAAGTCTTTTAATATTTGAACAACCTTTCAGAGAATTTATTATTTGGAGAAAAGTCTAATAAAAAACAAAAAAAAGCCGTTTCAAAGTTTATTGAAACGGCTTCTTCGATTTTACATAAAGTTTTATTATGGTAATAAAACTGTGTCAACGACATGAATCACACCGTTTGATTGGTTCACATCTGCAATAGTAACAGTTGCAACATTACCCTTAGAATCTTTTATTTTCACTTTTTTGCCATCTAACATAACAGAAAGAGTTCCACCGCTTACAGTTTTTAACTCAGCTTTACCATCACCTTTTTTAATTGCTGCAATAACGTCTGTAGCATTAAATTTGCCAGTTATAACATGATAAGTTAAAACTGTCTGTAACTGTTTTTTGTTTTCTGATTTTAGTAAATTTTCCACTGTACCATCTGGAAGATTTTCAAACGCAGCATTGGTTGGTGCAAAAACTGTGAATGGCCCTTCACCAGATAAAGTTTCTACAAGTCCAGAAGCCTTTATAGCAGCGACTAAAGTTGTGTGATCTTTTGAGTTCATTGCATTTTCTACAATATTTTTGCTTGGGTACATTTCAGCACCACCTACCTTTTTGTTTTGAGCAAAAGAGAGAGTTGAAATAAGAACACTCAGGATAAGTACTAATTGAATTTTTAAATTTTTCATGACTTTTTTTTTACGTTTATTAAATTTACGTAAGAAAAACAAAATCGGTTTTGAAGAAGATAATATTTAACTAGATATTGTAAGTAGTTCATAAATTATTTTTTCTATAAAAATTATTGAGCTATAACGTTTTAGCTAATTATTTACTGCTATAAGCTGATCTTAAAGTGATTTAAGTATGGTTTAATTTTGTAAATTGCCATAAATAAAAAAAGATAAAAATGAGTGCAATTTTAGACATACACGCGAGACAAATATTCGATTCAAGAGGTAATCCTGCTTTAGAAGTAGATGTGGTTACAGAAATGGGAACTCTAGGTAGATTTGCTGTGCCTTCTGGAGCATCCACTGGTGTTCATGAAGCTGTAGAACTTAGAGACGGTGGCGATGATTACATGGGGAAAGGCGTCTCCAAAGCAGTTCAAAATGTTAACACTACTATAGCTGATAAATTATTGGGTATTTCTGTTTTTGAACAAACTGAAATTGACCAAATTATGATAGATTTAGATGGAACACCAAACAAGTCTAACCTTGGTGCTAATGCCATTTTGGGCGTTTCATTAGCTGCTGCAAAAGCTGCTGCCAACGAACTGAACTTACCACTTTATAGATATATTGGCGGAGTGTCAACGAATAAACTTCCGGTACCAATGATGAATATCATCAATGGTGGTTCTCACAGCGATGCACCAATTGCTTTCCAAGAATTTATGATTATGCCAGTATTGGCAGAAGATTTTACACACGCTTTAAAAATGGGTACGGAAATCTTTCATCATTTAAAGAAAGTGCTAAAAGATAGAAATCTAAGTACAGCCGTAGGCGATGAAGGTGGTTTTGCACCAAAATTGAAAGGAACAGAAGATGCTTTAGATTCTATCAAATTAGCGGTTGAAAATGCAGGTTATAAATTTGGAGAAGATGTAATGATTGCTTTAGATTGTGCAGCTGCTGAATTCTACGAAGACGGCAAATACAATTATAGAAAATTTGAAGGAGACGACGCTGAAGTGATCACATCAGAAGAACAAGCAACCTATCTTGCGCAACTTTCAGAACAATATCCAATTATTTCTATTGAAGATGGAATGGATGAAGATGATTGGGACGGTTGGAAAGTGCTTACAGAAAAAATTGGAGATAAAGTACAATTAGTTGGCGATGACTTATTTGTAACTAATGTTGAAAGATTAAGCAAAGGCATCAAAAATAATATTGCGAATTCTATTTTGATTAAAGTGAATCAAATCGGTACGCTTACAGAAACTATTGCAGCAGTAAATATGGCCCACAATGCAGGTTACACTTCTGTAATGTCTCATAGGTCTGGTGAAACAGAAGATAACACCATTGCTGATTTAGCGGTTGCTTTGTCTACAGGACAAATTAAAACAGGTTCTGCTTCACGAAGTGACAGAATGGCAAAATATAACCAACTTATTAGAATTGAAGAAGAATTAGGAGACAATGCGTATTTCCCAAAGCTAAGTGCTTTTAAAATTAAGAAATAAGCTTTTTTAAAATTTATTTGTAAATAAAAATCCAAGACTGCAAATAGCAATTTTGGATTTTCTTTTATCTAAAATTAATTGAAAAATCACATCGTTTATATGAGTAAATTTAGATATAATTTTCCGTATTAAGTATTCATTTCTCTTTGAAACAATAATATCGAAATTTTATTTCCTGTTTTCTTAGTGAATTAACTAAAAGTTAAGTGCATTTTGACCAATATCTTCTTTCATTAACGCCTAGTTAACACACTTTTTTGTAAATTTGATAAAAATTAATAATACTCAAAAATATAATATATGAACGCTAAAATAAGCTTTAACGGTAACGATTACGAGTTTCCAGTTGTCAAAGGATCAGAAGAAGAATTCGGAATTGATATTTCAAAACTTAGGGGGACGACTGGTGGCTTAATTACTTTAGATCGTGGTTTTAAAAATACTGGATCTTGCGAAAGTGCCATTACATTTTTGAATGGTGAAGAAGGGGTTTTAAGATATCGCGGATATTCTATCGAAGAATTGGCAGAAAAAGGAAGTTTCCTTGAAGTAGCTTATCTTTTAATTTTTGGAGAACTTCCAACCAAAAATGAATTAGAAAAATTCCACAAAGACATCAAAGCTGAATCTCATGTTGATGAAGAAATGAAAAAAATCCTTGACGGATTCCCAAAATCTGCTCACCCAATGGGCGTGGTTTCTTCTTTGACGAGTGCTTTAATCGCTTTCAACCCTTCTTCTGTAAATGTTGAATCTGAAGAAGATATGTATAAAGCTATTGTGAAACTTTTAGCGAAATTTCCAGTTATTTGTGCTTGGGCTTTACGTAAATCAACTGGTCACCCTTTAGATTATGGTGATAATTCTCTTGGATATGTAGAGAATGTTCTTAAAATGATGTTCAAAAAGCCAAATGAAGAATACAAAATTGATCCTGTAATTGCTTCAGCTCTAAATAAATTATTGATTCTTCATGCAGATCACGAACAGAACTGTTCTACGTCTACCGTAAGAATTGTCGGCACATCTCACGCTGGGTTATTTGCATCAATTTCTGCAGGTGTTTCTGCACTTTGGGGACCACTTCACGGAGGTGCAAA
>JBHEPM010000085.1:0-9546 GCA_046260295.1 Psychroflexus sp.
GTTTTGAAGTTTTGAAATTCATGGACGATAATTACAGAACTTCACCATTTGCCGTGATTGCCGGTATCGATTTTATGGCAAATTACAGTAATTTTTATTTGATGAAAGAAAACCCATTATTTAGGGGTTATATCAATCTAAGTCCGGATTTAACGCCTTTAATGCCAGATAGAATTCAAAATAAAGCCAGTAAAATAGAACAAAAAATCTGGTATTATCTCGCAACTGGTGAAGATGATATTCCGGCTCTGAAAAAAGAAATTGACAAACTAGACGAATTACTTTCAGAAGTTGACAATCCAAATTTTTCTTATGATTTTGACAGTTTCGATAAAGCTTCACATTTTAGCCTCGTTGCTAGCGCAATTCCAAATGCCTTAAATACAATTTTTAAAGCATATCGACCAATTTCAGACAAAGAATACCAAAACCAATTGTTAGATTCCAAAACGCCTGTAGAATATTTAGAAGACAAATATTTTCAGATTTCAGAATTATATGCCATTGATATTCCTATAAGAATCAACGATTTTTTATTAGTGGCAGATGCGATTGAAGAAAACGAAAATTGGGATGCTTACAAAGATTTGAGCCGGTTGGCAAAAAAAGAATCGCCAAAAACCGTTCTGTCTACTTATTTCGAAGGTAGATACTACCAAGAAATAGGTAAACCAAAGAAAGCCATTAAAGCTTATCAAGGTGGTTACGGGCTTAAAAGCGCTGGATATTTAAATAGCGATACTTTATTGGAAAAGGCTGACGAACTCAAACGAATTTTTGGATATTAGCCCATGGTGAAAACTAAAACAAGCTTTTTTTGTCAAAATTGCGGTGCGCAATATGCAAAATGGCAAGGACAGTGTAATGCTTGCAAAGAGTGGAACACTTTGGCAGAAGAAGTCATAGAGAAAAAAACCGAGAAATCTTGGCAAACTAGCACAGACAATTCTCCTAAACGAATTGCAAAGCCACAACGCATCAGGGATATTAAAATTGGCAAAGAAAACCGAATTCCAACTGCCAATAATGAATTAAACCGTGTGCTGGGTGGTGGCATTGTGCCAGGAAGCATTACGCTTTTAGGTGGCGAACCCGGTGTTGGTAAAAGTACTTTGCTGCTTCAATTGTCTTTGAGTTTCAAACAAAAAGTGCTTTATGTTTCTGGAGAAGAAAGTCAACAACAAATCAAAATGCGAGCGGCAAGAATCAATAATTCCGATGCCAATTGCTACATTCTTTCTGAAACAAAAACCCAACTCATTTTTTCTCAGATTGAAAAGTTGATGCCAGAAATTCTAATCATTGATTCTATTCAAACGCTACATACTGATTATGTTGAAAGTTCGCCCGGTAGCGTTTCACAAATTAGAGAATGCACATCAGAACTCATCAAATTTGCCAAACAAACCAATGTGCCGGTCATTTTAATTGGTCATATCAATAAAGAAGGCAGTATTGCAGGGCCAAAAGTTTTGGAACACATGGTCGATACTGTATTGCAGTTTGAAGGCGATAAAAATTACGCATACAGAATTCTTCGCGCTCACAAAAACAGATTTGGTTCAACCCACGAACTTGGTATTTACGAAATGCAAGCTGGCGGATTGGCAGAAGTTTCAAACCCATCAGATATTTTAATTTCAAAAAATGAATCTCACCTCAGCGGTACAGCAATAGCGGCGACTTTGGAAGGCATGCGACCAATGATGATTGAAATTCAAGCTTTGGTAAGTTCTGCTGTTTACGGAACCCCACAACGTTCAGCGACAGGTTATAATCTAAAAAGACTGAATATGATTTTGGCGGTTTTAGAAAAACGTGCAGGTTTCAGATTAGGCGCCAAAGACGTGTTTCTGAATATTACTGGCGGTATTTCTGTGGACGATCCTGCTATCGATTTGGCGGTTGTTGCTGCTATATTGTCTTCCAATGAAGATATTTCAATTCCTAAAGACATTTGTTTTGCAGCTGAGGTTGGCTTAGCTGGCGAAATTAGACCAGTCACCAAAGCTGAACAACGTGTGATGGAAGCTGAAAAACTCGGTTTTGCTACAATTATGATTTCCAAACAAACCAAACTTCCAAAATCAAATTACAAAATCACAATCCAACGTCTCGGTAAAATCGAAGATGTTGTGGATGCTTTATTTTAAAATAGTTTTTTAAATGCTAGATTCAAGTATAAGTGACAAATGTCATAATTCTTACTAAATATCTGGCTGATATTTGCAGTGTCAACACAGGTTAAAATTAACATAACCTAAAAACACAAGAATTATGAATTCAGCCTTTCAAAATGTCCAAAAACTTACACTAATTGTTTTGTTGTGTTCTGCTTTTGTCAGCTTTGCACAAAATCAGAAGAAAATTGATTTATCTCAAAGCGATATTCTTATTGAAGGCACATCGAATATTCACGATTGGGAAATTGATGTGAATGACTATAAAGGCACAATTAGTTTTGAGGCTGAAGGTCAAAATATCACATCCATTAATGATTTGACACTCAAAATTTGGGTAGAAAGTTTCGATTCTGGTAAAGGAAAAATGGACAAAAACACTTATGAAGCTTTAAAGTTGAAAAAACACCCAAATATTGATTTCAATTTTAAGAATACCAAATCTTTAAAATCAAATGGTTCAGGAAAATTTTCAGCTGAAATAGAAGGAGAATTGACAATAGCTGGGAAAACCCAATCTGTTCAGATTCCGTTGGAAATTCAAATGGACAACAACAAATTCAGCATAAAAACTTCGAAGGAAATTAACATGACAGACTATGACGTTGAGCCGCCAACAGCCATGTTTGGCACCATAACAACCGGCGAAAAAGTCAATATTAAATTCAACTTAACTTACTTATAAATACTAAACTTAAAGACTATGAAATCTTTCACAAAAATCATGATGACGCTAGTTTTGCTAGCAAGTACGCAAATTATATTTGCGCAAAATCGAGACTTAGATAATTTTAGACCACGTGATCAGCGCGGTGTAACAATGTTTGAAGCTCCTAAAGACACTGTATCTTCATTTGACGACGTTAAAGTTAGAATTGGCGGCGCCTCTACACTACAATTTCAAGCCATCGATCATGAAAATAATGGTGCAGTACCTTTAATTGCATTAGGTGACAATTTTAATTTAGCAACTGCAAACTTAGATTTAGATGTGGCACTTTATGATGGTGTGAGAATGCACTTAAGAACTTACTTGTCTTCACGTCACCACCCTGAGCCTTATGTAAAAGGCGGTTATTTATTAGTTGACAAACTTGAGTTCATCAATGAAGGTTTTATGGCTGATGCAATGAAGTATTTAACATTCAAGTTTGGTCACATGGAAATTAACTATGGTGATGCACACTTTAGAAGATCTGACAACGCAGCAACTATTTACAACCCATTCATCGGAAACCATTTAATGGATGCTTTTACCACTGAAGTTGGTTTTGAAGGATATTTCAGAATGAATGGATGGTTAGCAATGGTTGGGATTACTAATGGTAAGCTTAATCAATCTGTTGAAGAAACCAATACTAAGCCTTCTTATGTAGCTAAATTAGGCTATGACAAGCAACTTAATGATGATTTAAGGTTTAGGCTAACGGGTTCTATGTATACGACAAGCGAATCTTCTAAAACTTGGTTATACGATGGTGATCGCGCAGGTTCTAGATACTATTTAGTGATGGAAGATGTAGAAGCAAGTTCTAGCAGTAATTTCCGTTCAGGTAGAATTAACCCAGGACTGTCTACAGAATTAACTTCTATAATGATTAACCCTTTTGTGAAATATAAAGGATTAGAATTCTTTGGTCTTTATGAAAATGCATCAGGTAAAGGTTTTGGTCCTAATCCACCAAGCCGAACTTACAATCATTACGCAGCGGATTTATTATACCGTTTTGGTGAAACAGAAGACTTTTATGTAGGTGGCAGATACAGCTTAGTTGATGGTGAGCAAGCTCCAGGGCAAGATATTAGCGTAGATAGACTACAACTTGGTGCAGGATGGTTTATGACTAAAAATATTTTGGCTAAAGTCGAATACGTCAAACAAACCTATTCTGATTTTGATGCCACAAGTATTCTTGCAGACGGACAGTTTGATGGTCTTATGTTAGAAGCTGTAATTAGTTTCTAAAAAAAATAAATTAGCCTATAATAAATCGAAAAAGCTGCATCATGAATCCATGAATTGCAGCTTTTTTTCTTAAATTCTGAGTTATGAAAACATTTTTTTTAATACTGATTCCTTCACTTTTATTTCTTTTTGTGAATTCTAACAAAGAAAACACTGTTGAAGTGTTGCTGAAAAATCAAAGTGAAATTTACATTGAAGGGACTTCCAATGTGAATACCTTCGACTGTCATTACAGTGGAAATTTAGGGGGCGAAGTCTTGGAAGTAGAATACATTTCAGGTAAAGATAAGTTGAAATTTGAAAACACTAAAATTGCATTGGCTTCAGATGCTTTTGATTGTGGTGGAAGAAGAATAAACCGAGATTTTAGAGAATTGCTGATGAGCGACCAATATCCTGAAATTGAAATTGAATTGCTCAGCGTAAAAATGAAACAAAATCACTTTGAAATCACTTCTCAGATAAAATTAGCTGGAATCGCCAATACTTATGATTTCAAAATCAAAAACGTAGAAAATAACAGGTATGTCGGAGATTTGTTTGTCAATATTTGTGATTTTGATTTGGTTGCTCCAAAAAAAATGATGGGAATGATTGTAGTGGATGAAGAAATCGATATTCATTTCGATTTAGCTTTGGACATTAAATCCTAAAAAATAAGGCTAAATGTTATTCAAATTCTGCTGAAAATTCAAAACATCAATTGCTTTTTTGTGTTTTCTGAAAAATTATTCAAAAACAGAATAGATAAAGCCAATAAATTTTTCAATAATAAGTCCAAATTTATTTAAATAATCTATATTTGCAAAATCAAAAAATCGATTTTTCGAGAGATAAAAATTTACATTAAATTCTTTAGATAATGTCTAAAACAACAGGTAAAATCACCCAGATTATAGGTCCAGTTATCGATGTAGAATTCGAAAGCACAAAGGACTTACCAAGAATTTACGATTCATTAGAGGTCAAACGCGAGAACAACTCAGACTTGATTCTTGAAGTTCAATCTCATATTGGCGAAAATTCAGTCCGAACAATTGCCATGGATTCTGCAGACGGTTTAAGTCGCGGTGCTGAAGTTATCAACACTGGAAATCCAATCCAAATGCCAGTTGGCAAGGATGTTTATGGGCGTTTATTCAATGTAACAGGTGATGCAATTGATGGTTTGGGGAATCTTCCTAAATCTGGAAAAGACGGCATGTCAATCCACAGAGAAGCGCCTGCTTTTGAAGATTTGGCAGTGTCTACTGAAGTGCTTTTCACAGGGATTAAAGTTATCGATTTGATTGAGCCATACTCAAAAGGTGGTAAAATTGGATTGTTTGGTGGTGCCGGAGTTGGTAAAACTGTACTTATCCAAGAATTGATTAATAACATCGCAAAAGGTCACGGTGGTTTGTCTGTATTTGCTGGTGTTGGAGAAAGAACAAGAGAAGGAAATGACTTGCTTCGTGAAATGTTAGAATCTGGCATTATAAAATATGGTGATGATTTTATGCATTCTATGGAAGAAGGCGGTTGGGACTTGAAAAAAGTTGACAAAGCCGGCATGAAAGAATCTAAAGCGACTTTCGTTTTCGGACAAATGAACGAACCACCTGGAGCACGTGCGCGTGTGGCATTATCTGGTTTAACTATTGCTGAATATTTCCGTGATGGTGCTGGAGAAGCGCAAGGAAAAGATGTTTTATTTTTCGTAGATAATATATTTAGATTTACACAAGCAGGTTCAGAAGTTTCTGCATTACTTGGTCGTATGCCATCTGCCGTTGGATATCAACCAACTTTGGCAACAGAAATGGGTGCGATGCAAGAAAGAATTACTTCTACCAAAAAGGGTTCGATTACATCAGTACAAGCAGTTTACGTGCCTGCAGATGATTTAACTGACCCGGCGCCTGCAACAACGTTCTCTCACTTGGATGCAACTACTGTTTTGTCAAGAAAAATTGCAGAATTAGGTATTTATCCTGCGGTAGATCCTTTGGATTCAACTTCAAGAATTCTTACTGAAGATATTCTTGGTGAAGATCACTATAGATGTGCGCAACGTGTCAAAGAATTGCTTCAGAAATATAAAGAGTTACAAGATATTATTGCAATTTTAGGTATGGAAGAATTATCTGAAGAAGATAAACTTGCTGTCTCAAGAGCAAGACGTGTGCAGCGTTTCTTGTCTCAGCCATTCCACGTTGCAGAACAATTTACCGGTTTAAAAGGTGTTTTGGTTGATATTAAAGATACAATCAAAGGTTTCAATATGATTATGGATGGTGAATTAGATCACATTCCTGAAGCCGCTTTTAACCTGAAAGGAACTATTGAAGAAGCAATAGAAGCTGGAGAAAAAATGCTTGCTGAAGCTTAATTTAAAACACTAAAACATGCATTTAGAAATTGTGAATCCTGAACAAGTTTTATTGAGTGAAAACGTAAATTCAGTAAGTGTTCCAGGAATTAGTGGAGAGTTTCAAATGTTGGACAATCACGCTCCGGTCGTTTCTGTTTTGATAAAAGGCAGCATAAAACTTGACCAAACAGTGAATTTGCCAAAACATGTGAAAGATAAATTCTATCAGGCTGAAGGAAAACATTGTTTCGATATTTCTGGAGGCGTCATAGAACTTAATGATAATAAAGTCATTATTTTAGTTGATTAATTTCATCTAAAAATAATAAACAAAAAAAGCCAGAAATCAATTTCCGGCTTTTTTTATATTTGAAGCGTTTTAAAAGTCTGGTTAAATTTCCATTTCTGGAATATCGCCCTCAATAATCAAATCGCCTTCTGTTGCTTTTTGAATTTCTTCAACACTAACACCTGGTGCACGTTCAAGTAATCTGAATTGTCCATTTTCAATATCTAAAACTGCCAGATTAGTAACGATTTTTGTCACACATTCAACACCTGTCAATGGAAGTGAGCAAGATTTTAAAAGTTTAGATTGCCCAGCTTTATTAGTGTGCATCATTGCAACAATTATGTTTTTTGCTGAACCGACCAAATCCATGGCGCCGCCCATGCCTTTCACCATTTTTCCTGGAATTTTCCAATTGGCAATATTACCGTTTTGAGCGACTTCCATCGCACCAAGAATTGTCAAATCTACATGTTGACCTCTAATCATTCCAAAACTCAAAGCTGAATCGAAAAAACTTGCACCTGGTAGGGCGGTGATGGTTTGTTTTCCCGCGTTAATTAGGTCAGCATCAACATCTTCTTCTTTAGGAAATGGTCCCATTCCAAGAATACCGTTTTCACTTTGAAATTCAACTTCTATATCGTTTCTAACGTAATTTGCAACAAGCGTAGGAATACCAATCCCTAAGTTGACATAAAATCCGTCTTGAACTTCTTTTGCTATTCGTTTCGCAATTCCATTTTTATCTAACATGTTATTTAATTTAATGATTTGAAAATTTTTAAATTTGAAAATTATGGTTTCTTTGAAGAAGATATAATCTTACTAGTCACTTTAATTATTACTTTAAGATCTTCAAATAACTCTATTTCAGGATTTGGATAATACTCTGATTCTTTACATAGTTCAAGCCAGTATTGAGTTTCATCGGCTTCTTTTGCTGCGATTTTGAATTTATGAACAAAATCTGCTCTACTTTCAGCATTTTGAGCTTCTCTTATATTCGCTCCTATTGATGTGCCACTCTTAAATAATTGAGCAGCCATTTCAAACTTTTTTAATTGTCTTAATCCTTCAGAAAAAGCAATGATTTTTAGGGAAAAATTAAACGTCAATTTTACAATCAAGTTATTTTTATCATTCCTCATTTTCAAATTCTAAAATTAACTTATTTAGCTTGTTGTTCTTTTTTCAATGCGTTTTTCAAATTTTTCGCCTTGGAAAATTCGTTGTACAAAAACACCTGGAATATGGATAAAATTCGGATCCAATTCACCTGGCTTAACGAGTTCTTCAACTTCAACAACGGTGATTTTTGCTGCGCCACACATTACAGGGTTGAAATTCCTTGCGGTGCCTTTGAAAATCAAATTTCCCGCTTCATCACCTTTCCAAGCTTTGATGAATGCGAAATCTGCTTCAAAAGCGGTTTCCATAATATGTGGTTTGCCATCAAATTCACGTACTTCCTTACCCTCAGCAACTTCTGTCCCGTAACCTGCTGGTGTGAAAAAGGCAGGAATTCCATTTTGAGCGGCTCTGCAACGTTCTGCTAAAGTACCTTGAGGAATTAGGTCAACTTCTAGTTCGCCGCTAAGCATTTGGCGTTCAAATTCAGCATTTTCACCGACATAAGATGAAATCATTTTCTTGATTTGTTTCTTTTTTAGCAACAAACCTAGTCCGAAATCATCCACGCCAGCGTTGTTAGAAATACAGGTCACATCTTTTATATTTCGTTTTACGAGTTCCTGAATGCTATTTTCTGGAATTCCGCTTAAACCAAATCCGCCAAGCATGAAAGTCATCCCATCGTGAACGCCTTCCAAGGCTTCGGTGACATTATTTACAGTTTTATTAATCATATGTTCAAATTTTAGCTGAAAAGTAATGAATTTTCAATATTTCTACAATATTTCGTAGAACCAATTATAAATAAAAAAGCCTAAAACAAGAACAATGCTTTAGGCTAACAAATAATAAGATTGAAAATATTATCTATATCCTGAAAAAATATAATAAGTCACACCAAAACTAGCACGAAACATTTTTGGATCTAAATCACTTACTTCAGCTCTTTGTACTGATGTATTTCCATCAATTGTAAAATCAGTGCTAGCAAACATGCTATACGTTAAATCTAGATAGAGCGAAATATTTCTTGAAACATTGTATTCTGGAGTCACACCAATATTTATCGTATAAAAGTCATCGCCATTAATAATGTAACCATCACTGACATCAGCATAAACTGCTGATTCTTCAAAATTATAGTGACCAATACCAAGACCTAAATTTGCATAAAGATTAAAACCATAAGGCCAGTCTCTGTCACCAATTTCAAAAGCATCTTGAATATCGACCACACCATTTAAAGTAACATGATAAATGCTAGTCTCAAAATCTTGAGAGTTAGCAAAACCTAAATCAAAAGATGTTGACCAATTGGTGTCTTGGGCATTCAGATTCGCGAAGGCAAACAGCAATATAGTTAATGATAAAATAAATTTCATTCTCATGGAAATTAATTAGTTAGAATACAAATATATAGATTATTTAATAACTTCTAATATATCTCAAATATTATAATTTTATTTTTTTAAAACTGTATTTTCTCCAATTTCTTTTTAGAATTTTCAATTCAGAATAATTTTATTTTTTTTATTGCTAATTTTTAATATTTTATTGGTGTTTCTAATTCAGGAATGCTATTTATTATAAATTGTCTAATATCTTCGTTAGCAGTCTTCAAGTC
>JBHEPM010000086.1:0-335 GCA_046260295.1 Psychroflexus sp.
ATATGACAGTTTAAGTATTTTAATGCCGTTATTTTACTATATTGATTAATTTTTTATTTCTTTATTTCTTCTCTTTTTGTTCTACGAATTGCATAGCCTTACATTTTTGAAACCTGAAACTTTCAACCTGAAATTCACACAGTCGCCAACTCCATAGCTCGAGTATAGATTAAGCATAGCTTCTCCATAGCTTAGGTATTAAAACAAAGTAGGACAAAAAGCGAAAAAAAGGTAAAAAAGCGAAATTCTTGTAAACAATAACTGCATTTGATTTTTTCAAGCTTAAAACTAATGATACGCATAAAAGAAATCAAAAAAAGAGAGCCCTTTAAATT
>JBHEPM010000086.1:345-9493 GCA_046260295.1 Psychroflexus sp.
GTATTTCACTCAAATAAAAAAGTAATGAAACTGAATTGAATCATAGCGACAGAAGCAATTAAATGAGATGACCGCCGTCAATCTAAGATTCGACGGCGGTCATTTAAAATAATTTTTGTAATAAACTATAAAGATTTATGTAGTAGTTTTTTTGAATTTCATTTCTACTTCGAATCAGTAGTTTCATTGTGAATTCAATTTTCAACCACTCCCCTATTTTCCTTTGTTATAGTCAGCCAAGAATTTTTCCAATCCGCTATCGGTCAGTGGGTGTTTCAACAAACCTTCGATAGAAGACAATGGTCCGGTCATGACGTCTGCGCCAAGTTTGGCACAATCAATCACGTGCATGGTATGACGAATTGAAGCGGCAAGAATTTCAGTGTTAAACATATAAGTGTCATAAATCAATCGAATTTCTTCAATGAGCTTTAAACCATCGCTAGAAATATCGTCCAATCTACCGATAAATGGCGACACATAAGTGGCTCCCGCTTTTGCAGCAAGTAGGGCTTGTCCAACTGAAAATACCAATGTACAATTGGTGCGAATGCCTTTTTCTGAAAAATATTTAATCGCTTTGACACCTTCCTTAATCATTGGCACTTTCACCACGATTTGGTCATGAAGTTTTGCTAAAGCTTCGCCTTCTTTCACAATGCCGTCAAAATCTGTAGAGATCACTTCTGCACTTACGTCGCCATCAACGATTTCGCAAATTTTAACGTAATGATTTTTAATGTTTTCTTCTCCAGAAATGCCTTCTTTAGCCATTAATGAAGGATTGGTAGTTACGCCATCCAAAATTCCCAAATCTTGGGCTTCTTTGATTTGTTCGATATTTGCCGTGTCAATAAAAAATTTCATAAGTTCTGTTTTGTTACAAATTTACAGTTTATAGTGATTTAAAAGTAGTTTTTCAAAAACTTTATCAGGTAAAATACATTTCAATACCACTGAAAATTTCTGCATAAAATCCCCCACTTTATAATGTATTTTTGGCTTGGATTTCTGCATAATTTTATAAACGCTTTCAGCCATCAAATTCGGGTTTTTCCCATGATCGACATGTGCATTCATCAAATCCAAACTTTTTTGATACACCGATTTGTAAGGCGAATTTTCTAAAGCTGGCGCATGATAACGACCAGCAGCGATATTTGTGGCGAAATCGCCTGGAGCCACATTGGTCATTTTGATGCCAAAAGATTTCAATTCCATGCGGTAAGCTTCTGTGGTGAGTTCCAAAGCACCTTTACTGGCAGAATAAAACCCGCGAAACGGCAATCCCATGTATCCAGCAATAGATGTGACATTGATAATAAAACCGGATTTCTGCGTCCGCATTTGAGGCAAAACAGCCTTAATGACTCGCAACGGACCAAAATAATTGGTGTCAAACACTTTTTTTTGCTCCTCTTCTGGGATTTCTTCCAGTGGTCCGGTGATGCCAACGCCAGCATTGTTGATTAGAAAATCTATTCGACCTTCTCTATCAATGAGCATTTCCACCGCTTTTTGAATTGTAGACATCTCATTGACATCCAATTTCAAAAAGTGAATACCGTTTAATTCACTCTGTTTCGGGTTTCGGCTAGTGCCATAAACTTTGTATTGCTTTTGTGCTAAATATTCGCCGATGGATTTTCCGATGCCTGAAGATGCACCAGTGATTAAAACAATTTTTGGCATTGCGCTTTAGATTTTGGCAAATATCCAACTTATCGAATTAAGAAAAAAATGAGAGGAAACTTTTGGACATAAAAAAAGGCAAGCGACCTACATCACACCGCTCAACCATCTACCCTTGCTGCGTTCCCGCCCTGGGGGATTCGACAGGAGCTGGTTGTGTAGGACTTGCCGACTGCAAAGATACAATCTTATTTAATTTAGACAAGATTTTTTTAAGTGAAATTCCCTATTTTTACCGCAGTTAATAATCCGTTTAGCATGAAATTATTCAAATATCTGACAGTCATATTTTTAAGTTTTTCGTTACTATCTTGTGATGAAGATTTGTCCAAAGATTTTAAACTGAATTTGAAAAACAATGACACTAAAATCACATTTTCTAAACCTTTGCAAGCTTCTGTTAAATTTCTGAAAGATCATGAAGTGACTTCCATAATTTACAAACTTCAAGGTGAAATTATTTTCGAAACACAAACTAATGAAGCTTTAAATGTTGATATTTCAGATTTTAAACTCGGTAATCATGAACTTTCTGTAGAAATTTCAGTTGAAGGCGAAACAGTCACTTTAAGTGAAAACATCAAAATTTTAAATGACCAAAAACCGAAAATTTTCACTTATGAAATCCTTGAAACTTATCCACACGATATTTTGGCTTACACGCAAGGTTTGGAATTTCACGGCGATACGCTTTACGAAAGTACCGGTCAACGTGGCAAATCAAGTTTACGAAAAGTAGATTATAAAACCGGTGAAATGCTAGAAAAAGTGGACTTGGATCAGTTTTATTTTGGTGAAGGTCTGTCTATTTTAAACGACAAAATCTACCAACTTACTTGGCAATCGCAAGAAGGAATTATTTATGATTTGGAAACTATGGAAGCTTTAGAAAAATTCAATTACGGTGAAAGCAAAGAAGGTTGGGGATTGTGTAATGATGGAAAGCAATTTTACAAAAGTGATGGCACGGATAAAATTTGGTTGCTGGATCAAAACACCATGGAAGAAACTGGTTACTTGCAAGCCACAACCAACACTTCTGTATTGAACCAACTGAATGAATTGGAATGGATTGAAGGTGAAATTTATGCCAATACTTACCAAAAAGACGGCGTAGTCATCATCAATCCAAAAAACGGCGCAGTCACTGGCGTTGTTGATTTTAGAGGTTTACGAGACAAAGTCAAACAACATTCAAGACTAGATGTTCTCAACGGCATTGCCTACCATAAAGCTTCTGGAAAAATATTTGTCACTGGAAAAAATTGGAACAAACTTTTTGAAGTGAACATCATCCCAAAATAATTGTCGAATTTTGTCGTTTTTCATCGCAAGAATTTTATATGAAACAATTTTTATTTCTCAGTCTAGCTATATTTGTAATTTCAATGACATCTTGCCGAGATGATTTTGAAACAGAACCGAGTTTTGGTGCTTTAGAATTCTCAAAAGACACGGTGTATTTGGACACAGTTTTTACCAACACCAGTTCTAGCACTTATAGTTTTAAGGTTTACAATCGTAGCGATAACGACATCACCATTCCACAAATTTCTTTGAATCGCGGTGAAAATTCTAAATTTCGTTTGAATGCCGATGGCGTGGCTGGAAAAAGCATTCAAAATATAAATGTTTTTGCCAACGACAGTACTTTTGTCTTTGTAGAAGTTACTGCAGATATCAGTGAAATTTCTCAAGATGACTTGAGTTTTTTATACACCGACCAAATCAATTTTGATTCTGGTGAAAACCTTCAAAAAGTTGAATTAGTCTCATTAATTCAAGATGCACATTTTTTATATCCAGAACGTTTTGAAGACGGTTCTACAGAAAATTTGGTACTTGGTTTAGACGAAGATGGCGAAGAAATTACCATTGACGGTTTTATTTTAGACGACGAACATTTGACTTTCACCAACGAAAAACCCTACGTTATATATGGTTTTGCCGGCGTTGGTTCTGGAAAAACTTTAAATATTGAAGCCGGCGCACGCATTCATTTTCATGATAATAGTGGCATCATTGCCGCCAATAATGCCAGCGTGCATGCTGTGGGCGATTACAGCACGGATGAAGAACTTATGGAAAATGAAATTATTTTTGAAGGCGACCGTTTAGAGCCGAGTTTTGCTGATGTTCCCGGCCAATGGGCGTCAATTTGGTTGACCGATGGCAGTACAAATCATCGTTTTGAACATGTCACCATCAAAAATTCTACGGTTGGCATTTTGATGGATTCCAACGACGGTGGCACAGACCCTACGCTAACGATAAAAAACACACAAATTTACAATTCGGCTAATGTTGGTTTATTAGCAAGAACAGGACATGTTGATGCTGAAAATCTTGTCATCAACAACAGCGGCCAAGCTTCACTGAACTTATCTTTAGGCGGTCGATATAACTTCAGACATTGCACGTTTGTAAATTATTGGCAAAGTGGTTTTAGACAATTTCCGAGTGTTCTGATAGAAAATAATTTACAATCTGGCGAAACACTCTTCGTCTCAGACCTTGAAGAAGCCAATTTTTCGAATTGCATTATTTATGGGAATGAAAATATTGAGTTAATTTTCAATAAATCTGAAGAAGCCGCTTTCAATTATAATTTTGAAAATTGTTTGTTGCGTTTCAATGATTTCAATAATCAGTTTGAAGATGAACCTGACTATAATTTTGAAAATGAAGATTTGTTTCAAAACTTGATTTTGAATGAAAATCCTGAGTTTCGCGATGCGCAGGAAAACGACCTCATCATCGGAGAAGAATCAGGTGCAAACAATGCTGCTGATCCAAATACCGCCAATGAAGTGCCGCTAGATATTCTTGGTGTCAACAGAACCAATAATCCTGACATTGGCGCTTACCAAAGTGTTGAGTTTGAAGAATAAAAAACGAGTTCTCATGTCAATTTTTCCTTTAAAATTTCAACTACATCCTTCAAATCAAGTCCTTTCTGTCTTAGTAAGTTGAAAAATGAAAAAGATACTAAATACCTAAAATGGGTAACCAACTATAAATAATTTTTGATTAACTGAATTAATTTCCTTTTTAGTTTTTGAAAAACACTTAGATCATTTGAAAAAATATTCGCCTGAGGAAAACTAAGTCTTGGAGGTTCAAGTTCTAAGAAATCACAAAGTTTATCCCAACTATCACCTTTTGTAACATCGAAAATCAACAAATCGGACTCTCGCCCTCTAAAATATTCATAAACAGCTTCGTGATGCCTTCTGTAATGTGTTGCCCAAGCATCACGATCAATTTCTAACCAAGCACTCTTTGGTCTAAAGCTGTTTTGATTTCGCCGTACGTGATTTTCTCTGCTATTCAGCCAAGAATCCAAATCACGAGTGTTTAGAATGAATTTACTATTGGGATATTGTTGGTCGAAGGCTTTAAAAATCAAATGCGAAGTTTCATCTCGATCCCAGTCGGAAAAGGCATCATAATGAGAAATTCCTTTCAAAATATCCTCATTATTATGAAAATTATCTTCCATGATGTCTTTAATATTTTGACCATCATCATCTATAAAATGAACACTTTTAAAACCCAGAATTTTAAAAGCTTCATGTAATGAAGATGTCCCGGTTTTGTTCAAACCAATGCAAAATATTTTAGAATCAGATGTCATAATTTACAAATATAATTTGTTTTCAAAATCACAATACAAAAATTTTAAAAACTTCTAATGATTCACTTTTTTCGCTTGAAAATCAGTAATAACTCAAAGTTCTATTCTAAAATCCTTTTTTATAAATTCATAAATCTAGTTTAAATCAATTCATTTTAAGCTATATTTTAAAAATATTTCAATACTTTGGTCAAATGAAGTGGGATTTAATACTTATGGCAATTATATACGCATTTGGTGGTGTCATGCATTTCATCAAACCAAAAGCTTATGTCAAAATTATTCCTAAATTTCTGCCTAAAAGACGCACATTGAATTTAGTCGCTGGTGCTTTTGAAATTATCTTAGCACTCGGTTTATTTTTCCCTATAACAAGAAGTTACGCTGCAATTGGTATCATTTTGATGCTAATTGTCTTTTTAATTGTTCATTTTAATATGTTGAGAGGCGAAAAATTTGGACTTGGCATCCCTAAATGGATTTTGGTTTTAAGAATTCCGTTGCAATTCTTCTTGATTTGGTGGGCATATTTATATATTTAAACTTATGACAAAAAAATTTACAGACAGAGAAATTGATAGAATTATAGAAATGGCTTGGGAAGACCGAACGCCTTTTGAAGCGATTGAATTTCAATTTGGTGTGACCGAAGCTGAAGTTATCAAAATTATGCAGCGCGAAATGAAAGCTTCGAGTTTTAGGTTGTGGCGAAAACGCGTTCAAGGTCGAGCTACAAAACACCAAAAATTGAAATCGAAAAATTCCAAAAGATTTAAATCTTCTAGACAAAAACACATCAGCCATAATAAAATTTCCAAACGCTAAATTAGCCGTAAATTTCATTTAAAATTTTAGCTAATCTGATGCCAGATTTGTGCAGTTGCATTTTCAAAACATCAAACCAATCGTACATATAACGGTAACTCAATTTTTCATTTTGACCAGCCGAATTGTAAACTTCTTTCGTCAATTCACGGTTTTCGGCCACCCAATCTAGTAAGTTTCCAGCATTGATTGTTTTGATTTCAGTTTTGTTTAAAACAGGCAAGTTTTGACTGAGTTCAGAAAAACTCATATTGTAACTTTCTATCATTTGCGTATCCCAAACACGATGCAAATTTGAAGATTCGCCAAACCAACTGACTTTAAAATCATTGGCACCGCGATCTTCTTCCAGTCCAAAATGAAGCGGTTGATGCATATCACCTACCAAATGAACCAGCATTTTCAAATAAAATGCTTCACCTTCAGCAGAAATTGTTTCAGATTTCAATTTTTCAATACAAGTTTGAATGCCTTGAACAATGTCGCCTTTTAAATTTTTCTCAACTTCAGAATATTTTTTATCAAAAGGCACATTTGCGTAATGCCAAGGTTTGTATTTGTCATAATCGGCATCACTTTTTATTTCATCTGCAAAAGTAGAGACCAAAGCCAAAGATTTGTGATTCAATATTTTATCGATTTTTTGCTTGGCTTTTTTATTTAAATATTGTTCGGCTACTGCGCCAACCGTGCGGTGTCCGTTTTGCCCCCAATCACCTGAAGCAAATACAGTTGCAGAAAAAAGACATAAGATGAATATGTAATATTTCATAGGAAATTTTTCTTCAAATATAAAAGCTTTTAATGAATGGTTTTGGGTTTTTGACTTTATAAAATATAGATTAAACAGAAATGACGAAGTTTTAATGTGTAATTTTAGTTCACTTATCTTTCAACTCATCTGTAAACTCGTGAAAAGCAATTTTTAAATCTGACTTAAAAGGATTTTCCTTATGATAAATTATGGATGAATAATTTACGGAATCTGAAACTAATATTTCAACATCTAATTTTTCATAGTTAGACTTATTTTCATTTCGATAATACCACGTATCGAATTTATATTTCCGTTTTAATTGTTTTGAATCGGAAGTATCACAAAGGTAAATGAGAGAGTTAGCTTTATCGCTAAAAAAATGTTCTACGATTTTATTAATTGTTTTTTCTGTGTCAAAATCCAACCTTTCTCTAGTTTCTGAAACCTTCATTAAGGTGCAACCATAAACTTTAGAAATATTCTCATAAGTTGAAACAGATTCAAAATATTCTAATGCTTCATAAAAGATAAAAGCATATTGAATAAAATATTTTGTTGTAAATGTATATATTAAAGATTCTTTATCAAGAAGAACTTTATACGGGCTTTGCAAGTTTAATGCCTCTTTCATTTAAGGTAGATTGACTAATTTCTCCTCTTAAATAAGACTGAATATATTTTTTGTCTTCTATAATTTTTATAGAAGAATGGATTTTTTTTGTTTTTTTCTCTTTGATTTCCATAATATTACAAATGTAATTAAAAATAACACCATATAACAAAAATTAATCAGGACATCGTGTATTTTTCTTAATATAATTAGTCTGAGTAACTTTTATAAATGAATTAGTTTACTTTTGTGCCCAAATTTAAAAAATAATTATGGGAAGTATTAAAAACCTAAAGAAAGACCTGAACAACGTTTACGGAGAAATTATAGATGCGGTGATGATTCACCAAGAAACAATGGTACCAGAAGACCAAACAAAATCTGAAGCCTTAATCGATGACATCATCGATTCTTTCGATAATTTAGTTGCAAAAATAAATGACAAATCTGTTGAAAATAGAGCTTCACATTTGAAATCTGTTCAGCAAGAAATCGAAAAAGAATCCAATGCTTTTATTGAAAGGTTGAACAATCTTTAAAACTCAAAAAACGGTTCAGTTGAAAAAATTGAGCCGTTTTTATGTTAATTTTCAGGGTTTTCTATCATGTCGATTGTTTCGGTTTGAAGTGTGTTTTCTTCTTTCGCCTCCTGCTCTTTTCTGGTTTTTATCAAATCTTGAAGACTCTCACCATACATCGATTTCCTGACTTTTCTATCCAAAGAATTGTAAACCGTGTCCAAATATTTCACATTGGCATCAAAAGCTTCTGAAAGAATAACATAAGGTGCAACTTCCAAGTTTTTGTTATTGATGGCAAAATTTACTGTGTAAAGATATTTGCGTTTCAGAATTTGGTCGTATCGCTTGTTAATGCTGTCTAATTTCTCTTCATTATTATTCTTTCCGGCTTCAAAATTGGCTTCTACCAAATCCAATTTTTGATTATTGAAACGCTTGATTGTTTCTCTGAATTCATCATATTTCTTTTGATTTTCAAATTCAGAAATAATTTCTAAATCCATTCCAAATTGCTTCAAAGAAGTGGTCAATTTCATTTCGCCAGGTTCAGCAAAAAAACTGAGAATATCTTCGTAATTGTCTCCATCTTTTTTGTCTAATTCTATAAACAAAACTTGTGGTTCGTCAATATAATTTTCAAAAACAAAACTCGATTCTCCATTTACTTCAAGTGAATCTATATCCACTAAATTGGTGTCTTTTACTTTCTGTAAATAAAGCTTTCCTTTTTTGAGACCATCAATTTCACCGTGAATTATCAAATTGGTTTTTTCTGACTGGCAAGCGAAAAAAAGTGTGGCAATACACACAAAACAGAATAAATTTTTCATAATAAAGAATTAAACATTTGAAGCGATTTCCATTAAAATAGTACAACCCAAAGCGGCGTAAGTTCCGACAACATATCCAAAAACAGCCAATAAAACGCCCACGCTGGTCAAAGACGGATGAAAAGCCGATGCCACGACCGGCGCTGATGCTGCACCTCCGACATTGGCTTGACTGCCAACTGCCAAAAAGAAATATGGCGCTTTGATGATTTTGGCAACTAAAACTAAAAGCCCGGCGTGAATAGTCATCCAAACCAACCCGATGGCAAGCAATCC
>JBHEPM010000087.1:0-9451 GCA_046260295.1 Psychroflexus sp.
GACGAAAACCAGAACGGGCAAACCGAAATGGTTACGCGTGAAGCTTCCAACAGGAAAAAAATATAGAAATCTCAGAAAATTAGTCGATAAATACGATTTGCACACCATCTGCACCTCAGGAAGTTGTCCAAACATGGGCGAATGCTGGGGAGAAGGCACTGCAACGTTTATGATTCTTGGGAATGTTTGTACACGTTCTTGTGGATTTTGTGGCGTAAAAACCGGTCGCCCAGAAGACATCGAATGGGACGAACCAGAAAAAGTCGCGCGTTCTATCAAAATTATGGGCGTGAAACATGCGGTGTTGACTTCTGTGGATCGCGACGACTTGAAAGATATGGGTTCCATCATTTGGGCTGAAACTGTAAAGGCTGTTCGTCGAATGAATCCTGAAACGACTCTAGAAACTTTGATTCCTGATTTTCAAGGCAACACAAGAAATATCGATAGAATTATCGAAGTTTCTCCAGAAGTTGTATCTCATAATATGGAAACCGTAAGACGCTTGACGCGTGAAGTTAGGATTCAAGCTAAATACGATAGAAGTCTTGAAGTTTTAAGATATTTGAAAGCGCAAGGTATTCGCAGAACAAAGTCTGGAATTATGCTTGGATTAGGTGAAAAAGAAGACGAAGTTATCCAAACTCTGAAAGATTTGCGAAGCGTGGATGTTGATGTCGTTACCATCGGGCAATACTTACAACCAAGTAAACAACATTTACCTGTACATGAATTCGTTACGCCAGAGCAATTCGAAAAATACGAAACTATTGGTAAAGAACTTGGTTTCAGGCATGTTGAAAGTTCAGCTTTGGTAAGATCGTCTTACAAAGCTCACAAACATTTGGAATAAAAATGAACAATAAAATAAAAGTTGGAATTAATGGCTTTGGTCGTATCGGTCGAAGCCTTTTTCGTTTGCTTTATAATCATAAACACATTGAAATTGTAGCAATTAATGATTTGTCAGACACAAGAACTTTGTCACATTTGCTAAAATACGACAGCGTTCACGGGCAATTTCCTTTTGAAGTAAATCATGATGCCGAAAACATTATCGTTGATAATCAGAGATTCCCACTAACTTCAATTTCAACTTTAGAGGATTTAAATTGGCATCAATACGATGTAGATATTTTAGTTGAATGTACTGGAAAATTCAAAACCAAAACTGAGTTGAATTTACATCTTGAAGCTGGCGCCAAAAAAGTGATTTTGAGCGTTCCACCTAGCGATGATTCGGTGAAAATGATTGTTTTAGGCGTAAATGACGAGGTGCTTTCTGCTGAAGATAAAATCATTTCCAATGCGTCTTGCACCACAAATAATGCTGCGCCAATGTTGAAAGTAATTCATGAGGCTTTGGGTGTGGAACAAGCTTACATTTCAACAATTCATTCATTTACCGCAGATCAAAATTTACACGACAAACCACATCGTGATTTACGACGTGCTCGTGCGGCTACACAATCTATCATTCCAACTACGACTGGTGCAGCAAAAGCACTGACCAAAATTTTTCCAGATTTAAGTGAAGTCATTGGCGGTTGCGGAATTCGTGTGCCAGTACCAAATGGCTCACTGACAGATATGACATTGAATGTGAAACAGTCCACGACTATTGAAGAAGTCAATCAATTATTTAAAAACGCAGCGGAAAATTCATTAAAAAATATTTTAAAATATTCCGAAGAACCTCTCGTCTCTATCGATATTATTGGTAATACTTATTCTTGTGTTTTCGATGCTGAAATGACTTCTGTGATCGGCGGAAATTTAGTAAAACTAATCGGTTGGTATGATAATGAACGTGGCTACAGCAACAGACTTGTAGATTTGATACTGAAGATGAATAAGCTTTAAATCTTAATTCTATCTTTCGCCAAATTCAAGATAAGTTCAAATTGTTCGTCTTGAGACATTTTGCTGTTATCCACTTTTATAGCATCCTCGGCTTGAATTAAAGGTGAATTTACTCGCGTTGAATCAGTTTCGTCACGGGATTTTACATTTTGAAAAACTTCTTCAAAAGTGATGTTTTCGCCTTTGTTCTGTAATTCTTTATAGCGTCGTTCTGCCCTGACTTTAGCGGAAGCCGTCATAAATATTTTCAATTCGGCATCTGGAAAAACCACCGAGCCAATATCTCGACCATCCATCACAATGCCTTTCTCCTCTCCTATTTTTTGTTGAATCGCAACCAACTTTTCTCTAACTTTATCAATTTTAGCAATGGCGCTCACGTGTTCTGAAACACGCATTTTCCGTATTTCGTTTTCAACATTTTCACCATTTAAAAATACATCATTGGAATTTTCTTCAGGATTGTATTCAAAATTAATATTGATCTCAGACAATGCTTGAATAAGTTTGTGTTCTTCAACCTTTGAACCTGAAATCAAATTTTTTCGCAAAGCATAAAGCGTGACCGTTCTGTACATTGCGCCCGTGTCTACATATTTATAATTCAATGTTTTGGCTAGCTTTTTGGCGACGGTACTTTTTCCTGTGGAAGAATGGCCATCAATGGCGATGATGATTTTTTTCATATTTAATCCGGATATTCTATTCTAAGATGGTAAATATTATTCAATTTAGCTTTCAATATTTTTTTTATAGATTGAATTTCTTTAAAAGTAATATTCGCATTCACAAATTGATCTTCTTGAATTTGTTTATTGATAATTTTCTCTACGAAATCGTCAATCAATTGTGTGTTAGGTTCTTTCAAACTTTTACTAGCAGCTTCTACGGCATCACACATCATCAAAATGGCGGTTTCCTTGCTAAAAGGAATCGGTCCTGGGTAACGAAAATCTTCAATATCTACGTCGCCTTCATCCTCTTCTTTCTGTTTGGCATAGAAAAAATAAACCGTTGAAGTGCCGTGATGTGTACGAATGAAGTCGATAATTCTGTCAGGAAGATTTCTTTTTTTAGCAATTTCAATGCCTTCTTGACGGTGATTGATAATAACTTCGGCACTTTCTTTTGGCGATAATTCGTCATGAGGAGATACTGAAGTGGTTTGATTTTCTGAAAAATAAATTGGATTTTTCATTTTCCCGATATCGTGATACAAAGCACCTACGCGAATCAGTAAAGAATTGGCACCGATTTCATTTGCGGCAGCTTCAGCCAAATTGGCAACATTCAGCGAATGGTGAAAAGTTCCTGGTGCCACATTGGAGAGTTCTTTCAGCAATTTTGAATTGGTGTCTGAAAGTTCCAATAAAGACAAGTCCGAAACCAGACCAAACACTTTTTCATAGGTGTAAATCAGTGGTTGTACGAACAGCAAGCCGACGCCACTCAAAAGAAAATACACAAAATTATTGTAATTTATTTCTGACAAACTGGCTTCCTGAATCATATTGAAAGCAAAATATGAGAAAATGTAAATCAGTGTAATTTGAGCTACAGAAATGAACAAATTCGCCCGTTTATAAAGTTCTGAAACGGTTAAAATAGTGATGATTCCTGCGGTAATTTGCAAAAACATGTATTCATAACTGTCTGGCACAATCATGCCTAAAATCAGCACTGTAATGACATGAGTGAAAAGCCCCAATCTGGCGTCGAAAAAGGCTTTCAGCGTGAGTGGTAAAATACAAATTGGCACGATATAAACGTATTCAGTATCAACTCGCATCACCAGTAACGTGAGAAATACCACAAATAATACATTGAAAAATATAAAAGTAAGTTTGTTATTATTGTCGAAAATTTTAGGACGATATTGACCAATAAATAAATATAGCATTAACAAAGATAAAGCCACCAATAAAGTGTAGCCGGCAATCACAACTACAAAAGCTGAAGATTCCAGACTTTGAGATTCGTATTCAAATTTAAGCGATTCTAGTTTTCGTAATTTTTCTCCTTCAATAGTTTCGCCTTTGGCTATAATTTTGCTGCCTTTGGTAACTTGACCGCGAGTGTAGGAAATCTGATCGAATTTAGATTGAATTTGTTTTTCGTTTAATGCATCGTTATATTCAACATTCACTTTTAAAGTATCAAAAAACAAGCTTAACAATTCATCTTCCAACGCAACATATTCGGAATTTTCAATTCGGTTTTGTAGATAAGATTTTAAATTTTGTTGCGTATAAATATCTCCCAACTTAAATTCTTCAACCTGATTATTTTTGGTCAGAAACACCAACTGGTCTTTATCTTCGTCAGATTGTTCAATCCGAATTCCGGTTTTGTAAATTTCAGAAATTGTACGATTGATAAAATCCAGAAGCAACGAATCTTTCGCTATTAATTCTTCTTGCTCGTCACTTGATTGATCTCGCCAAGTGCTTTGAACATTTTGCGCTTTATCAACATCAAATTTATAATACGGAATATGTGTTTCTTTTATTTTGGACTTTTCCGCAGCAATTTCCTTATCAGATTTTAGAATCGCAAAATCAAACGGCGCATACAAATTTTTTCATATTCCTAAATTATTCAAATTTATGAAATAATATGAGTTTGCAAGGCTTCGAATTTGAATTTAATCTAAAATCAAAAAAAATAATAATGCCAAAATGAAAAGATTATGACCTTATTAAAACTTAAGCCTGATTTTGCGCTAAAATTCTTAATTTAGCAACTTTAATAACAAAACATAGCATTATGTCAAAAGATATTGTAATAGTTAGTGCCGCGAGAACCCCAATTGGTAGTTTTCTCGGAAGTTTAGCAAATATTCCTGCCACAAAACTGGGAGAAATCGCCATCAAAGGTGCTTTATCCAAAATCAATTTAAAACCAGAAATGGTCAACGAAGTTTTGATGGGAAATGTGGTGCAAGCCAACAACGGTCAAGCACCAGCAAGACAAGCCGCCATGGGCGCAGGAATTCCTGATACCGTTCCCTGTACAACTGTAAATAAAGTTTGTGCCAGCGGAATGAAAGCGGTCATCCAAGGTGCGCAAGCCATTGCACTTGGTGATGCTGAAATAATCGTAGCCGGCGGAATGGAAAATATGAGTATGATTCCTCATTATCTGCACCTAAGAAACGGAAAAAAATTCGGTCCTGCTGAAATGGTTGACGGTTTACAACGTGACGGATTGGTCGATGCTTACGATAATAACGCCATGGGAACTTGTGCCGATCTTTGTGCAACTGAACATGATATTTCTAGAGAAGAACAAGATGAATTTGCCAAAGAATCCTACAAACGCAGTGCTGAAGCTTGGAAAAATGGAAAATTTGACGATGAAGTCGTACCGGTTGAAATCCCACAAAGACGTGGCGAGCCAATCATTTTCAAAGAAGATGAAGAATATAAGAATATCAAATTGGATAAAATTCCAAATCTAAGACCAGCTTTTAGTAAAGACGGAACTGCCACAGCAGCAAACTCTTCAACTATTAATGATGGTGCGGGCGCAGTTGTCATGATGAGCAGAGAAAAAGCGGAAGAACTCGGACTTGAAGTTTTAGCTACAATCAAAAGCTATGCAGATGCAGCTCAAGAACCAAAAAGATTTACCACAGCTCCAGCAAAAGCATTGCCTTTAGCATTGAAAAAAGCGAATATCACAAAAGAAAATGTAGATGTTTTTGAATTCAATGAAGCCTTTTCTGTGGTTGGCATTGCCAACACAAAAATTTTAGGTTTGGATTCTAAAAAAGTCAACATCAATGGCGGTGCGGTTTCTCTTGGCCATCCCTTAGGTTGTTCTGGCGTTAGAATTTTGATTACTTTGATTAATGTCATGAAACAAAATAATGCTAAAATTGGTGCAGCAGCCATTTGTAATGGTGGCGGCGGTGCTTCTGCAATGGTTTTAGAACGCTAAATTAATTTTATAGAAATATTCAAATGCTATACGGAGTTTGTCCCCTGAGTGTCGTGCCGGTAAGAGCCGAAGCTAAAAATACTTCAGAAATGATTACACAATTGCTATATGGTGATCATTTTGAAATTATTGAAGACCAAAAACAATGGATTAAAATTCGTATAGCTTTTGATGCTTACGAAGGTTGGCTAGACCGAAAACAATGTTTTGAAATCGATGAAGTCACTTTCCTAAAGTTGAATCAAAAACCAAAACACACAGCAGATTTATTCAGTTTGGTAAATACAAATACCAATCAGCTGCAGCCAATCTGCATCGGTTCTGCCATTCATGCCGCAGATATTCTGAAACATAAGTTCGATGGAAGTGTCAACACGAATTTTGACAAATCTAATTTAGTTGAAATTGCCATGTTGTATCTCAATTCACCGTATTTATGGGGCGGAAAATCGCCTTTCGGAATAGATTGCAGTGGTTTTATACAAATGGTGTATAAAATCAATGGAATTTCTTTACAAAGAGATGCGCATCAACAAGCAAAACAAGGTGATGCGCTATCTTTTATCGAAGAAAGTGAACCTGGAGATTTGGCATTTTTTGATAATGAAGAAGGCCACATCATTCATGTCGGCATTATGCTGAAAGACAATTTCATTATTCATGCGCACGGTCAAGTTCGCTTGGACCGAATTGACCATTCCGGGATTTTCAATGTAGATACAAATCGATATTCACATAACTTACGTGTGATTAAGAAAATCGTTTAAAAACTTGCCCCAAGTCCAAATGAGAACCAAAATCCATCTTCACTGTGGAAAAAATTGAATGTGCCAGTAAACAAATCTGCACCATTCAGCCAAAAACCAAGTCCATAATCGTGTTGCCAAGTTTGTGACTCATCAGGAATATCTGACCAAACTCGACCAACATCTGTACCAGCAAAAACGCCTAACTGAATTGGTAATAAAGCAGTTTTGATTTGATTAAAACTATAACGTAAATCAAAATTTCCTACCAAACTTTGCTGACCGATAAAACGGTCTTTTCTGAATCCACGAAGTCCATGATTTGCGCCTAAAGTTGCGCCTTGATAAAATTCATAAGTATCATTAAAAATCAATTGTGACTGGGCTTTTGAACGCAAAACCAACTTTTTATTTCCATTTATTGCATTGAAAAACTCCAATGAAGGATTCAGATATAAGAAATTTCTTTCAGTGTCGTCTAGATTTAATTTTCCGCCAAATTCCAACAGAAAATCCATGCCTCGCTTGGGATTCAAATTATCATCAAAACTTTGGTATTGATAAGAATTTTCAAATCCAGCGAAATTTTTACTTTCAAAAAAATCTGGATCTTCAACTATTAATTCATCTCCCATTTGATCTAAAAATCGACCAGAAGTACGTTGCACTCGGTAATTTTCAAAAGTGAGTTTATGCTGAAACGTGCTGCCATATTCTGAAGATTTTTTCAAACCGATTTCTGTTTCAATCATTCTGATTTTTACCCTGTTGAAATTTCGACCGAAATCATCATCAAAATTTGGTGTGTTATTTCCAATACCAAAAAAGTTTTGAGCAAAATTCGGACTTGTGTAATGCAAACCAAGATTCAAATTATACTCACCTATAATATTAGCAAATTCACCTTGATAACCAATATCAAAACCACCAGTTGCTGTATAAAATCCAGCACTGAATTTATGTTTATATGTAAATGGATTCAACTGAAATCCTTTGAAAGTATAAATATCTTGAACTCCAAAAAGCAATCCATCATCAGGATTGAAACCAATTCTAGGCAAAATAACATTGGTTCTGGAAATTTTTCGATCTTTATCAAACACATTTTGAGCGTATTGATCTGATTCTACAAATCTGGCTCTGCCCTTCTCCTCTACTTTATTTTCTAAAGATTTATAATTGTAAACAACAACATTTTTACCAGATTTGATTGTGTATTCGTCCTCGCAGTGACCGCCAATTAATCTAATTTCAATTTCACTTTTCGTTTCACCTTCCACCTGAAAAATATCGTCATCATCCAGAGCATAAATCCAGATTTCTTTGGTTTCATCTGGATAAAAAACTTTATCAACCACGGTGTATTTTCTTTCACCTTGAATATTTCTCATAATTTTCACTCGGGTTGAACCATCCTTTTGACGAAAAACATCGATAAAATCATCTTTATCGGTAGCAGTAACCATGCTGTATTCACTCAAAATGCCGTAATATCTTTCAGCAATAGATTTTAAATTTTCGAGTCTAGCTTTAAAAGTGTTTTTAAGTTTTTCGGTTTCTTCGGCATCAATTTCTTTAGGAAAATTAGAAAAGGCTCGGTTAATGACTTCTTCTGTCAAGTTATTCTGAATGAATTCAGCTTGGGCTAACCAGTCTGAACGTGTGGCATTTCTTATGATCGCGCGATCTAAGCCAAGTCCAGAATTGTTGAGCCATTTCAAATATTTAATATCTTCAGAATAAGGTTGATAAATTCGAGGAAAACTCGCTACACTTCTCAAAGAATTGAAAAAACCGCCATCGAAATTGGCAAAAACTTGATCGCGATCTCTTGGAATCGGTTTAAAAGTATGATTGCCGTCTTCGTCTTCAAATTCTGACCAACGCCACTGATCTTCGTGCCTGTCCCAATCGCCAAGCAACATATCAAACAATCTGGCTCTGACATAAGCCGATTCATCAACACTGTATTTTTCATCGCGACGCAATCTTTCAAAAACACCTGCTGTGCTTTGAATATCGTGATTTGGATTGCCAAACACGCCTTCAGTACCAATCCAATTTTCTTCTGGACGTTCTTCAATCATATAAATAGCGTTTCCGTGTGCAGCATTGAATTCTCCCAAAGCTTTTTGTTTTGGAATATAATACAACTCAGGATTAGTGTGGTAAACGTCAATGGCTTCAGCCAAATCTGGCACTGCCATAAAACTAAAAGGATGCGCAGATGTGAGAAAATCCAACAAAACTTCTTCAACAATGGTTTCATCGAATTCGCCGGTGAGATTTTTATCTGGGTAAACAAATTGCTGCAATAAACGAATTGGATTTTTCTTGATTTGTCGGATATTGTATTCTCTACCGAGCGAATCTTTCAGACGAAGTGAATTGGTTTGCATGCCGCCGCCCATTCTTATGGGTTCCAAACCACCATAAATCGTGTCCAAATCCAAAACTTTCAGTTTTAATTTTTTTCCGTACATATTTCGGTAGCGTTTGCCCCAAAGACTTTCATAAAAATCGGTACGTTCAATTTTAAAATCCTCATAAATAGCCACTTCAATGCTTTCTGGGAAGTTTTTAGGAAGTTGTTCTAAGTCAAATTTTTCTGGTTTTGAATAGACTTCTTTTTGAAAAATCAGTTCAATCTCACCATTATTTTCGGTATAAAAACTAACCCAAGATGAACCGTCTTTTAAGGCATCAAATTTTGCAAATCCATGTTTTGGAGAGGCAAACAAGCCATCATTTCCCAATTTTGCATAAGACACTTTGGAGGCTGAACCAGACACAATTTGTTTGACCAAATCGTGTTCAATATACTGCAAACTGTGCTCGTGACCAGAAGCAAACACCACACGATTCCAGCGACTGGCAATGGCAGAAATTCTGTCGACCAT
>JBHEPM010000088.1:0-314 GCA_046260295.1 Psychroflexus sp.
ATGAACTTTTGGTCGATTTTTAGCAATTTCTACTTGGGCTTTTCTGACTTTTGAAAAACCTTCATTTTTAGATTTAATAGAATGTGTTCCGGTCAAGATAAAGACGAAATAAACTATTCAGCAATTAAATGTTAAAATCAAAAAAAAACTGTTTCAAAAATGAATCTGAAACAGTTTTGTATAATTCTGAAAATTTGTTGATTACAAAATCAACATGGCATCGCCATAAGAATAGAATCTGTATTTTTCTTTAACCGCTTCTTTGTAAGCTTTTTCCATCAAATCGTGTCCGACAAATGCTGAAATCATCATCA
>JBHEPM010000088.1:373-9435 GCA_046260295.1 Psychroflexus sp.
CTAACAGCACTTTCCAAAGTTCGCATGACCGTTGTACCGACAGCGCAAACTTTACGCTTTTCATTTTTGGCTTTGTTGATAACTTCAACAGCTTCGTCGCTTACTTTGATTTGTTCGCTGTCCATTTTGTGTTTGGATAGATCTTCAACCTCAACAGGATTGAAAGTTCCTAAACCAATATGCAAAGTGACTTCTGCAAAATCAATACCTTTAATTTCTAAACGTTTAAGCAAATGTTTAGAAAAATGCAAGCCTGCGGTTGGTGCAGCTACCGCGCCTTCTTCTTTGGCATAGATGGTTTGGTAACGCTCCGCATCTTCTGGCTCAACATCGCGTTTGATATATTTTGGTAGCGGCGTTTGTCCGAGTTCTGTCAATTTAGCTCTGAAATCTTGGTAAGATCCATCGTATAAAAATCGCAATGTTCGTCCGCGATTGGTCGTGTTATCAATCACTTCAGCAACCAAACTTTCGTCCTCGCCGAAATAAAGTTTGTTTCCAATTCTTATTTTTCGTGCCGGATCTACCAAAACATCCCAAAGTCTTGTTTCTGGATTGAGTTCTCTTAATAAGAACACTTCAATTTTAGCCCCTGTTTTTTCTTTATTTCCGTAAAGTCTTGCTGGAAAAACTTTGGTATTATTGAAAACCATCACATCTTTTTCATCGAAATACTCAATTAGGTCTTTAAACATTTTGTGTTCTATTGAACCATCTTTTCTATTAATGACCATCAGTTTGGCTTCATCACGGTGTTCAGAAGGAAATTCTGCGAGTAAATCGTCCGGTAAGTCAAAATCAAATTGTGAAAGTTTCATTCCCATAAGGCTGTATTTTTTAAAAAGTGCAAATATACAATCTACGAACAGGCGTTGTCAAGTAAATTATTGTTTATTTATTAAAAATTTGTGCTTTTTAGTAAATTTCTTTTATACCAAAAGCTTTCATCTTAGTCCAGAAATCTGGAAATGATTTGGAAACCACTTCTGGATTGTGAATATTTAAATTTGTTTTAACCGCTAAAGGCGCAAAAGACATTGCCATGCGGTGATCTTGGTAAGTTTTTATTTCAACATTTGATTTCAGCTTTCCGAAAGTTTTCAAATTTAAAGTGTCATTTGTGATTTTGACTTCAGCACCAAATTTTTGAATTTCATTTTGCAAAGCTTGCAAACGATCGGTTTCTTTAACTTTTAATGTTTGTAAACCTGTCAAAACACAATCAATATTCAAACCTAGACAAGTTATAGCAATAGTTTGCGCTAAATCTGGTGTGTCGTTTAGATTCAAATGAATAGATTTCGGCAAGTTGAAATTTTCATTTTTAGACAAGTGAATTGAATTGTTTTCAAATTTCGTTTCAATGCCAAATTGTTTATAAATTTCAGCTACTTTTGCATCGCCTTGAAAGCTTTGTTTATGGTATGTTTCAAGTTTAATTTCGCCTTGTGAAAGCATAGCCGATAGGCTGTAAAAATAGGACGCTGAACTCCAGTCTGATTCTATTGAAATTTTTTGTGAAGCAATTTGAGTTTTAGGGAAAATCTGAATATTGTTCGATTTAAATTCAAGAGGAATGCCGATAGATTTTAAAATTTCAGCGGTCATTTCCAAATATGGACGAGAGGTTAAATTTGAAGTCAATTTTATATTGAGTCCGTTTTTTAAGTTTGGCGCGACTAGCATCAAGGCTGAAATGAATTGACTGCTAATATTAGCCGGAATTTCAATATGATTTTTTGATAAATGTCGACCATTGATTTTTAAAGGCGGGAAACCGATTTTGTTTTCGTATTTTATATCTGCACCCAAATCTCGCAATGCATCGACAAGAATACCAATTGGCCGCTCTTGCATGCGCTGGCTTCCAGTTAAAATCACCGAAACATTCTTTTGCGTTGCTATAAATGCCGTTAGAAACCGCATTGCTGTTCCGGCGTGATGAATATCAATAATTTCAGTATTTTGAAAAGATTCTAAAGCTTTGTTTAAAACTTTTGTATCATCGCTTTCAGATAAACCTTTGAGTTTCAAATTCGGATAAATGGCTTGCAAAATCAAATACCGATTGGAAATGCTTTTTGAACCGGTAATAGTGATATTTTGCGGTTGTGAATTTGGTTTCTGAAAGTGAAGTTTCATTTTTGAAGCTTTTCACTTTGCTTAATTTTCCCTCTGAATTTCAGAAAAGTAACCACAAAACCGTACACAAAACCGCTCATAATATTTGCAATAAAAAAGCGCAAAAGATTGTCTTCTGCTAATCGTTTTTCAACCCAAAGTCCAAAATCAAAGTCGTATGCAAACCAGATATCGACTAAGTTATAAATCAAAATAAAACCGATAGCTAGACCGATGACAGATTTCCAAAATCCTGTTGATGAAATTACTTTTTGAAACATTATTTTAGTTTTTCGTTATTATGATGACGGTCGTGGTCGCGTTTTGTTTTCAAATCTAGCTTTTTGTCAAAAGATTCTTGCAAATCGATTCCCGTTTGATTCGCCAAACACAAAATTACAAAAACAACATCTGCCAATTCCTCTCCCAAGTCTTTATTTTTGTCGCTTTCTTTTTCGCTTTGTTCGCCATAACGACGGGCAATAATTCTGGCCACTTCACCGACTTCTTCTGTCAATTGTGCCATGTTGGTCAACTCGTCAAAATAACGAACACCGTGATTTTCAATCCATTCATCCACAGCTTTTTGGGCGTCTTGTATATTCATTTATTTAGGATTTTTTTATTAAACTTTATCTTTTGAATCTATGATGATTGTCACAGGACCGTTATTGATCAAATCTACGGACATATCACCGCCGAATTTTCCAGTTTGAACGGTTGTAGATAGATTATTTTGAAGTTTTGAAATAAATTGTTCATACATTTTTTCTGCAAAATCTGGCGCAGCGGCTTTTGTAAAACTCGGTCGATTGCCTTTTTTGGTTGAAGCGTGCAAAGTGAATTGACTCACGACCAAAGCCTCGCCTTCTATATCTAGCAAACTACAATTCATCTTGGAATTTTCGTCTGAAAAAATGCGCATATTACAAATTTTCCGCACCAACCAATCGATGTCTTCTTGATGATCTTCAGTTTCTATTCCAAGTAAAATCAATAATCCTTGGTTGATTTTGCCTGTGATTTTATAATCAACTTTTACTGAAGCCTGGTCTACTCGTTGTAAAACTGCGCGCATATTATTTAGATTCTTGGAAAGGATCTTTTCTGTAAGATTCATCTTCATCGCCTTCCATAATTTGCAAGTAACTTTTATACCTAGAATAGGCAATTTCGTCATTTTCAAGAGCTGCTTTCACCGCACATTTAGGTTCATCAACATGAATGCAATTGTTGAATTTGCAATTTGGTTTCAGTTTGAAAAACTCTGGAAAATAATGATCTAATTCGTATTTATCGATATCTACAACGCCAAATCCGCGAATCCCCGGCGTGTCGATAATTTGCGCGCCAAAACTCAAATCGTGCATTCTAGCAAAAGTTGTGGTGTGTTGACCTTGGCGATGTTGATCTGAAATTTCAGCAGTTTTGATATCCAAACCTGGCTCTAATGCATTGACTAAAGTCGATTTGCCCACGCCACTGTGACCGGCAAATACGCTAACTTTGTTTGTCATCAAATCTTTAACTTGATCGATATTTTTTCCCGTTTCAGCTGAAATACCAATACAATTGTAACCGATATTTCGATACAGTTCTGCCAAAAATTTCATTTCAGCAAATTCTTCCAGATTATACGCATCCACTTTGTTAAATAATATGGTAACCGGAATTTGGTAAGCTTCTGTCGTCACCAAAAATCTATCGATAAAAGTCGTGCTTGTCGGTGGATTGTTATAGGTCACCAACAAAAAAGCTGCATCGATATTGGCTGCGATAATATGGGTTTGTTTAGATAAATTTACCGAACGCCGAATGATATAATTTTTCCGATTTAAAATTTCTTTGATAATACCGATGGTTTCATCGCCTTTGGTTTCTGTGTCAATAACAACATGGTCGCCAACAGCCACAGGATTGGTGCTTTTGATGCCTTGGATTCTGAATTTTCCTTTGATTCTGGATTGATACATTTCGCCATCTTCGCCTTTGACTAAATACCAGCTTCCTGTAGATTTATAAACCACGCCTTCCATAAAAAAAAATTAAGTTTTGCTAATGATTTTGTGTTGATGCTGAATGGATTCTTCATGCATAGCTTTGGTCAATCTTGACACAAAATCTTTAGACAATTGGTTTTTTTCGCCTTCCATAATCAAACTTTGTAATACTTTATTCCAACGTTCAGGTTGCAAGATAGCGACATTATTTTCTTTTTTCAAAATGCCAATATCATCGACTATTTTCATGCGTTTGCCGAGAAATTCTATCATTTGACGATCCACAACATCAATTTTTGACCGTAAGACTTCTAATTTCTCTTGAAATTCTGCAGCGCCTTCGGTTTTTCTGATGCGCAAATCTACAGTCATTTGTTTTAAACTTTCTGGCGTGATTTGCTGTGCTGCATCACTCCAAGCTTCGTCTGGTGTATGATGAGTTTCTACAATCATACCATCGTAATTGAGATCCAAAGCAGTTTGGCAAATGTCAAACACCAAATCTCGGTTTCCTGAAATATGAGAAGGATCGACTAAAATTGGCAAATCCGGAAATTGATTTTGTAAATCGATTGCTATTTGCCATTCAGGGTTGTTTCTGTATTTGGCTTTTTCGTAAGTTGAAAATCCACGATGAATCACGCCTAAATTTTTGATGCCAGCATTATATAATCGTTCCACACCACCAAGCCACAAGGCCAAATCGGGATTGACTGGGTTTTTGACCAAAACAATTTTGTCGGTGCCTTTCAGCGCATCTGCAATTTCTTGAACAATAAACGGACTGACTGTACTTCTTGCGCCAATCCAAAGCACATCGACATCAGCCACAAGTGCCAAATCTACGTGGTTTTTGTTGGCGACTTCTGTGGCAATCATCATTCCTGTTTCTTCCTTGGCTTTTTTGAGCCAGTTTAAACCAATGGCGCCAACGCCTTCAAAATTTCCTGGACGTGTTCTTGGTTTCCAAATTCCTGCGCGCATCACAGTAGCGTCAGAATCTTTGAGTTGATGAGCAATGGTCATGACTTGAGACTCCGTTTCTGCACTGCATGGTCCGGCAATCACCAATGGATGAATCAAATTCATGGCATTAAGCCAGTTTTTTAAAGTTTTGTCATTTTTCATGTGCACAAAATTAACTTTATCTACTGCATTTCAAAGGCTTTTTGCATGCTTTTAGTTTTTGTAAAATTTGGTTTGAAACACAATGCTTCATTTTTATTGATATTTATTCATCAAGCCAAAATCAAAAGGCGTCCAAAGGCAAGCTTTTAATCCACTCCTTTTAAAACCGATATTCACCCAAGTATTAGAGGTTTTAAACAAAGAATAACTTCCTTTTGCTTTGTAAAAATTATCTCTTGAAGTATATCCTGAATTTTCAATTATTATTTTGTCACCATTATTAGTTAGATTAAAAGAGTTTAGTACACAAGTATTCAATTTTTTTAGCTCAGATTCTGTGATTTTAATTTCAATCCAATCGTTTTTTTTATATTGATGTTGCGTCACATGAACTAATGTTGAGCTTTTCAAAAACGTAGCTGTAAAAGCTGTTTCGAAGCTTAAGTCGCTCCAAGAAGCTGTGTTCAAATAAAAATTTTCGTCACCCCAGCCAAATGCTAAATATTCATCTTGGCTTTTGTGAACAAGATTCTTTAACAAACTTGAATCGATGTTTTTTTTAGGAATGACAATATCCAAATGAATGCCATTTGTGCTTAGATAAATCGTCTGATTTGCAATCTCATCGGTTTCATTTCTGTCTACTGTTATTGCTGTTAGGATTAATGAAATCAAAATATATGAAACAGGAATTAGTAAAAAACATAACGCCCATTTAAGTATTTTTTTGATTATTTTCATTTGAAATGATTGAATGGATTGTTTTGTTTTTTCATTTGACTGAAATCGAATGCTGAAACTCGAAAAATAATCTTGTGTTTACATTCAAAAAAAAATTATATGAATTTTCAGTAGTAAAATTCGCTGAAATCTGTTTTCAATTTTTTGCCTTCTTTTTTTGCCTTTTCATCTAAAAAATAACCGACCAGTCCACCGATTAAAGCGCCTCCAAACATAGAAATGAATCCAAAAAACACCGTAATCGCTAAACCAATTAATGCGCCCGTGTATGTGTAATACCACGGAGTTGTCATTGAAAATTCAGCTTTTAAAAATTTAAGGAATTTTTTTAATTCATTTTTGACCTTTATATTTTCTTTTTCAATTTCAAAATTCTGTTGAATCAAGTTGAGTTCAGAGTTTAGTCTGTTTCTACTAAATTCATCAAGCTGCTTTAAATTCAATTCATTTAAAACACGGATAAATTTTTCTGCGTATTTTTTGTTTTTTGAATTTGTCGTATTTTTCTGAATTCAGTAAGTAAATCTAAAGTCTTTTGTATTTCCATAATTTTTTTAACTTAACACCTACAAATATATACAATTTCAACCTTAAACTTCCACAACAAAAACTTTGGTTTTAAATTCATTGCAATGAGACTTTGAATATTCAAAATCACAAGCAAAATATAATTTGTATTTTTGATTCAAAAAAAACGACATGTCCATTGAAGTTCAAAACATCAGCAAGAAATACCAATCGCAGTTGGCTTTAGATGATATCGATTTTTCTATCAACACGGGAGAAATCGTAGGTTTACTCGGACCAAATGGTGCTGGAAAATCAACTTTAATGAAAATATTAACCGGTTTCATTTCTCCAACTTCTGGTGATGCTAAAATCAATAACATTCAACTTTCGGAATCCAAAACAGATATTCAAAAGCAAATCGGGTATTTGCCAGAGCACAACCCCATTTATTTGGAAATGTATGTGCGGGAATATTTAGAATTTCATGCTAGAATTTTTAAAGTGGACAAATCCCGCATAGAAACTGTCATCAATCAAACCAAACTCACGCCAGAAGCCAACAAAAAAATAGAACAATTGTCCAAAGGTTATCGCCAACGTGTCGGTTTGGCCGCTGCCCTACTCCACGACCCAAAAGTGCTTATTTTGGATGAACCCACCACAGGATTGGATCCCAACCAATTGATTGAAATCCGTGAATTGATTAAATCGATTAGCCACGACAAAACCATTTTATTGTCCACACATATTATGCAAGAAGTTGAAGCCATTTGCGATCGTGTAATCATCATCAACAAAGGTAAAATCGTTTCTGATAAATATCTGAAAGACCTCAACCAACAACAGCAGCAAATCATAGAAGTTGAATTTAATTACAGAATTGAAGAAGTGGCTTTAAAAGAAATCGACAAATTAATCAACATTCAAAATACACGTGGATTTTGTTATGAATTGACATTTGACACCGAAAATGATATGCGCGCAGACGTGTTCGATTTTGCCCACGACAAAGGACTGAAAATCGTTTCGCTGAATCGCAAAAACAAAAATTTAGAAAGTTTGTTTATAGAATTGACTCAAAATTCTTAAAACAACTAAAAATTAAAAGCCTTTTTCACTTCTGGACAAATTACTTGACCTTGGTCAATACTTAAACCTTTACCTAAAGATGTATTGGTTTTACAAGCTTTTTTCCAACCTAAATCTGCAATTTGCATTACATAAGGAAAGGTCACATTGGTCAAAGCTAGCGTTGACGTGTAAGGCACGGCACCTGGCATATTGGTGACACAATAATGCAACACATCATTCACAACATAAGTTGGGTTTTGATGCGTTGTTGGTATGGTGGTTTCAAAACAACCGCCCTGATCCACCGCTACGTCAACCATAACGGTTCCAGGCGTCATATTTTTCAACATATCTTCGGTGATCAATTTTGGGGCTTTTGCGCCGGCAATTAAAACCGCACCGATAATCAAATCTGAATTTTTAATGTGTTTTCTGATGTTGTATTCATTAGAAAATTCTGTCACAACATGACTTGGCATAATATCGTTGACGTAACGTAAACGCTTTAAATTTATATCCATAATCGTGACATGTGCGCCCAATCCTGCAGCCATTTTCGCGGCTTGAATTCCGACCACGCCAGCACCCAAAACCAAAACTTTACCCGGAGGAACGCCAGGCACACCGCCTAGCAAAATTCCTTTGCCTCTGATGGGTTTTTCTAAATATTTTGCACCTTGTTGGGTTGCCATTCTTCCAGCAACTTCAGACATTGGCGTTAAAAGTGGCAAACTGCCGTCTTCGTCTTGAACAGTTTCATAAGCGATGCAAATTGACTCGGAATCAATCATGGCTTGGGTTAATTGTTCACTAGACGCAAAATGAAAATACGTGAATATAATTTGTTGTGGACGGATGAGTTTGTATTCAGATTCAACAGGTTCTTTGACTTTCACAATCAGTTCTGCAACTTCATAAATAGATTCGATATCAGGTAAAATTATGGCGCCAGCCTCTCTATAATCTTCATTTGAAAATCCGCTTGCAAAACCTGCATTGTGCTGGATAAAAACTTCATGATTTTTCTTGTTAAGTTCAAAAACACCGGCTGGCGTTACTGATACACGACTTTCGTTATTTTTCAATTCAACTGGAATTCCGATTTTCATAATATTTATTTTTTATTAGTTTTTAATAAAACAACCCTGTTAATTTAAGGGTTAAATATAAAATTATTATACAAACAACAAGCAACACCCCTTAAAAATAAATACTATGTTCAAAATAATCTTATTTTGTGTTTTGAGAAAATTACAGAAACTCACTCATTTAGAAAACATTTCTCTTTAAAAAAAAGAACTAAAGCTGATAACTGAGTTTTAGTAGGAAAATTCTGGGTTGAATATAAGTTCGGTTGTCCATCACCATAAATTCATTGACGCTATTTGTTCGTCTAAAACCAATATCAAAAATATTGGTGGCTTCCAAACTAAAACCCCACGGACTGGATTCTTGTTGATAAAATAAGGATGCATTGGCGGTTTCAAAAGT
>JBHEPM010000089.1:0-9284 GCA_046260295.1 Psychroflexus sp.
GTGTTGACATAACTTAAATTTTGATTAATACTTGTATTGAGACTTTCCAGAGGTAAAAATCAGTAGCATTTGAAATAAAATCACCACATATCGGGTGGATATGGGGTGAAATTTTAACATTTAATTTGAATTATGCCTTATCTTTTAGTGCAAATTCAAGTTTATTTATAAATTTCGTCAGGTCTTTTCTTTGTTTGATATCATCAATAGTTTTATAGAAATCTCGTGGAACTTTTACATTAAAGACTGTAGATAATGAATTGACAATTTGTTTGATTGATGCATCACCATTATTGATAGAATTGCTTAGATATAAGGCATAAGCCATTTCAATAAAATCTGTTGAAGTCGCAGTCCAATTATTTTTCAGACTTGACTTTTGAATAAAAACTTTCTGGTTGCTATTCTGTTTTTTTCTAATTTCTAAGTAGGTTTGAAACTTTTCAACAGCTAGATATTCAGCATAAATATTGCTGTAGACGCATTCAAAGTCATCATAAAAATAATCTTCATGTAATGAAGATTTCAGAAGCGATAAAATCGGGTTGGAAACAAAATAATTCTTATTTGAAAATTCCTGATTGTAAGTAATGTTGTAAATAAAGTCTTTATGCCTTTCATAAAAACTATCGTTGTTCTTGGTTGTTTTTATGAATATTTTTTCTCTCTTTTTCTCAGATGCGCCAAAGAGATTAACCTCTAAACATTTTATTTTTTTATAATAATAGGCCTGTTTTGTTATGCTTGGTTTAATTTCTTTGTAATATCTGTTTTGTTCTTCAAGTGTGATTAAATTGTCATTAAAAAAAATAGCCTTTAATTCAAACAAACATTTATTAGATAAACTTATCACATTTAAAGCTTCAGGAATTGGTTGGTCGTTTTTGTCAAGAATTCGCTTTAGTTCGGATGAGAATTTTTCAATGATTTCTTGGTATTTCATACTTATATAGTGTTATATGTATTATAATATATACAAAAATATAAATATTTATTAATATTGCGATAAAATCAATAATTATGAAGTTTTAGCATTGTTAGTCTTAGTGATTTCATTGATTTTCCTTAAGTCATCTGACAGCTTAGTGTCTATTATTCTGGCATAGATTTGTGTAGTTGAAAGTTTGGTATGTCCTAGTAGCTTGGAAACACTTTCAATTGGCACACCATTGGCTAAGGTTACTGTTGTAGCAAAAGTGTGTCTAGCTACATGAGAACTCAATTTTTTATTGAAATTCAATATTTTAGCGATTTCCTTCAGATATTGATTCATTTTCTGATTCGTAAAAACTGGGAGTAAAAGATTAGTGCCTTTAATCCGTGGATGATCTTTATACTTTTGAATAATCTCTAAGGGGATTTCTAATAAAGGTATTCTAACGGCTGAATTTGTTTTCTTACGCCTTGTGTAAATCCATTTGTTACCATCAATTCCGATATTGATTTCGTCATCTGAGAGTTTTTTTAAGTCAGAGTAGGCTAATCCAGTATAGCAGGCAAACACAAAGACATCTTCACTTGTTTTAAAGTAGTTTTTTTGAATTCAGTATTGATGAGTATGCTCAATTCTTCTTTTGTTAAGTAGTCAGTATCAACTTCATCAAACCTTAATTTGTATCGTTTCACTGGATTCTTTTTAATCCATTCTAAATCTTCAGCTAAGTTCATCAATTTCTTAAGTCGCTCAAGGTGTTTCATGACACCATTATTATTAAGTCCCTTTTGATCTCTAAGATAATCCTCAAAGTCAATCATAAATTTGTAATTGACTTGCTTAATGTAGATGTCTGAGGTGTTCAAATTTCCTTTGATATACTTGTCTAAATACTTTTGAGTTGTGTAATAGTTTTTGAGTGTACCCGGCTTTAAAAAGTTTGCCATTTTTTCTTGATGATATTCTATCAGCTGATTCAAAGTTTCATGCTTGATGTGATTTCCAAGATATTTGCTTTTAACTAAACTTGGCGTAAGTAATTCGCCTTCTCGGATGGTGTCTTCACATATTGTATTGAGCTTTGATATTGCTTTGTCAATTTTAAGATTAATGCCTCTTGCAATATTAGTACTGCCTTTGGCTTTATGGAACTTCGCGTCCCATAATTTTAAGTCTACTTTTTCATTTAGACTTATTTCGGCGCGTTTTCCGTTGACTGTAAGTCTCGCGTAAATCGGTGCTTTGTTTTCAGAATTTTTCTTGGACTTGTTAGCCCAAACTAGAATTGTGTAATTGGTTTGCATAACTTTCGATTTTTCAGGTTAATCGAAAATCCCAATACAAGTAATTTATGAATGAGGTCACGGGAAAGTCTACCTCTAAATTTTATTCAGTTCCAAATATACTATAAACACTGCATTTGACAAAAGTAAAGAGGTAACCGAATAGGTCACTTTTTAAATGTAAAAATATAGTATTATTTGGTTATTGGCTTAAACAAAAATAGCTGTAAAACCTTGTTTTACAGCTATTTGTTGGTATTTAGTAAGATTTACTAAAGAGTAAAGTCGGGGTGGCAGGACGACGCCAAAACAACTTAAATAACTATATATCAAATATTTACAAATTATTCAGCTTAGTTTACTCACGGAATACTCACATAAATCAAAGATCAATTTGGTGCTTTTTGGTTTTCTTCTACAGTAAATATAAGCTTTAAGTAGATTATTTGCAACATAAATAGCCCCAAATACTATTAAATTGCTCAATCTTCAATAAATTCTTCGACAAGTTTGAGGTCTATGCCGAGGTATTCGGCGAGTTCGTGAGTAGTGATGATTTGCCCAGGTTTTTTGGAATACATTTCTTTTAGTCGTTTGAGTATTCTCTGAGATTGTCTCAGGCTTAAACCTGTGATACGCTGGATGTCTGTAGGAAATACTTGTATGCGCTTTTTGACTTTCATTGAACTATGCTACTATTTGCCACTATTTAGTGGTTCACACGCTTTATCTATGCTTAACCTCAGCACTACCACTGCTTGATTTGGTTTGCAAGACTGTGTGGTTTAAAAAGAATATTGGCGTATACTGCTAAGATAATGCGTTTTTAAGTTTCATAAGTTGAATTTTAGTGACAATTACGACAAGCCTGCCAAAATTGCCGTATGCGTCTCAAATCATTGTCAACAAGCGGTTTGAGCTATTTCTTTGTTTCAAAACATAGTATTATGGCTAGACAAACAGGTATTGTTAAATTACAAGGTACTTTGGGAGGAATTTCCTTCTACAAGACCGCAGATGGCCACCTAGCAAGAGAGAAAGGTGGCGTAGATGCTAACAGAATCAAAAATGATCCAGCGTTCCAGAGAACGCGCGAGAATGGTTCTGAATTTGGACGCGCCGGCAAAGGCGGAAAAGTCTTGAGAGATTCAATTCGGTTGTTGTTACAGAATGTGACTGACAAACGAGTGGCTTCGAACTTGCAAAAAGTATTGATGAAAGTCGTCAAAAGTGATTCCACAAATGATCGTGGGCTTCGTACCATTCAGGAGGGGAATATGGAACTTTTGCAGGGCTTTGATTTCAATTCTAAAGCGAAACTGGGAAGAACGCTTTATGCGTCGTTTCAAAACACGGTAGATCGTGTTGCCGGTGAAGGTGATGTGGAGATTGATCCATTTGTGCCATTGACCATGATCGATGCACCGGGTGGTACCTCACACTTCAAAATTGTGACTGGCTTGGCTGAGTTGGATTTCGTAGATGAAAACTCCGTGTTTGATTCTGATGAGTCCAGTATTTTGCCATGGGATTCTGCTGAAACTGCTGCGATTTCATTATCAACTGCGGTGACGGCGGCTTCAACATTGCCACTCATTCAGGTGATTGGGGTTGAATTCTACCAAGAAGTCAACGGCACCATGTACCCGCTTAAAAACGGGGCTTACAATGCGTTGAGCATCGCTAAAATCGATAACGACTAATGGTGGTTAGGCTTGGGTTGTATAGAGGGCATTTTCCGCAGGGCTCGGTTGGTGCCCTCTATTTTTTTGATGAGTTCTTGAATTTTACTATTGAATTGCCTTGGGAAAGAAATCAAGTCAGTATTTCTGCAATTCCGGACGGTGTTTATAAGTTGAAATTGAGATACAGCAAAAAATTCAAGTGGCATTTATTGGTTGAAGGTGTTCCGGGTCGGACTTGGATCTTATTTCACCCTGCTAATGATTCCCAAAAGGAACTGGAAGGCTGTATTGCACCAGTGAGCAGTTTGATCAATATCGGTTATGGGTATTCGTCCAGAAAAGCACTGGATAAGATTTTGGATAAGCTCCGCCCCTATTTCAACGCTGGAGATAGCGTGGAATTAGAAATCAGAAGCACGCATTTTGAAGATCATATACAACTGCAAGGACAATTGAAGGATAAAAGTTAAAAATATTAACATTTAAAAACAAAGCAAAGATGAATTTAAAACACAGATACAAATCAGAAACTCCGAAATTTTTTAAAAAGCTAAGAAATATCGGTTTAACAATTACGGCATTTGCCGGAGCTATTTTAACAGCTCCTGTAGCTTTACCCGCCGCAGTCATCAGTATTGCTGGCTATGGTCTTGCGATAGGCACAGCGGTTTCCGCAGTGAGTCAGGTGGTGACCAAAAATGAACATGATTCTGAAGAGAATCGCGGACAGCATCAAGCAGACAGCAAAGGCGCTCAGGATTCAAAGAAGGATCGCCATGATGCAACATGAAAGGGCTGGTTTTATCGGTGGAGCGCTTTTCAGTCTTTTAGGGAGCGTTCATATCGATGATTTCATATCGACCTGTATTTTAGCCGTGGTTGGCGCCAGCGTGAGTTTTATCACTTCCATGTTCTTGAGGTACTTGTCAAAGCGATTCAAAAAGAAAAAAAAGCGCTGAAGAATTAAAAATCCGAAATTCGATGTTAGAATTTCGGATTTTTTTTGTGGTTTTGAATAAAATGTTTACTTTTAACTCGAAATACTTTTTAGGATGAGTTTTTCATAATAGATTGGTTAATTGGTAAGCCCCGCTCTTGTGGGGCTTTCTTCATTTTTAAGCTTAGGCTTATTTATTTTAAAGCACTTTATTTAAATTCAAAAAAGCCCTGCGATGAGGGCGTTTTTTGGTTATTTCAGCATGGTTGCAGCAATGGCGATTTTGAGTTCGCCAAACTTCTCCAGCTGTAGCTTGAGTAAAGCCTCTTTCTCTTGAACCGCTTTGAAAGTTTTTATTTTGTGTTTCAGATTCAAATGGTTTAAATGCGATAAACATTCATCTAGTACCATTTTGGTGTCGGCTGTGGTCAAGTAAGGAATGACCGAACCTTTGATGTAAGGCATGAACTTTTTGGTCTGCCAAGCCGCATAAGTGAGCCAATAAATGGCATCTCTTTCAGCTTCAGTTTCAGCTTTCACAACAAAGCAATTTCTGCAGGGCAGAATTGACGGGCGACCTGAGTTTAAACCTTTGTTCAGAATGAAAAAACAAGGTTTGTCATTTGTGTTTACTGCGTTTGAGTAAACTTTTAACTTGTAGTGATTTGATTTAAACATAATTGTGGATTTAAAATTATGTTTGTTCGCTTCGCTCACTAATTTTTTTTCAAACGAAAAAGAAAAAAAGAAAAAAGAAAGGCATCTATCTTCAGCCTTATGGGAAGCAGTCAAGCTTTTTTTAAATAAAAATGGAGAACTTTTGAGTAGTATTTTCAGAGGTTTAAAACTTCAAATAAAGTGAAGATTTTATTCATGTCTAATGGCATTTTTTTTAAAAAACCCTTGGGCTTGAGCTTTACGGCTGTGCGGGCAAGGGCTGAAGCGAAGGCTGATACATTTGCCTTCTTATTTATTTTTTTGATCTAAAATTTTATTATTTCAAATTTCGAGATTTCAAATTTTATGTTCCAAATTTTCATTTCGAATACGCATTGCTCTGACTTAGTTTATGTGATTAGATTTATGGATTGATGCTTTTGCAAGTGCTGGCAATTTGGTCTGGAACGAAGTTGTTTTGTGCTATATTTTTTTAGGCTTCGAAAGTTTTTTTTGTGTCTTGATGTTGTACTGACCAAACTTGGTAGCTTTTGCATTTTTTGATAAAAAGTATTTCAAATTTCGAGATTTCAAAGTTTTTATTTCAAATTTATGTGATGGATTTTTTGTGGACGCTTTTGCAAGTGCTGGCAATTTGGTCTGGTACGAAGTTGTTTTGTGCTATAATTTTTTAGACTTCGAAAGTGTTTTTTTGTGTCTTGGGGTTGTACTGACCAAATTTGGTAGCTTTTGCTTTTTTGATATATACATGTATTAATTTTAATGATTGATAATTATAAATTGTTCTTATTCTTTTTTTCCATCGCCGAAAAAAACAATCAAAACCCCGAAGTGTCGGGACTAGACTAACAAAACAAACCTAAAAAATACTACGGAATCCACCGCCACAGATAAAAATAACTCAACCAATTATCATTGGTCTCAAACAGATTTTTATCTTTTAGCCCTGCGCTTCTTCCTTGATTTTCAAAGTTTTGCTTTGATAAGTCGGTTTTTTAGTTTAGGTAATCAAAAATAATGCGTTTTGGTTTTTACTTTGCTGAGGTTTTATTTTAAAACGATAGGGATTTAATTTAGAAGAAATGACTGTGCAGATTTATTTAAGATTGGGTATGTTTTGGAAACGGATTTTTGACGCTGCATTTTGTGGAGACGTTGGCTGTGTTACCGATAAGGTTGTATCTGGGCAGGTAATCTAGACGCGCGAGCCGTCTGCGAGTTGAGTGCCTATGTGCTATGGGGTCTTTGTGCATGCAAGCATAGCACAACGTATTACGCACAAGCAAAAATGCCTTGTCCGCTTTGGAGGGCTGGCATTTTGGCCTTGTTGGTGTTTTATGGTGATGCTGTTTTGTTTTTTGCAATGTGTTTGATTTGGTAATTGTATTTTTAAGGCCAAAGATGGCAGCTCTCCATTTTTCGTTCCGGCATCTGTTGCGATAAAGCCGTGAAGGTTTGTTGAAACGTTTTATTCATGTTGACTATTGGTTGGATTGAACTCTACCTAAGATCGCAACTGATGTACGGAACATGTTTCTATTTCAAGGTATTTTTTGCTTGTGTAGGCACGATTCGCAGGCTCGCACATTATGCAGCTGTGTTTGTGCCCTAACTGACCTCCGCCTTTGGCGTCCTTTTTGGGTTTCAGGGCACAAGGGAACAGCGGGTGACACTGCACTGGCGTGTGTGTAGGAAAACAAGAAAATATGGGCTGATGCGCCTGAGGATGGAAGGCGCATGGGTCATATTTTTGTTATATACAAGGGGTTTTCATTTGGAATTTTGAATGTTGTTGAAAGGTTTAGGTTTTTGAAAATGTTGATTTGTAACTGACCGCCCTTGTAGATATGTTTTTCCGGAACAAAACAGAGGTGCTGTGGCTCTCCATATTACCTGCCCACGCCGTATTATTTCAAATAAAAAATACATTTGAAACTTAAAAGTTTAAACCTACTTTGTTAATTTAATTTATGACAGTTGGAGTTGACAACCTGCTTTTTTAAGATTTTAAATTTCGGATTTAGTTGGGATAATTGTGGTTTTTGATTACCTGCCCACTGGTTTATTTCAAATTTCAGGATTTCAAATTTATTATTTCAAAATTGGTTGTGGTGAATAGTGGGGCTTGATAGTTTTTATTTGATTACCTGCCCCCACGCTGGTTGTTGAGAAGAAGGAGATGTTTTGTTTTGAGTTTATTTTTTAATATGCAACGGTTCGCGCATAACATAAGTGGCGACTAAAAATGCTCAAATTTTTCGGTTAAACTTTAATTTTCTGAAAATACAGAAACTTCTCGTTTCAAAACAAATCTCGATATTTTGTTAGCGCTGATAGCCATTGGTTTTAAATTATAATCTCCAAGGCTTAATAAACAAAACCCATCTATTATTAATGTAAACCCAAGCTGTAAATCCTGTTCCTAATTTTTCTTCTTTCCTTTTAAAAACAATCGTAAAGAATGTCACATTTGTTTTTATAATATTTTTCTCCGCTAATTTTGTCATACCTCCCGGGAGGTTATGATTTTTTTAATTAAATCTTTAAAACTTGCTGAATTAAACTCGAAAGAATCGTACTCAGATAAATCATTTACTGAATTCTCAAATTGTAATAAGCTTTTGTATTGTTTATGATAACTTTCGTAAATCTTTTCAGCGTATTGTTGCTTGAATACTTTTTTGCAGTCACTTAAAGTTGGTTGAGCCTGAATAAGTATTTTCTTATGATCAATATCTGGTATTAAAAATTTCTTGAAGAATGAAAAATCATTAGATTTTTCATTCTCAGTATTATTATTTCTATTAATAATTGATTTCTTGAATTCTTCTATTTGTAGGTTTAAATTTGAATTGGAAATGTGTTCTTTTGATTCACTCATCAAATCATCACTTAAAGAAAATAAGTCCTTCGTATCGTTTATTCTCAATAATTGACTTGTGTTATGAATAAATCCAACATTTTTAAAGTTTATAGGCTCTATTAAAAACGGAATGACTTTTTTATCCAAAGCCCAAGCAGCTCCCATTTCATTCATACAAACTTCACTAGATTTATAATCTTTACTTATTAAAATAAGTATGACATCAGAGACAGATAATTTAGTTTTTATCCACTTTTTAAAATCTTCACCATTCTTAGGCTTTGAATTTTCTATTCCCGTACAATTAATATTTTCTGGTGTGAAATTTAGGCCTAATTTCAATATGTTATTTACAAAAGGATTTAAAATATTTATGTCTTTTGAAGAGAAGCTAATGAAAATTTGCATTTGTTTGTTTGTTTGTTTTAACTTATGCCTAACGGTTCGCGGCTATGCGCAGTAGCGCGCAAAAAACCTTTTGTTTTAATTTCAGAAACAAATTTAGCAAAAAATCGCAAAACTTTGATTTCAGTCAAAAACCCAGCTATTGCCCATAACCGCTGTTGTACAGCGCATTTTTTATTTCTCGATTCAGAGTCAAATTGTCATTTTATAAAAAAATCGGCGAAATCGCTTTAATCAAATCGATTGTCTAAAAAAATCAGATGAAAATCAGTCAGATTTTGAGTAAATTCCGTTGAATTTTCCTTTATTTCTCTTTTTGAAAAATCAATTTTATCGCTCGAAAATTATTTTTATCTGAGTGAAATCGTTTGAAAATCAATCACTTTTACACAATTTTATCCGCTGAATCAAATTCAATTTCGAGTTTAAATTCTGTTTTCGATTTGAACCAAAATTTGAATTTTAGAACTTATATCAAATTTTTCGTCAGAGTTAAAAT
>JBHEPM010000009.1:0-13501 GCA_046260295.1 Psychroflexus sp.
AGATTGATGGCATTGAGTAAATTTTATTTCCCAATGTTCGAATCTACTTTTGACAGGTTTGATGTCCCGCTGGAAATGAAATATTTAGCCTTGGTAGAATCGGCTTTAAACCCGAGAGCAAAATCCAGAGTTGGCGCCACCGGATTGTGGCAATTTATGTACAGCACTGGCAAAATGTACGATTTGGAAGTCAGCAGTTATGTAGACGAACGCATGGATCCACTGGCTTCTACTGAAGCTGCCGCAAAATATCTGAAACGTTTGCACAGCATGTTTGACGATTGGGATTTGGCGCTCGCCGCATACAATTCCGGTCCCGGCAACGTGTCCAAAGCCATCAGGCGAAGTGGCGGCAATACCAATTATTGGGAAATCAGGAATTATCTTCCCAGAGAAACTGCCGGTTATGTGCCGTCTTTCCAAGCCATGATGTACATTTTTGAATATGCCGACGAACACGGTTTTGCACCAAATAAACCGAAAATTGCTTACATTGGCACAGACACAATTCGCACCAAAAAATTGATTAAACTCGACCATATTGCTGAAGTTACCAAAATAGATTTAGAATTTTTGGAATTTTTGAATCCGAGTTACAAACTTGGCATTATTCCTTTTGAAGCTGAAAAGAATTATTATGTAAGATTGCCTTATGTGGAATCTGGCGTTTTTGTCGCCAATGAAAATAAAATTTACAATTTCACAGATGAAAAATTAGCTCAAGCTGAAGAAGCACTTCCAAAAAATTACAAAGCTGATGACAAAGTCAATTATTATGTGAAATCTGGTGACTTTTTGGGCAGAATTGCCAACAAATTTGGCGTAAGAATCAGTCAAATAAAATCTTGGAACAATCTGCGCAGCAACAATTTGAACATCGGTCAAAGGCTTCTGATTTATCCAAGAAACCCAACAGCAGTCATCAATTCCAAACAAGAGAATGACAAAAAAGATTCGTCAAATACTGAATCAGTTGAATTTTATAAAGTGAAATCAGGAGATTCGTTGTGGACTATTTCCAGAAAATTTCCTCACCTCAGCGTTGAAGATTTAAAAAATCTGAATGATTTGACCAACAACAAACTGAAACCTGGCATGAAACTGAAAGTGAGCAAAAGCTAAAAATAAGCCCGTAATTGTACACTTCCCGTGTGAATTGTGCTGATTTCTTCACTTTTTCTACCGAAATAAGTCAAATTCAAATCCAGAAAATCTGTAATTCTTTTTTGAAGAAAAAGCGACCAAGTAAAATTCTCATTGGGTTGCAAACCTTCCAGCATTTGGTATGCCACCGGAGATAATGTGCTGCCTTCAAAATCGTTTTGAATATAGTTGGCTTCACCGTTGATGCTGTATTTTTCGCCATTATTCAAAGTGAAAGATAAACCGAATTTCTGCTGTTCCAAAGATTCCATCTCGCCCAACTGATTGTCTTGCGTGGATAAATTATAAAACACGTCAAAGCGTTTATTATCCATTAAATATGAAATTTTAGGATTGAAATTCAGGCCTTCAATTTCAAAATTTCTATTGTCAAATTGGTCTGAAAAACTTTCAGAAGTATTGAAATCTTGCGTTAAACTCATCAACCAACTTTCTTTGAATTTATGCACAAATTTAAATTCATGCAGTTGAGATTTGCTTTCTTGAATTCCTAAAACCGATAAATTTCGTGCTGAATTATTTGTAAAATTGTAAGAAGTGGTAAATTTCTGTAAACTTCTGTTGAAAAAAATAACATTTCGAAAAGTGTTATTTTCACCTAAAACTTCATCTTCATTTCCGCCAAATGGATTCAAATTCAACTCATTGCCATCTTTTCTGATTTTCCGATCTATGGAAACTGAAGTCTGATTGTAAAATTTGGACATGAATTTTTTGAAACCTTCTTCGTTTTGCCAAGATTGAAAACTAAGCGTCAATTGCTGACTGAATCGGGTTTGATTGGTTCTTACAAAAATTTGATTCGGCAGCAAAGTCCGAATAAATGTGCCTTCATCCTGAAATTGAGCTACTTCAAATTCATTCAACTCCTGAACGCCGTTGCCGTTATAATCAATCCAAGTAAATTGACCTTGACCAGGTTCAACCTCAACATAAGTAAATTCTTGTTGCGCAATACTTCCGCTATTGGTTTCGTAAGTTGTGTTTAGATTGACAATTCTATCGAATAAATTTTGCGTGTAAACGACTCTAGAATTCAGTGTAAATTCATCTGAACGTTCGTCAGCATCGGGAAATTTCAAGTTTCGCAAATTCGCAAACACCTTGATTCTGCTTTGTTTTGTATTCAAAATTTGAGAACGCACAAAATAATTGTTTGACGTATTGACAGATTCCAATTGGTTGTTCCGCAAACTGTCGTTTTCGCGATATCTGAAACCGATTTCAGCGTAAACATCGGTAGAATCTCCCACGCCGCTGAACACTTCGTAACTGGAAAAACGCTGTGTTTTTTGGGTGAATTCTTCTGAATCTACCTGAAACTCTTCGTTATCTTCCATATTATATTTCAATCCAGACCAAAACGAGCCAAAGTCATAAATCCCAGAAACCTGCGCTCTCGCAAATTCTGAATTGTAAATATTGGATTCGCTTTTCAAATAACTGGCATTGGCGTCTATTCTGAATTTACCCTGAACTTGCCTTAAATTCACATTGTGTTTTTCTCCGACAAAATCATCGGTAAATTCCAATCTTTGAAACCGATATTCGCTGTTGCTTTCTACATTATTTTGAAAATTGAAACCCGTTTCTAAAAAAATTTGGTCACCAGTGGGATTGAATAAATTCCAATCTCTGGTAAATTCAACATTGTATAAGCGCTCAATACTCGTGTAGGAATCTTCTATAAAATCGACATTGGCAAATGCTGTGAGTTTCTGAAATTCATTTTCAGATTGGTAAAGCCTTTGGGTTACATTCAGCTTTGTTGCCAAGCCTTGATTGTCGGCTTGATCTTCGTCTGAAAAAAGGTTTTCATCATTATCACTAGCAGCAACTTCAAACTTAACATCCGTTTTCTGAGAAGGATTGAAACGCCCGTTGAGCATAGCGATTTGGAGTTTTGTCGGCGCAAAAAGTCGTACTACTGGCGCAAAATTTCCTTGCGGAACGCCATTTACAGGCGGAATATATTCATAAATATTGGCAATGGCATTTTGACTGGAAAGCACATAATTGCCTTGATTTGCGCCAACATTTGTAAATCTTACGTTGAACAATTCGTCTTCAGGATTGTTGGAAAACACGAAAATTTCTTCACCTTGAAAATTTTCTTTTCTATACAAAATTCTATTTTCAGAATATTCTGCAGGAATGGCACTTGGCGCAAACATTTCATCTTGGTTGTCGCCTGCCTCTTCCAAAGCTTGCACTTGTTCTTCAGATAAACTCTGCTGAAGCGGTTGGTTTTTCAAATCGTTTTCATTGTACAAAAAACCGTTCAGTTCTAAATTTTCAGATTTGTATCGCGATCCTGTGGTGGCGACTATTCTTGAGAAATTTCGGTCAGAAACTTGGTATTCTACAACAATTCGCATTTCTGAAGTAATGGGAAAAGTAGAATTGAAAATAATTTCTCCAGCATTGTAATCGATGATGTAATCTTCGTTTTCGCCACGACTCAAACGCCTTCCGTTGACAAAGACAGATTCACTCCCGGAGACAATCAACACATATAATTCGCCGTTTTGGCCGCGCAATTTGTACGGTCCTTGATTGCCTTCTTGAGCGGTCAATTCGCTTCTGGTAAACACACCTCGAACTAAAGCGCCGGCAATATAAATTTCATTTTGTCGGTCTTCGTTGCCAATATCTGCAGACAAAAATAAACCTTGCACTCTTTTGGTGTAAGATGCAAAAAAAGATTGATTTTCTACCAAATCGATGTCGCCAGCGCGAATGCGCCATTTTTCAGATTCAAGTTCTATAAAAATCTGATCAAACTCGTCCAATTGTTGCGTGTAACCGCCAGATTGCGACGGTGCGTTGTCGTCTTGAATTGAAGCTTTCAAAGTAACATTTTCTGAAATTTTTCCAGAAATCTGCAAATCCAATTCAGACCTTACCACTGCATTTTGATTGTTTCCAACGCTGACTGCTCTGGAAATACTCCCGCTGGTGTTCAAACCTTCAAATGGCGTAAATGCTTGGCTTTGTTCTTCTTGCTGAAGTTGGTAAAGATTGTCGACATTGTTATTTGTGTTCATGATTAGTTTTTCATCCAAACCGCGGTAAGTTTTGGTCAAAAACTCGGGATATTTTCTAAAACTGACTTGCAAACTGTCGTGTTCAGAAATTAGTTGTTCATTTAAAGTCAGTAAACTTTTAGGAAAATTGATTTGAAACAATGTAGAATCTATTGAAGTATTCTGAAGTGTTTGGAGTTTAAAATCGATTGGTGCAATACTTACAGAATCCAATTGAATACTATCTTGAGTCGCTATTTTTTTGGAAACAAGGTCGGTTTGTGCAAATGTAGCACTTGCAGACAGGACTAAAACAAAACACAAGAAAGCACTTCTCATGGTTGTAAAACTAATGCTTTAGAGAAATATTTTAATAGGAAATAAAAAACTTAGTTGAATTTAATTTGAAATGATAAAGTTTATAAAAACACAAAGCCTCGGTTTGTAGAAATCCGAGGCTTTGCTAATTAACCAATCTATTATGAAAAACTTCATCCTGAGACAAATATAAAATTTAAATTGAGTTTACAAAACACTTTTAGTCTTAAAATTTTATTAAAACGCAACTGGGTAATTAAAACTACTGATTTACAATTGGTTCCCATAAAATATTTTTCAAATTTTTTATTTTATCGTTTTCTATAATTGCGCCTTCAGCTTCTAAGAGTTTTTGCATGGTGTCTGTTCCAGGAAAATGGTGTTTCCCTGTCAAAACGCCATTTCTGTTGACCACGCGATGAGCCGGCAAATCATTTTCCATTTTCACGCAAGAATTCATAGCATAACCGACTGTTCTTGCACTTTTTGGCGCACCAATAGCTTTGGCAATTGCACCATAAGTTGTCACTTTTCCATGTGGAATTTCTTCTACAATTTTGTAAACACGTTTGAAAAAATCTTTGTTATCTGACATCTAATAAATTCTAAATAAAGCAACTATAATAAGAATCAACATCAAAAGTGCCATAAAATAATTTGAATATTTCTTGAACATAGCGGTTTTATTTTGAATTTTCATAAAAAACAACACATATAAATATAAGGTTGCAAAAGTGCCAAGTGCTGCAGAAATAGCGAAGCAAACATCGTGTACTATTGAAAAACTCAGTTCAAATTTTGTACTCAAAAGTGTGCTAATCAATACAAAGTACGGAACAGGAAAAACATTCAATGCTGAAATTAAAACGCCATTGAAAAAACTTTTGGCAGTTGTTCTTTTATTGATTTTTTTGTGGGTTTGTTTGCGATGCGCAGACAATAGAAAATAAATCATCATCAATAACAAAATGACAATTCCGGTGCGCAACAACATGGTTTTGACATAAGGATGAGAAAAAATATATTTCGCTAGCAAAACAGCAACAAGCGCTTGCACAAAAACTATAATTGTGGCGCCAACTGCCATCATTAAGCCATTTTTCCGTCCTTTTTCAATACAAGCTTTTGCCACACTCATGTTGACCAAACCAGGCGGAATAACGCCAGCAAAAGCGGCACCAAAAGTTAGCAGATATATTTGTACTTCATCCAAATCTTAGTGTTTCAGTCTGAATTTTGTGTAAGTGATCGGTTTTCCTTTTTCCAAATATTGAGATTCATAAAAAGTTTGAATCCCAACAACCGCTTCTGGCGCTTCATGATTTACATAAATATCGTGATGCGCATACATAATTTCGAAGCCTAAACCTTCCAAAATTCCAAGCGTGTAGCCGTGCATAAATTCGCTATCGGTTTTTAAGTGAATTAAGCCGTCTGGATTCAAAATTCGTTTGTATTTTTCTAAAAACTCAGGATTGGTCATTCTGTGTTTTGTACGTTTCCATTTGATTTGCGGATCGGGAAAAGTGATCCAAATTTCATCGACTTCTTCTGCGGCAAAAACCTGATCGACCAGTTCAATTTGCGTTCTCAGAAATGCGGCATTGGGCAAATTATTTTCCAAAGCCGTTTTTGCACCACGCCAAAATCTTGCCCCTTTGATATCTATTCCTAAAAAATTTTTATCGGGAAATCTTTCTGCTAAACCAATGGTGTATTCACCTTTTCCACAGCCTAATTCAAGAATTAAGGGTTTTTCATTTTTGAAAAAATCTTGTTTCCAACGATTTTTATATTTATAGGTTTCATCTACAATTTCTGATCGTGATGGTTGTACAACGTTAGGAAAGGTTTCATTTTCCTTAAATCTTTTAAGTTTATTTTTACTGCCCACGGCGCTTACAAAATTTTAAGTGAAATTAACAATTTTTTTGGGTTTGAGAAAAAGTCGTCTCACTAATTAGTTATTAGGAAATTTATGGTTGAATTTATTGCCGATTTTTGAAAAAAATAATTAAATAAAATCGGAGTAGGTTTGAATTACTTCACTTTTCTGAAAATCAAAGTTTGTATTTCATCAATATCTTTGTCCATATATTCTACGGTAAAATCTCCATTCGGGCTGAAATAAGCAGCGCCATCAAAGCTTCTGGAATTGAAAATATAAGTTCCTTTGTCTGCATTTTCCAATTCAGCATAATTGGTTTTCCCTTGGTCGGTTAGGAGTTTAAATCCTGATTCCATTTCTACCAACCAATATTCTTCTCCACCAAATTTGTAAACTGTTTTATCAGGGTACAAATTTTCAGAATCTTTATCAGATTTTTGTGATTTCAACTTTAAAGCTTCGTCAAATTCATAATTCAAGGTAGAAAATGAGGTGAAGGCCTCTTTTAAAGCTTCATGGTAAGCAGCTTTAAAAGACTTTTCTCGACTTTTGCCTTCTTTTGTTTCAAAAACGGTGTTCCCGTAGCAATCTTTGAGTTTAACTTTCAGTGTTTTACTCATAAAACTGTCTTCTTCTTTCACTTCTACTGTCAAAGCTTCACATGGATTTCCGCTGACTTCAAGCAGCTTGTCTTCTTCATCCATAAACACTTCAAAGCCTTCATTTTGAAGCAAGACTCTAGTCAATACATTCACCTGAAATTGATTTTTTTCGGATTGAAAATCAAATTTCATCGGGACGATGACATATTTGTATTCATTGATTTTTTCTTGAGCTATACTTGATATTGAAGCCAAAATAATAAGTATTAAAAATGCTTTTTTCATATTATAATAGTGTTTTTAAATCCTTTAATTGTTGAACTTGCCAACCTTCGTAATTTTCATCTTTTCCAAAGAAAATGGCATCCATGCCGAAAGATTTCGCACCTTGAACATCAGCTTCCAAATTATCGCCTATCATGATACTTTTGTATTTCGGAACTTTTGCTAAATTTAATGCAAATTCAAAAATAATCTTGTCTGGTTTTTTTACGCCAGCATCTTCAGAAGTTGTTATGGTTTGAAAAAATGTATTGATCTTAGAATTCTGAAGTTTTTTATGCTGAACTTCTTGAAAACCGTTAGTGATAATATGCAGCTTGTATTTTTTAGACAAATATGCCAAAGTAGATTCCGCATCTGGAAATAAAAAATTATGGTCTGGCAAATGCTTTATATAAGCTTCAGATAAAGACTCAATTAAGCTAGAATCTGCTGAAAACTTAAGTATTTCAAAGGCTTCATTGAGTCGATTGAAGCGCAAATCTTCTTTTAGAATCTTATTTTCACGAAAAAGTTTCCAGTATTTGGCGTTGATGGGTTCGTACACTTTCAGAAATTCATCTAATGCTAAATCTACAGCGAGTTTTTTGAAAATTGTCTCAAAAGTAAGTCCGGAGTTTTTATCGAAATCCCACAAAGTGTGATCCAAATCAAAAAAAACGTCTGTAATGTGTTTCATTATATCATTTCTTTTATGAGTGCAAATATCGCGTTTTTACTGTATTTGTCAGAAAAATCTGAATTTTCAAACACAAAATTCATGCGTCCATTCACTTTTTTGACCTGAGCTTTGAGTAGTTTCATTTTTTCAATCACTTCGTAAATATCTCTACCTTCCAAGGCATTTCCATTCAAAACATAAGGCTGAATGACCAGTCCTGAAACTTGTTCCAAATTGAGATCATAAAATTGAAATGATGAACACGTACCAGCTCGGAAACCTATATTTTGCTGATAACCCATAGAGAAATCTTTTGATATTTCAAGTTTATTGAAACTCAAATAACCATCAGGAAAATTCAGCGGGTAATTTTTCACCAAAACTTTTTCAAGATTTCTGTTGACAATGTTTTCCCAACGCACTTTTTCTTTCTTTAACACATTGAAATCAGACAAAGCTTCAAAGCCAGGTAACAAGCCTAAATCGCCATAATCTCCCATGGATTTGATGAGTTTATGGTAAATTCTTTTATTATAACTAATGCTTTTGCTGTAACGTGAATAATTACTCAATTGAAAGAAAAAATCAAGTTTCAATTTGTTGGTTTTTGCAAAGTTTATCAGTTCGTCATAGATATCGTAAGGATCTTTCTGAAAACGAAGTAAAGTTTTGAATCTGTCGTAAACTAATTTTAATTTGAATTGAAAAAAATCACGAATTGAAGCGCCGATAAACCTAACGACACCACGATGTCTGCGGGCAAAACTTTCCGAAACAGCAATTAAAAATTCACTTCTAAAACGGCGTTTTGGGAATTTGATATCTGGAAATTTTTTTTCCAAAATCGCTTTCAAACGATATGCCCATAAATCGACGACCGGTTGTTCTAGAAATTCATTGTCATGTGCCAAACTTTCTTCTACAGGATAGGAATCAACATCATTTTTGACATGCGGTTGGTATTCTTCATAACGTGTAAGCAAATAAAATGAAGCTGAAAAAATATCGAATGGCAAATCGCTTTCTGCTGAAATTCTAAAAAAAGCGGGCAAACCATCCCAATCACCAACACTAAAATTCAGGTCGTTGATGCCTTGTTCGTCCAACAGTCCAAATTTCTGAACGAAAACTTCATTACCCAAGCGTTTTTTAGCATAAGAAAATTTAACACCATCAAATGCGATAAAATCTTCGACTTTGGTGCAAAATTTAACTTTAAAGCCTAAAATCCTACCACAAACTTGTCTGAAAATATAGTTGATTCTCGGGGTTTGTTTTGGGATGTAAACTAAAATCTCCATGAGTTAAATTAAGCCTTCGTCTGCAAAGCTAAAGTAAGTTTTTTCTGTCACAATAATATGGTCTAAAACTTTTATGTCAAGCAATTCGCCGCCATTTTTTATTTTCTGGGTGATTTGTCGGTCAGCCTGACTTGGCTTCAGAGCTCCTGATGGATGATTGTGAGCCAAAATAAGCGATGTTGCACCATGTTCCAAAGCATTTTTGAAAACCAACCGGGCATCTACCATAGTGGCTGTAATTCCGCCTTTACTCAACGGGAATTTGTGAATCACTTTATTGGAATTATTGAGCATCAAGACCCAAAATTGCTCATGATTTAAATCGCCAATAAGCGGTTGCATTATCTGAAACACATCTTTGCTTGCGCTTATTTTTTTTAAAACCAAAGCATCTTCTCCACCCCGTCTGCGACCAATTTCTAAAGCAGCCACAATACCAATGGCTTTAGCTTCGCCAATACCTTTGAATTTCTGCAATTGATTCACATTCAGTTTTGCAATTTGATTCAAGCTATTTTGGTTTAAATGAAGAATGCGTTTACACAAACCCACCGCACTTTCTTCTCGATTTCCAGAACCGATCAAAATAGCTAATAATTCAGCATTACTCAAATTTTCTTTGCCTTTTTGCAATAATTTTTCCCTAGGTCGATCTCCTTCAGACCATTTTTTAATCGAGAAGGATTCAGAAGATTTTGTCATAATAGAAATTTCTCTAAATATATAGACAATACAAATAATAGGCAAAATTGTATAACATTTGAAGTCACAAATGTGAAGAAGAAATTTTAAAATCAAAATTCACATACTTATTGCTTTAAAAATTAAAATTTATTTCATTATAATGCTAAATATTTGATTTTTACATAAAAACATACTTATATTGTATACTGCTTAAAGAAAATGTTTATATATTTGAAATGAAATATGAGATAATTAAATTTTAATAAGATGAAACAAGAATGGAAAAAAATTGACACTGAAGGGCTTACTTTGAAAGGTTACTACAAAGTTTCCAACAAAGGCGGAGTTATCAGAGGTTACAAAGATGATTCTGAAATCAGAATCAACCCGAAATTAGTGAATGGCTACGAATGCATTTCACTAAGAAAGAAAGAAAAAGACGACAAAGGTCGAAACAGGTCTAAGTTAGTCTACGTACACAGGGCTGTGGCGGAATTGTTTATAGACAACCCAAACGACAAGCCTTATGTGATTCACAAAGATTTTGATGTGCTAAATAATGAAATGGATAACTTGGCTTGGGCGACCAATGAAGAACGCGCAGCCAATAACTCTAAAAATCCAAGAATTCAGGCATCTATTAAAAATGCCAGAAAACACATCAAGTACAAACTAGATGAGGCAAAAGTTAAGGTCATTAAGAAAAAAATCTTGGATCCGAAGCGGAGAACTAGAATGCGGATTATTGCTAAACAACACGGCATTTCTATGAGTCAGTTGTATCGCATCAAAAACGGCCAAAATTGGGCTCATGTCAAAATTGACGATGAAGATTAAATGACTTACTTATCTAAGCATTTTATCAATAGAGATTGGCGAAACATCAGAAAGTTTATAAAAATCTTTCCTTTGGCCAGTCTTATCTCAAGTCATAATGACAAAATTTTTAGTACTCACATTCCTTTAATTTTAAAAGGGAATAATTTAATCGGGCATATTGACAAAAGAAACCCGCAGTTTGGACATCTCAACAACAATTCAGTTGAATTGATTTTTCATGGAGGTGAAGCCTACGTTTCACCTTCATGTTTCAAAACTGAAGAGTTGCCAACTTATAATTATGCTAAAGTTCACATATCTGGACATGCTGAATTTATTAATGAAACAGCTATGATTGGTAGTTTGGTTGAAATGACGCGTCAGTTTGACAATGATTTTCAGCTTGAAACTTCACACCCTAAAATTTCAACTTTAAAGAATTTTATTCAGGGTTTTAAAATTGAAATTGAAGATTTCCACAGCAGATTTAAAATGAGTCAAGATAAATCTGACGAGCATTTTGAAATTGCAAAATCTTTATTCGAAAAACAGCAAATTGAAAATCTCAAGAAAAGCTTGGATTTGATTCAAAAAAACTGAATTATTCTACCCAATTTTTAACCTCATCAAAATCTAATCCACCATAATTACCACTACTCATAAGCAATAAGACATGATTTTGAAAATGTTTTTCTTTTAAAAACGCCTGAAAACTTTGAGGTTCAGTAAAAATTTTTAAATCATTTCTTCCAAAAGACTCGAATATTTGGGTTTCCGTCAAGGCTTCAAGCTGTTTAATTTCCAATGCTTTTGGTGAATAAAAAACGATAGCTTCATCTGCGGAATTTAGCGCAGATTCGTATTCTTTCAAGAACTCCGCATTCAAACTGCTGTAAGTATGAAGTTCCAAACAAGCTAAAAGTGTTTTGTTTGGAAATTGAGATTTTACAGCTGTTGTCGTGGCTTTCACTTTGGAAGGCGAATGTGCATAATCTTTAAAAACAAGTGCTTTTTCAGTTTCTGCAATTGGTTCCAAGCGTTTTGAAGCACCTTTGAATGTTGCTATAGCTTCATAAAAATCGTCTTCGTCCACACCCATGTGTTGACAAATCCATTTGGCACCGGCAATATTTTGCAAATTATGTTCACCAAAAACTTCGATTGGCATTGGCCCTTCTGGCGTTTCTAAATATGTGACTCCATCTTCAAGGTGATATTCTGGTGTTTTGTAGGAGTGTTTTCGAGTTGGCTTATTGGTGTTTTTTGCCAAGTTTGTCAGAATTTCATCTTCTTCATTATAAACCAAAGTACTTCCGTTGGTCATACTTTCTAGAAAAATTTCAAATTGCTCCACGTAATTTTCAAAAGTAGGAAACACATTGATGTGATCCCAAGCAATTCCACTTAACAAAGCAATATTCGGTTGGTATAAATGAAATTTTGGTCGACGATCTATCGGTGAACTCAGGTATTCATCACCTTCTAATAAAATAAAATCGTTTTCTTTAGTAAGATGAACCATATTATTGAAACCTTCCAACTGTGCGCCCACCATGAAGTCTACTTCTCGATTGTGGTAATGCAAAACGTGCAAAATCATGGAAGTAATTGTGGTTTTCCCATGTGAACCGCCAATAACAACGCGGGTTTTTTGCTTGGAATGCTCGAATAAAAATTCTGGATAGGAAAAGATTTTCAAACCCAAGTCTTGCGCTTCTAATAATTCAGGATTATTAGGTTTGGCGTGCATGCCTAAAATAACTGCATCTATATTTTGGTCGATTTTTTCTGGAAACCAGCCAAATTCTTTCGGCAATAATCCGTTTTTAGCCAATCTAGATTTGGAAGGTTCAAAAATTTCATCATCGCTTCCTGAAACTACATCACCCTTATCATGAAGTGCTAAAGCCAGATTATGCATGGCACTGCCGCCAATTGCTATGAAATGTACACGCATGGATTTGTTTTTTTACAAAGATAATTATTTGAAGAGAGTAGAAACCTTTATTTTCTTTCAGTTTAGAATGAAATTTATTTCTAATTCACATTGAAAAAACTGAAGTTAGAATTTGAAATCTTCTAAATCTTCAGAAACTTTAGCCATGGGGTTTTTAATTTGAAATGAAGCTAGCAAATTTTTAGCTTTGTCAATATTCATTCCTGTTTGTTTTGCTAAGTTTAGGTATTTCAATAAAATTTTAGCCGATTTTAAATTATTGAATCCGGTTTCTAAAATTTTAAATTGCTTCTCTTTTTGTTGTGTTTCCGCATAAAATTCAGCAAAATCCAAATATATTTTTTTAGTTTTTTCAATTTCTAAGGCTTTTTTGAAGTGATTTTCAGCTTTGCTATAATTTTTCTTTTGTTGCTGAATGTGCGCCCAAGCCAATTCTCCTTCTGCTGCGTCTATTTGTTGAATTTCGCGTGCAAATTGCTTTGCTTTAGATTCGCTGCCACCAGCGATTCCGGGTAATTCCAAATACATTTCCAACATGGCTCTTCTGGACTGAATATGATTATTGTCCAATTCTGCGGCTTTATGCAAATGTTTTTTTACTTCGCTCAACAAGCTCATTGCCTTAAACGGATTGGCATTTTTAGCGACCAACCCCAAAGCTCCGCCGTATTTAAAATGATAATTTGCATTCTCCGGAAATTCTTCAACTAGAGTTTTGGCAATATCTGCAGATTTTCGCCATTCTTCTAATTCTGCATAAGCTGAGCTCAGATATTCTCTAGCTTCTATTGAGGTTGGG
>JBHEPM010000009.1:13511-18725 GCA_046260295.1 Psychroflexus sp.
TGCTTTTTTAAAATTACTTTGCGCTAATAAAATTGTTGGCAAAAAGATAAATAGCAAACAAATTTTTTTCATAATTTTAGTTATATGAATTTGATTTCTTTAAAACTAACAAAAAACCAAGCCGAATGACTTGGTTTTTATGGTATTTTAATGATTGTTTTACTGATATTTATTCAATTGAAATATTTTCAACAAAAATTAATATCTGTAATATTCTGGTTTGAAAGGTCCTTCGACTTTTACGCCGATGTAATCTGCTTGATCGGATTTCAGTTCTGTCAATTCAACGCCGATGCGCTCCAAGTGAAGTTTTGCAACTTTTTCATCTAGATGTTTTGGCAACATATAAACTTCATTTTTGTACTGGTCGGTATTGTTCCAAAGTTCCATTTGTGCCAAAGTTTGATTGGTAAACGAATTACTCATCACAAAACTTGGATGACCTGTGGCGCAACCTAAATTGACCAAACGACCTTCTGCCAAAATAAGAATATCTTTCCCATCAATGGTGTATTTGTCAACTTGTGGTTTGATTTCAACTTTCGTGCTGCCATGATTTTTCTTCAACCAAGTCATATCTATTTCATTGTCGAAATGCCCGATATTACAAACGATAGTTTTGTCTTTAAACATTTCAAAATGTTCACCTCTGATAATATCTTTGTTTCCGGTTGTTGTAATGACAATATCAGCTTTTTGGGCTACAGTTTCAAGTTTTTTCACCTCAAATCCATCCATTGCGGCTTGAAGCGCACAAATAGGATCAATTTCTGTAATCGTGACTATTGCACCGGCGCCACGGAATGATGCTGCGGTTCCTTTACCAACATCTCCATATCCGCAAACTACAACTCTTTTGCCTGCCAACATAATATCTGTGGCACGTCTTATAGCGTCAACAGCACTTTCTCTACAACCGTATTTATTATCGAATTTCGACTTTGTCACACTATCATTCACATTGATGGCTGGCATTGGCAAAGTTCCGTTTTTCATTCTTTCATAAAGTCTGTGAACGCCTGTGGTTGTTTCTTCAGACAAACCTTTGACGCTTTCAGCAAGTTGTGGATATTGGTCTAAAACCATATTGGTTAAATCACCGCCATCGTCCAAAATCATATTTAATGGTTGGCGGTCTTCACCAAAAAATAAAGTTTGCTCGATGCACCAGTTGAATTCTTCTTCAGTCATTCCTTTCCATGCATAAACCGGCACACCAGATTTTGCAATGGCTGCAGCAGCGTGATCTTGCGTTGAGAAAATATTGCAAGAACTCCAAGTGACATCTGCGCCAAGTTCGACTAAAGTTTCGATGAGCACAGCGGTTTGGATAGTCATGTGTAAACATCCAGCAATTCTGGCACCTTTCAATGGCTTTTCTTTGCCGAATTCTTTTCTCAAAGCCATTAATCCTGGCATTTCAGATTCAGCGAGTTCAATTTCTCTTCTACCGTAATCGGCTAGTGAAATATCTTTAACTTTATATGGTGTGTACGGTGTTGCTTCTTTGCTCATAATTAAATTTTTGTTATATTTTTGAAATGCAAAAATAAGGAAACCCAAAATAGTTTTATGCCGATTTACAAAACAATAACAATAGATGAACAAACAACTGCCGTAATTTGGAAAATTGATGAATCTTTAGAATCGCTTAGTCAAGGTATTCAGCTTACGGATTATTGTCAATTGCGATACAATTCCATGCGTTCTGAAATTCATCAAAAAGGCTTTATGAGTATTCGGCATTTACTGAAATTTTTCGGATATTCTGATTTTGATTTGACTTACGACACAAATGGAAAACCGCATCTTAATGATGGGAAACACATTTCTATCACCCATTCATTTGAATTTACAGCAGTAATTGTTTCTGATAAGCGCGTTGGGATTGATATTGAAAAACAGCGAGAAAAAATAAAAAAAATTGCTCCAAAATTTACACCAATCGAAGAATACAAAGCTTTAGGTGATGGCGAAGATTTGATTCGGAAATTGACAATTGTCTGGGGCGCCAAAGAATCTTTATATAAATTGTACGGCAAACGTGGCTTGTTGTTTCTGCACGATATTTTTGTATATGATTTTGAAATTTCAGCTTCAGAAACCAATGCTAAAGTTATGCATCAAGAACAAGTTACATTTTATATTTTGAAATTTTTGGAATTTGAAGGTTTTACTTGTGTGTATGCAATTGCGGATAAATAAAAAAGCCCTAAACTAAATTCAGTTTAAGGCTTTATGAAATTGTTTTTTCTATTGAAGTTAATTCAAATTATCTGGATTGTAACCCAAATATTCACGTTCAGATTCTTCAAATTTAATATCAAAATCTTCTAAAGCTTTTAAAATTGGATTGTAAACTTCAGGATGAATTGGTCTTAAAACGCCTTTTTTATCAATCTCGCCGTTGAGGATTTTTAAGGTAGCAATCCCGACTGGCAAACCAACTGTTTTTGCCATTGCAGTATAAGTTTGATCTTCGCCGATACTAACCATAGTAGAATCGATTTGTTTATTCTCACCATTTAGTTCATAACCAAATTTATGATACATCACAATCATATCTTTATCATCTGGTTTTAGTGTCCATTTATCTTCTAAAATTTTCTGCAAAGCTTGCGCTGGTGTGGCATCTTTTAAACCGATTTTCTTTTTTGAATTAAAAATATCGAGTTCTTCCAATTTATCCCAAATCAAATCATCTTGGTCTATTTTCATACTTTGTCTGAGTTTCAATTCCACAGAATCCGTTGGTGAATACGGCAAAAATGAATTGATAAACTCACGATAACTCATATTTTCTGAATCCTGCATTTTGTAGGTGTCATCAGTTACGCCTAATTGAACAAACACATTCCAAGCCTTGCTAAAGCCGACACGTCGTAGTGTTCCACGGTAAATTGTAGGAATATCTTCCAAACCATAAATTGGGCGGTATGCTAGTGAATTTCTGTTCGCTAAACCTTCAAAACGCCCGTATTTCGGGATTTGCAAAAATTCAGTACGGCGGAATAATCTTTGGTACGGAATGTATTTATATTGACCCTCTTGGATAAATTCTGCGGCGCCACCTTGTCCCGCAACCACAACATTTCTTGGATTCCAAGTGAATTTGTAATGCCATAAATTGTCATCGCTTTCTGGCGCAACCAAACCGCCAGTGAAAGATTCAAACATCAGCATTTTGCCACCTTGTTCACGGATTCTGTCCAAAACCTGCATGGCACTCATGTGGTCGATGCCTGGATCGACGCCAATTTCATTCATAAATGTCAAACCTTTGGCTTTCACATCTTCATCCAAAGCTTCCATATCTTTGGAAACATAAGATGCTGTGACCATATTTTTATTGAATTTCACACAATCTTTAGCCACTTCTATATGAAATCTGGCTGGCAACATGGAAATTACAATATCTGCGTCTTTGATAGCTTTCTCTCGCTGACTTTTATCAAAAACATCCAAAGCCAAAGCTTCTGCATTTTTGTGATTTCCGGCTAGTTTTTGCGCATGTTCCAAAGACAAATCGCCGATTTTCAGTTTTATATTTTCAATTTCAGATTGATTCAACAAAAACCGCACTAAAGACGATGTTGATTTCCCTGCTCCTATAATTAATATCTTTCGCATAATTGAATATAAGTTTTAATGATTAAATTTGTAAAATACGAAACTACATAAATTAAAATTGAATTTTAAATCAGCATGCGCAGAAATCTCATACTTTTAGGCAGTTTTTTAGGTTTTATCGCCATAATTTTAGGCGCTTTTGGTGCGCATGGTCTGGAAAAAGTCCTTGACGCAGAGCAAATTCAAACATTTGAAACTGGCGTGAAATATCAAATTTATCACGCATTGCTTTTAGTTTTTTTAGGAAGTCAAAAATTTACATCTCATAAAATGAACAATATTTTGTTTTGGTTTATACTCATCGGTGTTATTTTCTTTTCAGGATCTATTTACGGATTGGCTACAAACTCACTATCAAGTTTCGACTTTAAAGCTATTGCTTGGATTACACCAATCGGTGGTAGTCTTTTGATAGTAAGCTGGTTATTATTGTTTATTAATATTTTCAAGAATCGAAACAAATAATAGAAATTATCGGTTTTATTCAAAATAAAGTCTTTAAATTTGCTTGTCATAATAACAACACAATATTATGATGGATAAAAACACCAAAACTACGAAAACGTTTGCGTTAGATAATTATGGTATTACCTCAGACAAAATTCATTACCAACTATCTCCCGAAGAACTTCACAAAATCACAATTGAAAAAGGCCAAGGCGTAGAAGTCGATTCTGGTGCGCTAGCCATCAATACTGGCGAATTCACAGGGCGCTCACCAAAAGACAGATTTATCGTTAAAGACGATATTACCAAAGATGAAGTTTGGTGGAGCAACATCAATTTACCATTTGATGCTGATAAATTTGACAAATTATACGACAAAGTCATCAACTACCTTAATGATAAAGAATTATTTGTTAGAGATGCGTATGCTTGTGCAGATGACAATTACAGGTTGAACATTAGACATATCAACGAATATCCGTGGAGCAATATGTTCACTTACAACATGTTTTTGCGACCAACGGAAGCAGAATTAGAAAATTTTGAACCAGAATGGACAGTCATCAACGCGCCTGGTTTTATGGCAGATCCAGAAGTCGATGGCACAAGAGCGCATAATTTTGCTATTCTGAATTTCACAAGAAAAATCGCTCTTGTTGGCGGTACAGGTTATACAGGAGAAATCAAGAAAGGCATTTTCTCTGCCTTGAATTTCATCTTGCCAGTTATGAAAAACACATTGCCGATGCATTGCTCTGCCAATGTTGGTGAAGATGGTGATACCGCAATTTTCTTTGGACTTTCAGGCACTGGAAAAACCACTTTATCAGCAGATCCAAACCGAAAACTCATCGGTGATGACGAACACGGCTGGACTGATGAAAATACGGTTTTCAATTTTGAAGGCGGCTGTTACGCCAAAGTCATCGACCTTACAGAAGACAAGGAACCCGATATTTTCAAAGCCATCAAACCAGGTGCAATTCTTGAAAACGTCACTATTGAAAACGGAAAAGTGCTTTTCAAAGATTCTACAATTACCCAAAATACACGAGTCAGTTATCCGATTCATCATATTGACAATATTCAACCAGGTTCAGTTGGTAAAAATCCGAAAAACATCTTTTTCTTAACTGC
>JBHEPM010000009.1:18735-29605 GCA_046260295.1 Psychroflexus sp.
GTGTTTTGCCTCCAATTAGCAAACTTACGCCTGGACAAGCGGCTTTTCATTTCATCAGTGGTTACACCGCAAAAGTTGCTGGTACAGAAGCTGGAATCGACGAACCTGTCCCGAGTTTTTCTGCATGTTTTGGCGCCCCATTTATGCCACTTCATCCAACGCGATACGCTAAAATGTTAAGTGAAAAAATGAAAGAAACTGGCGTAAATGTTTGGCTTGTCAATACTGGTTGGACTGGTGGACCTTATGGAACCGGTCACCGTATGAAATTAAAATACACACGTGCTATGATTACAGCTGCGCTAAAAGGTAAATTAGAAAATGTGGATTATGAAACGCATGAAGTTTTTGGATTATCAATGCCAAAAACTTGCCCAGAAGTTCCAAATGATGTTTTAAACCCAAAAGAAACTTGGCGAGACAAATCGGCTTACGATCAAAAAGCCAATCAATTGGCAAAATCTTTCCAAGATAATTTTGAAAAATTTGAAAGTTACGCCAATAAAGAAATTGTAGAAGGCGCGCCTTCTGTTGGCTAATTTAGAAGTTTATAATCTTACCAAAAAGTTGCCTAGAGTCAAATTTAGGCAATTTTTTTTGTTGAATTCTAATTAGTTTTTCAAGTTAAAAATCATCTAATATTAAGATCTTATAATCTACAGCTAGCTCAAACCAAATATAACTAATAGGTTTTTAGATGTTAATATTCCTTTTTTGTTTTTGTTTATTTTAATATTTATTTAATTTCGAAGTGTAAATTGATTTTCAAAATCTTTAAAAACCAAAACTATGACACGATTTATTAAATTATTTTCGATTTTCATGATTTTTTGTTTCAGTTGTGAAGATGCTTCACAAAATGAAACAAAACTAAGCGAAGCCGAAAAACGCAATGAAATCAAACAGAAACCAGACAATAGTGCAGGTTTATTAATGCCAGAAGATCACGAATTTTATAGCATTGAAACTTTTGAAGATGCGGATGCATTTTACAGAAGTATCGATAGTAAATATAGTGATAAAAGCTACACAAAAACACTTAGGCAACTTACGTTAGCTGGCCTATTTTATCAAGGTTTAATCAAGAAAAGTGATTCAAAAGAAAAGTTATTTTACTTGGAAGAAATGTCGAAACTAGACAATTGTTTGCCTAATCTAGAAAATTTTGCAGATTTGCTAGATTCTGTAAAAAATAGCAAGTCAATTTCTAAAGAAGAAGTTTCAAAACTAGCTCAAACTTTTTATGAAAAGAATCTTTCAGTAATTAAAAGTGCAGATTGGCAAGACCAAAAATCCATGAACAAGAAAATTGCTGCAGTTGAACAAATAAAAACTGAGTTCGATACAAAATAATTTTCACAAATAAATCCAATAAAAAACCCGATTATGAAAATTCATAATCGGGTTTTTTATTGATGCAAAATATAATTTTGCTTATTTATTGTCTTTGATATAATTTTCCAAAGCCATTGTCATAGACGGCGTCTCAGGTGTTGGCGCTTGTATTTGCACATTTAAGCCTTTTTCTTCTGCGGCTTTAATCGTCGTGTTCCCAAAAGCTGCAATTTTTGTATCTCTCTGTTCAAAATCAGGGAAGTTTTCATACAAAGATTTGATGCCACTTGGACTAAAAAACACAACAATGTCGTAAGACACTTCTCGCAAATGTGACAAGTCACTGACCACGGTTTTGTAGAAAATTCCTCTGGTCCAATCCACACCCAATTTGTCTAATTGTTGTGGAATAATTGGCTTCAACATATCTGAAGACGGCAATAAGAATTTTTCGTCTTTGTGCTTTTTAATGCTGGATTCTAATTCTTGAAAAGTACGTTTGCCAACGTAAATTTTACGTTTTCTGTAAACCACATATTTTTGGAGGTAATAAGCCACAGCTTCACTCAGACAAAAATATTTCAATGAATCAGGGATTTTGTAACGCATCTCTTCAGCAATTCTAAAGAAATTGTCCACCGCATTTCTGCTGGTTAAAATAATGGCAGAAAACTTTGAAATATCAATTTTTTGCTGTCGAACTTCCTTGGTATCTACTGGCTCGACGTGGATAAATGGAATAAAATCAATTTTAACTTTTAATTTATCCTCAAGCTCAGAATAGGGTGAATGTTCAACATTAGGTTTAGGCTGTGAAATAAGAATATTTTTCACTTTCATATAGCTTAGCTTTTCATGCGCCAACTCTTATCAAGTAATTTCAATCACTTTAAAAAGAATTATATACGGCGCGATTTCAAAGGCGCAAAGGTACAAAATAAAATAAAACGAATATGCCAAAATGTTACTTTGATAATTAATGAGATAAAATATAACACGAAACACATAAATTAAAGCAACTAAAGTTACAATAAAAATAACAGCTTGCTGCGGAATATAATTCTGGAAATAGAAAATTAGACTCAACGGAAATAACAAAAATAAACTGAGCCAAGTCAAGATACTTTGCTTAAAAAATAAATATTTGCTCGCCTGTTTTTCAATTTCAAATAAATCGCCAACAATTTTTTCAAACAAATATTTACTGATAATAAAAATTGAAGCTAAAAAAAGGACCTGAAAATATTTAAAAATATCAAAATCATTATGTAGATCAACGCTTGGCAAAATGACATATACAAAAGCAGACAAGCCTAAAAGTCCTGCGATAAAAAGTAAAATTTCAAAAATTTCAATTCTGCGAAGCTCAGAAAACTTTTTGCTAATAAATTCAAAATTGAAAATTTGACCAGCAAAAGCATGAAACAAAGCTGATTTATTCCATTTAGCAATAATAAGCAACAACAATACAAACACCAAAATAGCTGTGATCCAAAAGTGATTTTCTATGTATCTGAAACTAACTTGCACAATATAATTTTAGCACAAATGTAAATTAAAAAGGATTTTATTTGATTAATTTTCGGTTTGAAAAATTATATATTTGCGAACTTAACTTCAAATTCCATTGATGTCTCAAAAATTAGTCATCATTCCAACTTATAACGAGGTCGAAAATATTGAACGCATTGTGAAAAATATTTTTTCGCAACCTGTGGATTTTGAAATTTTAGTTGTTGATGACAATTCGCCAGACAAAACTTGGGCTTTGGTTCAACAGCTTCAAAAAAAATTTCCAGAACGACTTCATTTGGAAATCCGGAAAGCTAAAAATGGATTGGGCAAAGCTTATATTCACGGTTTCAAATGGGCTTTGGAAAGAGATTACCAATATATTTTTGAAATGGATGCCGATTTTTCTCACAATCCAAACGACTTGATTCGGTTGTACAACGCCTGTGCAAAACAGGATTTCGATGTAGCTATCGGTTCCAGATACATCAAAGGCGTGAATGTCATCAACTGGCCGATGAAGCGGGTTTTGATGTCTTGGATTGCTTCAAAATACGTCAAACTCATAACTGGATTGCAAATTGAAGACACCACAGCCGGATTTGTTTGCTACAAAAGAGAAGTTTTGGAAAATTTAAATTTAGACAAAATCAAATTCATCGGTTACGCCTTTCAAATAGAAATGAAATTTAAAGCTTTCAAAAAAGGTTTTAAAGTGAAAGAAATCCCTGTTATCTTTACAGATCGAACCAAAGGAAAATCGAAAATGAGCAGCGGCATTATTGCTGAAGCTATTTTTGGTGTCATCAATTTGAAATTGAAAAGCCTTTTCGGAAAACTATAAAATTATGAAAGAATACCTCATCAAAAACGCTAAAATCGTCAACGAAAACAAAATTTTTGAAGGCGATGTTCACCTGAAAGATGGTTATATTTCTGAAGTTTCTAGTTCTATCAGCGCCAAATCCAGCGATATTCAAATTATTGATGCTTCTGGCAAATACTTGATTCCTGGTGTCATCGACGATCAAGTTCACTTTCGCGAACCTGGTTTGACTCACAAAGAACAAATTTTGACTGGTTCCAGAGCTGCGATTTCTGGCGGAATTACTTCTTACTTCGAAATGCCGAACACCAATCCGCAAACCACAACGATTGAAAAGTTGGAAGAAAAATTTGCCATCGCTGCGAAAGATTCTTACGCCAATTACTCGTTTATGTTTGGCGGCACCAATGACAATTTGGAGGAAATTAAAAAAATAAATCCTAAAAATACGGCAGCTTTAAAGTTATTTCTCGGTTCATCTACCGGAAATATGTTGGTTGACGACCAAAAAGTTTTAGAAGAAATCTTTAAGCATTCGCCAATAATTATAGCAACACATTGCGAAGACGAAACGACCATTCAAAATAATCTTGCCGAACATAAAAAAAAGTATGGCGATGATATTCCGATAGAAAATCACCCAAAAATACGAAGTGAAGAAGCTTGCTATTTATCGTCTTCAAAAGCTGTGGCTTTAGCCAAAAAAACAGGCGCTAGACTACATGTTTTTCATTTGTCTACTGCTAAAGAATTGAAACTTTTCAGTAATAAGAAACCGCTAAAAGATAAAAAAATTACTGCCGAAGTTTGCATACATCACCTTTGGTTTGACGATTCAAAATACGCTGATAAAGGCACGCACATCAAGTGGAATCCGGCGGTGAAAACTGCCAAAGACCGCAAAGCTTTGCTAAAAGCTTTGAAAAACGATTTATTAGACGTCGTTGCCACAGACCACGCGCCACATACTGCCGAAGAAAAAAACAATGTTTATACCAAAGCACCAAGTGGCGGACCATTAGTGCAACACGCTTTGCCAGCAATGTTAGAATTTTTCCACCAGGGCGAACTGAAACTTGAAAAAATAGTAGAAAAAATGTGCCATAATCCAGCGATACTTTTCGATGTAGAAAAACGCGGTTTTATTAGAAAAGGTTATAAAGCCGATATCGTGCTTATTGACTTGAATGCGCCATGGACCGTTCAAAAAGATAATATTTTTTATAAATGTGCTTGGTCGCCATTTGAAAAAACAACTTTCAAATCCAGAGTCACGCATACTTTCGTTAACGGACAATTGGCGTATGAAAACTTCAAGTTTTCTGAAAGTAAGTTTGCAGAACGCCTTACATTTGACAGATGATGAAAAAGTGCTTAATTATCTTTTTTAGTTTAGGAATTCTGTGTGCTTGTCAGGATATTGAACAGCCAAAAAAACCAAAGCATTTGCTATCTAAAAAGCAAATGAAAGATTTGCTGTACGACATGATTTTACTTGATGCTACCACTGGGGTGAACAATCGAAAACTTCAAGAATTAGACATTGAAATGTACGATTTTTTGACTAAAAAATATAATATTGACAGCGCTACTTTAAGTCAAAATATCGATTATTATAATTACGAATTTGAAACCAATTTAGACATTTATGAATCTGTAAAAGATAGTATAGAAATTCTGAAAACACACTACGATTCTATTCAAAACCTTAAAGACAGCATAAGAAAATTGGAAGGTAAAAAGTTGGATTCATTGAAGCTAGAAGACCCTGAAGCTTATAAGAGAAGCATTAAATTGAAAATAAAGGATTAAATCTAAAGCTTGATTCCTTTTCAATTATTTCGCAAGTTGTGATACTTTTCTTTTTTGGATTATGTTGACAAGACTCAAGCCTAAAATCAAAAATAAAATGCCGTCCTTAATCCAGTTTATCAAAGTTTCGCTAAACCTGAAGTTAGAGATTTTATAAACAAAAAACAAGCTTAAAAACAAAACATAAAAAACAGATAGATGTCTGAAATATTTGCTTTTGGTAAATCCAAAAACACTTTTATTTCTCCATAATCTATATAAGAGAAAGATCATATACGGAATGATGATCAAGACGACTGCCCAATATTGGTAAAACCAATCTAAAAAATATTTTTCTGACATTTGATTTTAAACTGTTTGTAAATTTATAAACTCTTTCTGTCATTTTAGCTAATTTCAAGAAATAAAGCCACTGACAAGCTGAAAAATTAATTTAAACTTCAAAAAATACGGATTATTTATTTAAATTTGTACGTGCAAATATAATGTCATGGATACAAAACTTACACTAAAGCTTAATCAAGAAATTATTGAAAAAGCAAAAAAATATGCGTCTGATAAAAAATTGAGTTTATCTCGAATTGTGGAATTTTATCTCCAATCTTTAACAACTCAAGATAAAAGTGATGATTTTGAGATTTCTCCATTTGTAAAAAGTATTTCAACTGGAACAAGTATTCCCGATGACTTAGATTACAAAAAGGAATATTCAGATTATTTAATAGAAAAACATAAATGAAAAACAAACTTTTCATTGACACAAATGTAATGTTGGATTTTCTTGGAGAAAGAGAAACATTTTACGAACCAATTGCAAAATTGGCAACTTTAGCAGATAAAGGAAAAATAAAAATGGTCGTCTCCCCTATTTCGTTCGCCACAGTAAACTATTTCCTTTCAAAAAGTGAAACCTCAGAAATTGCAAAAGAAAAGCTTAGAAAATTTAAAATTATAAGCGAAATTTGTAAACTAGATGAACATATCATTGAAAAAGGCTTGAATTCATCTTTTAAAGATTTTGAAGATTCTCTTCAATATTTTAGTGCTTTAGATTCCAATTGTGATATAATAATTACGAGAAACGGAAAAGATTTCAAAAAATCATTAATCCCAATAATGACAGCTGAGGAATACTTGAACAGTATTCAAAAAAAATAGCTATTTGTCTAATTTTAAAAAACTGATAAAACAAGTCTAAACAACATTTTTTCTGACATTTGATTTTATTCTATTAGTCAATTTATAAACTCTTTTTGTGTTTATAGTTGATTTCAAGAGATAAAGTCATTGACAAGCTGAAAAATCAAACCAATAAAAAGAATAAAAGTTATTATATACCCCACTTTTTTTCTCCAAACAGGGACAGGATATTTTACTTCATGTAAACCTTTGAGCACGAGAGAAGTGATCATTAAAATCAATAATAGTCCTAAGATATATTTAGCTGGAATGAACTCTGTAATTTGCTCTGTAAAAAGCAAAAATATAGAAGCCACCAGCAACATTAAAGCAAGTAGCGTAAAATATCCTTTTTTGAGTAAATTGTAATTCATTTGAAATGACTTGTTAGTGTAAAAATATGATTTTTTCCTTAAAAAAACAATATTAAAGATAACCCATCAAGGTTTGGAAACCTTGATGGGTTGGATTATCAGTAAAATGAACAACTTTTTTGTTCTAAATCAAAATACACAACCAACGGGTTAATAATTTATTTTCTTATTCGGCAGAATCAGCACATTTTACACATCTAAGATCACATGGACCATGATTTTCGAGACACTTATCTCTGCGATTCATGCAATTTCTCTCTACCGCTCTATTGTTTTCAGCACAATTATCATCTTCCCTTTCATCACTATCACTAACAACTGATAATGCCACTGCAATGACCCAGCACCAAGGGCATTTTTGAGTGATTTTAGAATTCACATATTCATTTTTCAAAACATGATCTCCTAAAATTTGTGAGTATTCAAAATTGTTGGGTAACTCAAACGGTGTTTTAACCGAAATTGTATTCTTACTTCCATCAGCCATTAACTGAGTAAACTCAATAGAATCATTGCTGATTAGTTCATAACTTTCAATTTTGTAATTAAAAGTCATATTCTCATTTTTAGACTCTAAAACAAGTAGAGCATCCTCATGAGGTTTACTTTCTCTAATAGTTAAAGGATTATCTTCAGACCACTCCCAATTTATTGTTAGATCCTTATTCTTTATGAAAGAAAAATCATTTGAATTCACGCCATAATTAATTTCGTAGTCAGCATAATCTGTTTCAATTAGTATTTTACTTTCTGAACTTATTTTAGATTGATCAATTTCAGAATTTAAATTGTTTTTATAGTTAGATTTATCATCCTCACACCCAATAAAAACTGTTGCACAAAACAACAACATAAACACTTGTAATATATTTAATCGTAAACTTTTCATAGTTTGGTAATTTAATAATTTTTAAAATAGTTATAATAATTATTCAACGTATAAACTAAGAAAAGCTAAGTGAAGCCAAACACCCACAATAACAGCCTAAGCCAATTCTTGTGTGTGTGTGTGTGTGTAGAAAGTTTATAATTTCAAACATAGTTTAAATTTGTAAAATTCTGATTGTAAAACTAAGGCGATTATTTTAGACCAAATTACGGTTCGACCGTAAAAACATTACGGTTTTCCCGTAAATCTCTTCACAATTACTGCTGAAAAGTTGATTTTAAGCAATAATAGTGAATTTTAAGACAGTTTTTGTTAAAATACGGATTCTAGTTTTACTTAAATATGGTTATATATTTTTCAAAATCATAAAGTAAAAACCGCTAAAAATGTTTTTCAACCTCGCTCTCTTTTCGCAATTTCTTCTACACTTTTAGAAATGTTTTGAAATTTAAAACCAATGGCGTTTTCAATTTTGGAAGCATCATAATAATTGGTTTTGAAAAAACTGGAAATTGAGCGTCTAGTCAGTTGGCGACGATGTGATGAAAAGCTTGATTTTAGAATTTCCATAAGCCATGCCAAATAAAGCATCCAAGGTTTTAAGGCAACTTTTGGCGGTTCAGAATCAAACTGAATCGCAATTTCACGCATCAAAGTTTTGAAGCTTAGGTTTTCAGACACCAAAATAAACCTTTCTCGTTTAGTGTCAGATTTCATCAGTAAAATCATAGCATCGGCAAGCTCATAAACACTTACAAAACCAGTTGTTTTTTGAGGGTAAAACTTGAAACCCGTACTGGCTTTTTCAATTATTTTCCCACTGCCACTGGACAAAAATCCATCACCTAAAATGATACCAGGATTTACAATTACCACATCCAAACCTTCTTGAGAAGCCCGCCAAATTTCGATTTCTGCCCCATATTTACTTATGCTGTAAGCGGATTGCTTATTTTCCAAATTATTTGGCGTTTCTTCAGTAATTGCTTCATCAGCTAAGGGCTGACCGAGTGTTGCAATAGAACTGACATGGCAGAATTTTTTGATGCCAAAAGCCAAGGCTGTATTCACCATATTGGCAGTGCCTTCTATATTGACCTTTCTCATTTTCTTATAATCAGCAGGGCTATTGCTTATAAATCCAGCACAATGGTAAACATATTTTATGTTTTGAAAAGCCACCTCTAAATCTGGAATTCGTAAAATATCTGCTTTTTGCCAGTCTACGTATTGAGCAATTTCAGTTTCAGAAATGCCGTATTTTTGAATCACTTTTATGGCGTGATTTTTTTTTATTTCTGTTCGATACATCGCTCTGCAAGCTGATTTTTCTAAAATCAATTTTGCCAAAAGATGACATCCTACAAGACCTGTTGCGCCACTAACTAAATTCATTTGGTAAATATAGCAATTTCAAAAGTTGTATAAATTTTCATTATAATATCTTTGTGGCAAATTCTAAAAACATGAACAAAGATTTTATAGAAGAAGTCACTTGGCGCGGGATGATTCACGATTTTATGCCTGGCACACAGGAACACCTCAACGAATCTTCTAGGGCGGCTTATGTTGGCATTGATCCAACGGCAGATTCTTTGCATATTGGGCATTTAGTCGGTGTGATGTTGTTGCGTCATTTTCAATTGGCAGGTCACAAACCTGTTGCATTAATTGGCGGTGCCACTGGAATGATCGGCGATCCGTCCGGAAAATCCGAAGAGCGGAATTTACTAGATGAAGCCACTTTAAGACATAATCAAGATGCTATTAAGCTTCAATTATCTAAATTTTTGGAATTCGACAAAACCCAAGACAACGCAGCCGTTTTGGTCAATAATTACGATTGGATGAAAGATTTTTCGTTTTTAGATTTCATTCGTGATGTTGGCAAGCACATAACGGTGAACTACATGATGGCAAAAGATTCTGTCAAAAAGCGTCTATCCAAAGATGCCAAAGAAGGTATGAGTTTTACAGAATTCACCTACCAATTGGTGCAAGGTTATGACTTTTTGCACTTGTACAGAAGTCAAAATTGCACCTTGCAGATGGGCGGTAGCGATCAATGGGGCAATATTACTACTGGCACAGAAATGATACGAAGAATAGATCAAGGCAAAGGTTTTGCGCTGACTTGTCCGTTGATTACAAAAGCTGATGGGACTAAGTTTGGCAAAACCGCAACTGGGAATATTTGGTTGGATCCGAAGAAAACTTCACCATATAAATTTTACCAATATTGGATCAATACCAGTGATGAAGATGCGGAAAAATTCATCAAAATCTTCACTTTTTTATCTAAATCTGAAATTGAAGGTTTGGTCAAAAATCATCAAGAAGCACCGCACCAAAGAATGTTACAAAATAAATTGGCCGAAATTATTACTGAAACCGTACATTCTGCTGAAGCTTTAGAAAAAGCTAAAAAAGCAAGTCATGTTTTATTTGGAAAAAGTACAGTGGAAGATTTGGCTGAATTGGACGAAGATACTTTTCTAGATGTTTTTGAAGGCGTACCGATGAAAATTTTATCCATTTCTGTTTTAGAAAACGGACTGGACATGATTGCAGCACTTTCTGCTGAAACCGGATTTTTAGATTCTAATGGTGAAGCGAGAAGAGCTTTAAAACAAAATGCCGTGGCTGTCAATAAATCTAAAGTTGATGAGAATTTTAAAATTGAAGCTAAAGATTTGATTAATGACAAATACGTACTTATCAATAAAGGCAAGAAAAATATGTATCTAATTAAATTTGAATCTTAGATTTTAAGTTTCAAATTAAAAAAAATGTCTTACGTCTTGAATATGTTTCAAGGCGTTTTTTGTTAGAATTTTACTCTTAAAAACGATAAAGCCCCGAGTTTGAGACCCGGGGCTTTACCTAACTAACCAATCTATTATGAAAAAACTTCATCCTGATGCAAATATAATACATTTATTC
>JBHEPM010000090.1:0-9285 GCA_046260295.1 Psychroflexus sp.
CTTCTACTCTAGATTATACAATTAGATTGAACACTAAATTTTGAAGCTTCATTAAAAACATTTCAACCTCTTTTTCAAGCAATAACGGAAAGATAAATTTGTAAAAAAAGTAAAGCTTTTGGAGATCGGTTTCAAAACTTTTAAACCACGCGATTCAATTTATCGGAAATCAAGACCTCAAGACTGTTATAATCCATGGTTTCTTGAATGACTTCAATGTGCAAATCATCGGTTTGTTCTTTAATGCTTTCACTGAGTTCCTGCACTTTTTTTCTGATTAGAAAACGGCGCAAATTCAAAATGGTTTCCACGACTTCACGCGGGTCAAGTTCACTTTTATCCAAAACAAAAATTTCTTGGCGTTGCCAGTCGTGTAGCTGATTTTTCTCATAATCCATCATAATTGATGTGACTTCTTGTGCCAATTCAGGTGAAATGTGATTGATGAAAGTTTCCATTTTCAGAACACCTTTTTCCGTATATTCAGCAATAACCAAATCGTATAATTCTTTAAAAATCGGATTGGACAATTCTATTTCATCAATTTGTAAATCTTTGAAAATCTTTTCATAAACCACATCTTCAGATTTGACGGGTACGAGTTTTTCTTTGTGAAATTCATCAAATTCCAAATCATAATCCATAAACACGGCTTCTTTGTCGCCATATTTCAACAAAAGGCGAATGATGCTGCGTTCAAGTTCATATTGATGGTCAACTTTTGGCTCAGCAGAAGCGGTTTCTTTAACCACTTGCATTTCTTTTTTTGTCGTCTGTTTTGAAGTTGTTTTTTGAGACTTCGCAGTGATTTGAGCCAAAGTACTGAATAAAACTTCTTCTGAAACGTCCATCAAATCTGCACACATTTGAACGTAAATTTCCTGCGTAATTTGATCCGGAATTTTTGCAATGGAATTGACCATATCTCGGACAACTTCAGATTTTTTAACTGGATCTTTTTTGGCATCATCCAAAAGCAAAGACGCTTTGAAACGAATAAAATCTTGGGCGTTTTCCTCCAAATAAGTTTGCAAATCTTCCAAAGAATTGGACTTTGCAAAGCTGTCTGGATCTTCGCCTTCTGGAAACAAGCAAACTTTGACGTTCATGCCTTGTTCCAAAATCAAATCTATACCGCGAATGGACGCCCGCAAACCGGCAGCGTCGCCATCAAAAAGCACGGTAATATTATTGGTCAAGCGATTGACGAGCCTGATTTGCTCTGGCGTCAGTGCCGTTCCGGAAGAAGCCACAACATTTTCAATGCCGGTTTGGTTGAACTGAATCACATCTGTGTAACCTTCTACCAAAAAACAATTGTCTGCTTTAGCAATGGCTTTTTTGGCCTGAAAAAGTCCGTAAAGTACTTTACTTTTATGGTAAATTTCGCTTTCAGGAGAATTCAGATATTTCGCTTGTTTTTTGTCGTTAGTCAAAATTCTACCACCAAAACCGAGCGTTCTGCCAGACATAGAATGAATAGGAAACATGACGCGCCCTTTGAAACGATCGAATTTTTTTTCGCCTTCATTTTTGACAATAGTGAGTCCGGTTTTTTCTAAAAACTCTAATTTGTAGCCTTTTGCCAAAGCTTTATCTGTAAAACCTTGCCACAAATCTGGCGAATAACCCAAATCGAATTTTTCAATAGTTCCCATATTGAAACCGCGATTTTTGAAATAACTCAAACCCACGGATTTGCCCTCATCGGTATTCAACATCTGATTTTTAAAAAAAGTCTTGGCAAACTCATTGACCAAATACATGCTTTCGCGTTCGCTGGCTTTTTCCTTTTCTTCTGAAGATTGTTCGGTTTCTTCGATTTCAATATTGTAGCGTTTTGCCAAATGCTTGATGGCTTCCGGATAAGTAAAATGTTCGTGTTCCATCAAAAAAGCAACCACATTGCCTCCTTTTCCTGAAGAAAAATCTTTCCATATTTGCTTCACTGGCGACACCATAAAACTCGGCGTGCGTTCTTCTGTAAATGGACTCAAGCCCTTGAAGTTACTGCCAGATTTTTTGAGTTGGACATAATCGCCAATCACCTCCTCTACGCGAGCAGTATCAAAAACTTTATCTATGGTAGATTTGCTAATCAAAGTTGAATGTTTTTTGATTCAAATTTAATACGAAAATTGAATAAAATTAAGAATAGCTTTTATTTTTCTCGGTCGATGACGTAATCGATCATCAGCTGAAGTGAAGCTTTGTAAGCAGAATCGGGATAGGTATTCAATATAGATGAAGCTTCATTTTGAAAATCTTTCATTTTGGTTGTGGCATACTCCAAACCACCAGATTTTTTTACAAAATCAATAACTTCATTGACGCGTTTTTTGTCCTTATTGTGATTTTTTACAGAATTGATGATCCAATTTTTGTCTTTTTTTGTAGCATTATTCAAGGCATAAATAAGTGGCAAGGTCATTTTCTGCTCCTTAATATCTATGCCCGTGGGTTTCCCGATTTTCTGTTCGCCGTAATCAAATAAATCATCTTTTATTTGAAACGCCATACCGATGAGTTCGCCAAATTTGCGCATCTTTTCAACATCTTCAGAATCTGGTTTTACGGCCGCAGCGCCGAGACTGCAACAAGCCGCAATTAATGTTGCCGTTTTCTGCCGAATAATTTCATAATAAATATCTTCGGTAATATCCAGTCGTCTGGCTTTTTCAATTTGAAGCAATTCACCTTCACTCATCTCACGAACCGCTACGGAAATGATTTTCAACAAGTCAAAATCATTATTGTCTATGGATAAGAGTAAACCTTTGGACAATAAAAAATCACCGACCAACACGGCGATTTTGTTTTTCCACAATGCATTTATGGAGAAAAACCCACGTCTTTGGTTACTGTCATCCACAATATCGTCGTGCACCAAAGTGGCGGTGTGGATTAACTCTATGACGGACGCGCCGCGATAAGTCCGATCGTTGACTTCGCCTTTGGACACCATTTTAGCGACCAAAAACACGAACATTGGCCGCATTTGCTTGCCTTTACGATTCACAATAAAATGCGTGATTTTATTGAGTAAAGCCACACGGGAAGACATGAAAAGAGAAAATTTCTTTTCAAAAAGTTCCATTTCATGGTCTATCGGTTGCTTTATTTGGGAAACTATTTTCAAAACAGGGCAAATATAGTTAAAATCAAGTTGAATTTTTCTTAATGTATTTTGAAAAGTAAAGTCTTTTATTATATTTGAACCATATAAACTTTTTAAAAATTATAATTATGAAGAAAATTACTTTACTATTAGCTATGCTAGTTGGTTCTTTTGCGATGAATGCGCAAAATGATTGCAGTTCAGCATCCACTGTAACAGATGGAACATATACAGTTAATTCTGTTGATGGCACAGCACCTACTACCAACTGCGCTGGTTATCCAGCAACAACTCCAGCTAATGCAGGTGAATGGTATGCGTACACTGCTGGTTCTCAAGATGTTATTGTTACAGTCACAACTGATTTTGCAGTTAATGAAGGAGGAGATACAAAGTTATCTATTCTAAGTGGAACATGTTCAGATTTGACTTGTTATGCCGAAAATGATGACATAGCGTTTTTTGAACAGGGAGACCCTAATAACAATTTTTTATCTGAAGTTGAATTTTTAGCAGAAGCTAATCAAACTTATTATATTGTTTTTGATGCTACCTGGAGTGATGCAGGTTTTGATTTTGAAGTATCCAGTGACACTAATATACCTGATGCACCAGATGCTGCTATTTCTCCTGATCCTGCTGACGGATCTACTGTTTTTTTAAGTGAAGGCACAAATGAAGCTGGCGAAACAGTACAACAATATCAATTCACTTGGGAATTACCTGACGGAAGCGAGAATGCTTCATCTTACACATTTGATTTAGGAGTTGATGCTAACGTAGATGCTTTCTCAACATCTATCAATGGTAATGGTTTGCTACTTAGCGGTTTAGAGCTAAGCACTACTTATTTTTGGAGAGTGACTAGTGTTAATGCTGGTGGAAACACAGTAGGGTCTGTATGGTCTTTTACAACTGAAAGTACATTAAGTGATAATGATTTTGAAATGAATAAAGTTTTGGAACATTATTACGCAGACAACAAGTTAACTTTAGAATCTGATGAGTCTATTTCAAATGTTTCTATCTACAATATGCTAGGTCAAGAAATGTTGAGTACTGAACTTTCTAATAACAAAGAAAGCATCAACGTTGCAGGTTTCAACAATGGCATGTACATTACTAAAGTAACTATTGGTGATAAAACTGAAACATTTAAATTTATCAAAAAGTAATTCTTACTTACTTTTAAAACAAAAAAGCTCCGGAAATTCCGGAGCTTTTTTTTTGGGGGAAGAACAAGTTTATTTGATAAATAATATGTATTTTAGTAGCTTAATTTTTAAAATTCTAATTATGAAGAAAATTACTTTATTATTTGCTATGCTTGTTGGTTCTTTTGCGATGAATGCGCAAGCAGACTGTGCAAACGCACAAGCAGTCACTGTTGCTGATGATGCCTCAACAACGGTTAATGCAACAGCTTTAAATGGAACAGCACCAACTACAGTGTGTAACCCTGCCTATTATGATGAAACTGCGATTTCTGTTGCAAATTGGTATTCTTTTACAGCAGGCTCTAATGATGTTTTAGTTAATGTATCTGCAGATGTTGATCAAGCTGCCCCAACAAATGGCTATATCCCTTCTTTTAGTGTTCTAGAAGGTACTTGTGGTGATTTGACATGTTTAGATGGTAGCATTATTACTCAAAACCAACAAACAGGAGCGTTAATACCTGCAGAAGTTGACTTTTTAGCTGAAGCAGGAACAACCTATTATATTGTTTTTGATGATTTCTATGCTAACCAAGCTCCAGAAGGACTTGGAACAACTGATGCTTTTGACTTCACAGTAACGACTGATACAAATATACCTGCAGCTCCTGGTTTAGCTACAAACCCTACTCCTGCTGACGGTGCAACTGATGTAACAATTGGTACTGATGGCAACAATGGAGAAGCTAGTGTTGATTTATCTTGGGATGCGCCAACTACTGGCGGTGCTGCTACCAGTTATGTTTTGATTATGAGTCCTGATCAAGATTTCCCAGAAGATAATACTATTTCTGGTAGCTTTGAAAATTCTCAAATTCAAGGATTGCATATTCCAGGTGAGGATTATTTTGAAGCAACCACAACATATTACTGGCAAGTTATACCAACAAACGCTGGTGGTTCTGCTGATCCTGAAAGCGTAGAAACATGGAGTTTTACAACTGGAGGCTTGTCAAACAACGACTTCGAAACTTCAAACTTCACGCATTTCTACAGCAATGGTCAGTTAGGTCTAGAAGCTAGTCAAAATATCGACAATGTTTCTATCTACAATATGCTAGGTCAAGAAATGTTGAGTACTGAACTTTCTAATAACAAAGAAAGCATCAACGTTGCAAGTTTCAACAATGGGATGTACATCACAAAAGTGACTATCGGTGATAAAACTGAAACTTTTAAGTTTATCAAAAAGTAATTCTTACTTACTTTTTAAAATCAAAAAAGCTCCGGAATTCCGGAGCTTTTTTTGTTTCAATATTTTTAGATGATAAATCTAAACCACTTTCTGCTTATTTGCCAATTGACCGCAAGCCGCATCGATGTCTTTTCCACGAGAATGTCTTAAAGTGACCGTAATATAATTGGCTTCCAAAGCCGTTTTATATTTAGCAACCGCTTCATCAGAAGCTTGTTGAAATTCTTCGCCATCAATCGGATTGTATTCTATCAAATTCACTTTACAGGGAATGTATTTACAAAACTGGACCAAAGCACGGATATCTTCGTCGCGGTCATTAATGCTTTGCCAAACAATATATTCGTATGTCACAGCTTTACCAGTATGTTCGTACCAATACAATAAAGCGTCGCGCAAATCTGCCAAAGGAAATTTAGCATTAAACGGCATTATTTGCGTCCTCACTTCATCAATGGCGGAGTGCAGCGAAACTGCTAAATTGAATTTAACTTCGTCATCTGCCAGTTTTTTGATCATTTTTGGCACACCAGAAGTGGACAAAGTAATGCGTTTTGGCGACATCCCTAAACCATCAGGAGACGTAATTTTTTCTACAGATTTCAACACATTATTGTAATTCATCAGCGGTTCGCCCATGCCCATGTATACAATATTTGACAACGGAATGCCATTATACAAACGACTTTCTTTGTCAATGGCAACCACTTGGTCAAAGATTTCGTCAGCATTCAAATTTCGCAAACGTTTTAGTTTTGCAGTGGCGCAAAATTTACAATCCAAACTACAACCAACTTGTGAAGACACACAAGCTGTCGTTCTCGAAAAAGTTGGAATCAAAACCGATTCTACGGTAAAACCGTCGTGAAGTTTGACGGCGTTTTTTATCGTTCCATCTTTGCTTCGCTGCATTTGATCAACTTCGATATGATTGATGACAAAGTTATCTTCTAACATTTGTCGAGTAGATTTCGACAAATTGGTCATATCTTCGAAATTATAGCAGGCTTTATTCCATAGCCAATTGTAAACCTGAGAACCACGGAAAGATTTGTCGCCTTGGGCTACAAAAAATTCCTGAAGTTGCGTTTTACTGAGCGCGCGTATATCTTTTTTCTTTTCCACGCTGCAAAATTAAGTAAAAACTTAAGAATGAGCATACAAAAGCACGTTAATGATATTTTGTAAACAAGCTTGACGCTTTATTGTAAGCCGACTCAAAACTGGTCATTTTGATGTTGGCATCGATATTATTAGCATTGAAATAGGATAACATTTTTTCGGTTTGCATATTACCAGTCAAGTCGTCTTTTGCCATCGGACAACCACCAAAACCTTGAATAGCACCGTCAAATCTTTGGCAACCTGATTGCACAGCCGCATGGATTTTTTCGTACCATTTGTCTGGCGTGGTATGCAAATGTGCGCCAAATTCCATATCTGGATATTTTGGAATCAAATTTGAAAACAAATAAGAAATGGTTTCAGCGTCAGAAGTCCCAACTGTATCTGAAAGCGATAGAATTTTTACGCCCAAATCAGATAATTTTTCTGTCCATTCGCCCACAATTTCAACATTCCAAGGGTCGCCGTAAGGATTACCAAAACCCATGGATAAATAAGCCACGACAGATTTATTTTTGGCTTCGGCGATATCTAAAATTTCTTTTAAAACCTCAACAGATTCAGCGATGGTTTTATGGGTATTTCGCATTTGAAAATTTTCAGAAATCGAAAACGGATAACCCAAATAATCGATTTCAGGAAAAACAGATGCATCTTTAGCACCGCGGACATTGGCGACAATGGCGAGAAGTTGACTTTGAGTTTCGGACAAATCCAACAAATCCAAAACTTTGGCTGTATCTTGCATTTGCGGAATTGCTTTTGGCGATACAAAACTGCCAAAATCTATGGTATCGAAACCACAACGCAATAAAGATTGAATATATTTCGCTTTTTCCTCAGTTGGAATAAAAGCTTTGATGCCTTGCATAGCATCCCGAGGACATTCTATTATTTTTACTGATTCCATGCTTCAAATATACAGATTTGAAGCATTTTCAAAAGTAAAAATTCAGTCTTATTAGAATAAAATCAAAATTGCGATTAAGACGAATCAGTTCAATATTTCATTTTTATCGAAAACCTAAGGACTCTCATACACATTTGCACACAAAAAAAGAATTGGTTTTAATTTTAATCCAAAAGTTAGCAAAAAATTATTTCAAAGTTTGAAATTTTCTATAAACTTGATTCTTGCATCTCGCTTATTCGCACTGGATTTTCTTTTCATAGAAAGTTAGTCCTAATCTGTTTATATGTTCTTTTAGAGCTATATTTTTAATTTTATTGAATATTGATAAATCAAATTCATAAGGTAAAAATAGGTCATCAAGTTTAGTCTCAATATTAAGGATTATATCTAGATTGACTTCACCAACTATACTCAAATCAATATCAGAGTTCTTTCGATAATTACCTTTTGCACGTGAACCATATAACACCACTTTATCAATTTCTGGATATTCGCAGAAAACTGATTTAATTTTTTCTATATCATTTTCTTTTAGTCCGCACATTACTGTTTGTCAAATAAATCCTGTTGATCTCCAGAACGTTTAGATTCCATTGTTTTTTGAAATTCTAAAAAAGCTAGGTGGTATTCTTCAATTATTTTGATATATATTTCATTAGCTGTCTCTTCATTATAAGTATGGGATGTTTTAATTCTACTTTTAATCATTTCCATCCACATCTCACCATTTTCAATGAGGTTAGATGAAAAGGCATAGCGTATGGCGTCTCGAGAACCAGCAATTTCTGAATGTCCTTGATAATAAGCATAATCTTTCATTACATTCCAGGCCATCTCGTAGGTGTATTCAAAACGTTGAATTAAACCTTCTTTGATAATCTCCTCCAATACTTCTTCAGTACTATCAATTTCAGGGTTTATTTCGTTTTTTTCTAAATGCGTTTTGATATAATCAACAGCTTCGGATAGCTTTAGTAATGCTTTATTAAAATTTGAAAATCTTTGTTCCCAACGTATATCATTTGTATTTGAAGTACTCATTTTTACTTGCATTTTCGATAAAGATATAGGTTTAATTGTAAAGTTCATGAATTCAGGATGTGTTTTTATCTTAATATCAGCCTTCCTAAATCTTCAAAAAAAGCTTTAATATTTTTGATTTCATTCTAGAATAAAATCAAAATTGCGATTAAAACAAAGGTAATTATTTGAAACCATTTAAAAAACGCACTATGATTTTCAGATTTCATCAATAAATTTGAAATTCTATCAGATAAAGTAGCAACAATACTGAAAATCAACAAAGCTTGTAACATGAAAACAAATCCTAAAATATAAAACTGAATCACAGTTCCTGTGCTCGACCAAAGGAAACCTGGAAAAAAGGCCAAGAAAAACAAGCTTACTTTTGGATTTAGCAAATTCATAATGAGTCCGGTTTTGAAATATTTCCCTAAACTTTTGTAGTCTGAAGCCTTAGTAAGTTTAAATTCAGCAGAACTCTTATACACTTTATAAGCCAAATACAACAAATATAAAGCACCGACAATTTTGATGCTCCAAAACAAAGTTTCAGAATTTTTGATGATTGCTGAAACACCAAAAGCGACCAAAGTCGTGTGAAAAATAATGCCCGTCACCAGTCCTAAAGCAATGACAAATCCTCTCAGTTTTCCGCCAACCAAACTTTGCGACAGCACATAAATTATATCTGGAC
>JBHEPM010000091.1:0-9111 GCA_046260295.1 Psychroflexus sp.
CATGTAAACCAATTTCAACTAAACTTTCTTCGTTGAATTTGTTTATTTTTTTTTGAATATCTTCAAAATCTGACTTGATGTTTTTAATTGCTTTTTTCTCACTTTGTGAAAACGGATATTTTCTAAGACTTATCGTTTTATGTTCGTAGTCAATCGGTTTGTGACTCACAGCATCCCAAAATTCAATGTCATTATGTTTGTAAAAACTTAAAAATGTGCTTTTGATGAAATCCAGAGAAATTTCTGATAACTCATCCAGTTGAATATCACTGCCATCTGGTGTGTAAGAACTGATATTTGACAATCTTAAAACTTCGGTGTAAAGTTTGTCAAATTCTTGGTCAGTCCAAGTTTCGTTATCGGTGTTTTTGGAATTATCTAAGCCCAAATAATCCACAAATATTTTTTCATTATTCACCAAAAAATAATGATTTTTCATAGCTCCGTTTTCAAATTCCCTGACTTCTCGTATTTGTGAATCATCGATATTGTGAATCATAATCCAGTCGCCATCAACTAATCCATTATTATCAAAACCACCAACAACACTAATGTTTTGAGCGGTTGAAGTGAAATTTTGTTTTAAACTTTCTTGCCCAAAATCTATTTCAGCGGTAAAACTTGTGTCACTTGGTTTAGAATTTTCAAATTCCCGACGGATAACTTGCCAAGTACCGTTTTGTTTATTTTTTTTGAAAACCCCTTTGACCAAGAATTCTTGTCCAGAAGTGGTGCTGACCAATTCAAAAGCACGGGCTTTACGTTCGGCAATAGAATCTATGATTTTGAAACTATAAATCCATTCGCCTTGCATTTCATTATTGTCAAAATTTCCATTATAAACAATACTTTCAATGTTTTCATTATCTTTAGGATTCATCAAGTTTGAAAAATTGAATTCACCTTGAAAGATTGTATCATTTTTCTTGATCAAATAATCAAATTCAGCGAGTCCTTCACCAACATCTTCTAAAGTGTATTTTCCATTGAAGTTTTGTGTGTCTTGTGCAAAAAAAATAGCGCAAAAGCACAAACAAAACAAAGCAGAAAGCCATTTTATTTTTTGATTCATATTATAAATTTCTGTTGTTTTTAAATACAAAAACTATTGATTTACAGCATTTTAAACATCTAAATCTAAAGTTTTTATTTTATTATACAAAGTGGTGCGATCGATATTAAGTTCTTTGGCGGTTTTACTTTTATTGTACTTGTTTTTCTTCAAACATTTCAAAATAATTTCTCGTTCATGAATTTGTTGATTTTCCTTAAGATTGCTAACCTTAGCATGCTCAAAATTATCTTGTATTTCAAAAATACTTTGCGGCAAGTGTTGTTTTAAAATTTTACCGTCAGAACTCAATAAAACCGCTCGTTTCATTAAGTTTTTGAGTTCTCTTAAATTGCCCGGCCAATCGTATTTTTTCAACTCTGAAATCAATTCTGAATCAATAGAAACATTTGGTTTGTTCAATTCATTTGAAGCTTCATTCATGAAAAAATGTATAAATTCATCAAAATCAGTATCTCGCACTCTTAATGGCGGAATTTTCAAGTTGAATTCGTTCAAACGATGAAACAAATCATTTCTGAAATCGCCGTTTTCAATGGCGGTTTTCAAATTTTCATTTGTCGCAGCAATAATTCTTAAATCAACTGCTATTTCTTTATTAGCACCAAGTCTTTTAATTTTTCGCTCTTGCAAAACTCGCAAAAGTTTCACTTGCGAATCATAAGATAAGTTTCCAATTTCATCTAAAAAAAGCGTACCGCCATCAGCATATTCAAATTGTCCTTTTTTTTCTAGTTCTGCACCAGTAAATGCGCCTTTGGTGTGTCCAAACAATTCGCTGGACGCAATATTTTCTGGCAATGCGCCACAATCTATCGCTACAAAATTTTGTTTTGATCTGTCGCTGTGTTCATGAATAAATCTGGCGACGTATTCTTTGCCAGTGCCACTTTCGCCAGTAATTAAAACAGACATATTTGTTGGTGCAACTTGCGCAGCAAAAGACCATAATTCTTGGGCTTCAGACGTATTTCCTTTTACCAGAGATTTTTCAAATGCCGTGTTTGATTTTTCATTTTGGAAAGTTTTGGACGAATTTTGAGATTTTTTATCTTTATGAATGGCTTTTTCAACAACTAATTTTAATTCTTCAGGAATTACTGGTTTTGAAATAAATTCGAAAGCACCTAATTTTATGGAGTTAACGGCAGTTCTGACATCAGAATAATTTGTAATTAAAATGACAGGAATGTCCGAATTAGATTTGATTTTAGCAATCAAATCCAAACCATTCATTTCTGGTAAGCGATAATCGGTAAGAATTAAGTCATAATTTTTCTCATGAATTTGACTCAAAGCCATTTCCGCAGAAGTCGCTGTTTCAACGACATAACTAAATCGTTTCAAGTAATTTGAAAGCGTTTTATTGAAAAACGGATCATCATCAACAATTAGAATTTTCTGCACAGTTTATTTTTTGGCTAAAATATTAATTCAATTTTTTGTTTCGTTTTAAAACTTAGTTAAGTTATTCTGTGTTTTTAATAGTAAAAATATCACTTTTTGGGATTTTAATTAGATGAAATCAAACAAATATTCAATATTTATGCGATTTTTGTATTTCAACTAAATTCAAATACATTATTTGCTTTTAAATTCACGATAATTTAATCAAAGAAAGTTCCATAAATTTCAGCTATAAATAAGCTTTGACAATCAAATACTTAAAAATAAAATTATTTTGATGTTATTAAAAAGTGTTGAAATTATTCAACATATTGTGGATTTTAAACCACAGTTGTTTTACCTTTTTAAAATGCAATTAAAGACGTATTCAAGTCTAAATTTATATAAAATTTTACTTTAGATTTTTAAATTTCATAATTGACAAATTTTTTCACTTCAAATTGAATTGTGGAATAATCTATGACAAGGAAATACCAATCATAAATCTTCAAGTATATTTGAACTATGTTTCAACTCAAAGGTAAAATGCTGTGGTTTTTCACCCTGTTCGCAATTGGGCTTTTGGGCGTTGGATTTTATTTTTACACCACGCTCAACTCTTTAGGCAACAAAGTTGAAACCTCACTCAACCCTAATAAAGCTTCGGATCATTTGAAGAAAATCATGATTGATTTGAACAAACTCAACAACTTATATCTTGTTGATTCTAGAGATTTAAGCACACCACAAACCGATAGTTTAATCAATGCGATTGAAAAAAACATAGATTCCGTCAAATCTGATTATGGCGAAAAACGAATTTTAGACAACCGAAATTTGGACACTATTCCTGTTTTATTGCGGAATGTTAGAAATGAATATCAAAATTTGGCACAGCGAAAAGTACAAAATCAAGATGCATTTTTAAAAAATTTGGAAGATTTAATTCAGTTTGAGTTATCTAAAATAGAACAAACACCTGCCGATTCCGTGACCATTGTCAAGCAAATTTCATCTGAAATTTACGATAAAACGCTTCAAAAAGAAGACAGTTTGAATAATGAAGAAGAAGACAATCGCAGTTTTCTACAACGCCTGTTTGGCAGTTCAAAACCTCAAGAAGAAAGTGTAAGAACAGTTCGCGATACGCTTGTTGAACAATCCATAGACACGCTGCATTCACCCAAAAAACGCGATAGCTTAGAAATCGCAATTTTCCCTTTGGTCCAGGAATATCAACAGAAACGAATTCGTTTGTCCAATTATTTACAACAGCAAGAACAAAATATTTTTAAGAAAAACATCGAAGTTAATAATTATGTAGAAAAGACTTTGAATGAAATTATTTACGAAGAATATAATAATTATGAAAACTCCATTCGAAACTTAAGAAATGACTCTATCAGCTATTTATTTGAACTCGGTGCAATCATTGCCTTGCTGATTTTGATTAGTTTGATTACGGTTTTTATTATTTTCAAAGACATTAATAAAAGTATTTATTTTCAGAAAAAATTAGAAAAAAGCGAAGCCAAAGCCAAACGAGAAGCCATAGAAAAACAAAAGTTTTTGTCCACAATGAGTCATGAACTGCGAACGCCTTTAACTTCAATTATCGGTTATACAGATTTGATGAATCAAAATGATGAGAACGTAAAATCGTTAAAATCTGCTACAAATTATTTGTATCAAATGACCAACGAAATTTTGGATATGGCAAAAATAAAAGCCGGAATTATTGAAATAGAGCACAAACCCAATAATATTTCTGAAGTATTTGAAGACATCCGAAACAGCTTTGAACCACTTATAAAAAATAAAAACCTCAAGGCGAATTTTGAAATTCCAAAACAACCTATTTATGTGTATGCTGACGCTCACAGACTGCAACATATTTTATACAATTTGATGCACAATGCATTGAAATACACCGACATTGGTGCAATTGACTTATCAGTGAAAACCCAAGAGAAAAATACCACTCAAAATATTGAAATTTCAATAAAAGACACTGGAATTGGCATGACTTCCGAAGAAATGAAAAGCGTTTTTGAAGATTACAAACAAGCTGGCACTCACAATAATAAATTAAAAGGTACTGGACTTGGACTTGGAATTGTACAAAATTTGGTTCAAAAAATGGGAGGCAATTTAAAGTTATCAAGTGAATCTACACAAGGCACCACTTTTAAGCTGAATTTCACTTTTGAAAAAGCTGAATTTTCAGAAGTTAAGAAAGAAATCACAAGTTTCGATTTACCGAAAAACTCACTTGAAAATCACCACATTTTCATATTGGATGATGACGAATTAATCACAAAATTATACTTAAAATTATTAAAACCTTACGCACCGAAAATTACAGTATTCACAGATGCTGAACAAGCATTTCAACATTTGAAACACAAACATGATTACGACTTGTATATCATTGATTTTAAAATGCCATATTTATCTGGTTTTGAAATTTTTGAAAAATTAAAATCGGAAGGAATTCACTTAGAAAACACCTTAGTTGTGACTGCAAACGTCATGTTAAACGAACAAGATAAAAAACAACTTGAAGTATTTGATAATCAAGTTTTTAAACCTTTAAAAAAAGAAAAAATCATCAGAAAAATAGCTGAAATTTTAGGCTTAAAATTGATTCAAACTAAAGCTTCTGAACTTGATGAAAAATTAAATTCAAGGTGGAATTTGAAAGCACTTAAAATTTATGCAGGAAACGACGACAATGAGCTCAATGAACTGCTGAAAACACTAGTAGAAGAGAATGATAAAGAGCTGGTTAAGTTTGAACAAGCTTTGCAAAGTCAAAATGATCCACAGCTTTCAGAAGTGATTCATAAGTTGTCATCGCGTTTTGGACAAGTTGATGTTCAGCCGATTTTCGATTTAAAAACCATTGAAACAGATTTAAGAAATCAATGAAGAAATGAGAAGTTTTTCAGAGATTTGAATATTAAAAAATTATTGATTTAAAAGACAACCTTAAAAATCTGAATTCATCTTCAATATCTGATGAAGATGTAAATTTTTATTAAATTAGCGCATTCTTAAAACCTTGATAGATGAATAAAAACACAGTTTTGGCTTGGGCTACGTTTATAATGGTAATAGTTGGTCTCGGACTTATCGCACTCGGCGCTTTCAGATACAATGAAATTGCAGGTTGGGGTTTTGCAGCAGTAGGTATTGGTTTTTTTGCGATAGCATGGGTTTTCAATGCATTAAAAGGAAGAGTTTAATTTTATAAAAAAAAGTAAATGGCAGACGATAAAAAAGTAATATTTTCAATGTCAGGGGTTTCAAAAACCTATCCTGGCGAAGATAAACCAGTTTTAAAAAATATTTACCTCAGTTTTTTCTACGGTGCAAAAATTGGTATTCTTGGACTCAACGGTTCAGGTAAATCCACTTTGATGAAAATCATTGCCGGAATTGAAAAAAATTACCAAGGCGATGTGGTTTTTTCTCAAGATTATTCGGTTGGATATCTAGAACAAGAACCAGAATTGGATCCTGAAAAAACAGTTTTGGAAGTTGTGAAAGAAGGCGCTTCAGAAGTTGTAGCCATTCTTGATGAATACAACAAAATCAACGATGATTTTGGATTGCCAGAAGTTTATGAAAATCCAGACAAAATGCAAAAATTGATGGATCGTCAAGCTATTTTGCAAGATAAAATTGACGCCACCAATGCTTGGGAACTCGACAACAAACTGGAGGTAGCAATGGATGCGCTGAGAACTCCGCCATCTGACCAGAAAATCGGAACTTTATCTGGTGGTGAAAAACGCCGAGTCGCTTTATGTCGTTTATTGTTGAAAGAACCTGACGTGCTTTTGCTTGATGAACCAACCAACCATTTGGATGCAGAATCTGTGCATTGGTTAGAACATCATTTGCAACAATATAAAGGAACGGTAATCGCCGTAACGCACGACCGTTATTTCTTGGATAATGTTGCTGGATGGATTTTAGAACTCGATAGAGGTGAAGGCATTCCGTGGAAAGGAAATTATTCGTCTTGGTTAGACCAAAAATCCAAGCGAATGGCGCAAGAGCAAAAACAAGCCAGTAAACGCCAAAAAACTTTGGAACGCGAATTGGAATGGGTAAAAATGGCGCCAAAAGGTCGTCAATCTAAGCAGAAAGCCAGATTGAATAATTATGACAAGTTGATGAGTCAAGACCAAGAAAAACTAGATGAAAAATTAGAAATTTATATTCCAAATGGGCCGAGATTAGGAACGAATGTCATTGATGCTAAAGGCGTGAGCAAAGCTTTTGATGAAAAATTACTTTATGAAAATCTGAATTTCAATTTGCCACAAGCTGGAATTGTTGGTGTGATTGGTCCAAATGGTGCTGGTAAAACTACAATTTTCAAAATGATTATGGGTGAAATTGAACCTGATAAAGGCGAATTTATCGTTGGTGAAACTGCTAAAATCGCTTATGTTGACCAAGCGCACTCCAATATTGACCCAAATAAATCTATCTGGGAAAATTTCAGCGAAGGTCAGGATTTAGTAATGATGGGCGGAAAAAAAGTCAATTCTCGTGCTTATTTGAGCCGTTTCAATTTCAATGGAAGCGAACAAAATAAAAAAGTAGATAAACTTTCTGGCGGTGAACGAAACCGTTTACATTTAGCCATGACTCTTAAAGAAGAAGGAAACGTACTTTTACTGGATGAGCCAACCAACGATTTGGATGTCAACACGCTTCGAGCTTTGGAAGAAGGTCTGGAAAATTTTGCAGGTTGTGCGGTTGTAATTTCTCACGACCGTTGGTTTTTAGACAGAATTTGTACACATATTCTCGCTTTTGAAGGCAATTCTGAAGTGTATTTCTTTGAAGGCAGCTTTAGCGATTATGAAGAAAATAAGAAAAAACGTCTTGGCGGAGATACGATGCCAAAACGAATTAAATATAAAAAATTGGTTCGATAATTCTTTTAAACAGGCGATCAGTTAATTACAATTACAACTAAAAATTTAAAGTCGATAAATTTGACTTTAAATTTTTAGTTTACAGAAATCGTAGTATATTTCGGAGTTCAGAAAAACTATGACACAAGAGACAAAGTACACAGAAGACAATATAAAATCATTAGACTGGAAGGAGCACATCAGAATGCGTCCAGGAATGTACATCGGCAAACTCGGCGATGGTTCCAGTGCAGATGATGGCGTTTATATTTTATTAAAAGAAGTTTTAGACAATTCTGTAGATGAATTTGTCATGGGTTCTGGCAAAACTATTGAAGTTTCTATTCAAAATTCCAGAGTTATTGTTCGCGATTATGGCCGTGGAATTCCACTTGGTAAAGTGAAAGACGTGGTTTCCAAAATGAATACTGGCGGAAAATATGACACCAATGCTTTCAAAAAATCTGTTGGACTCAATGGCGTTGGTACAAAAGCAGTCAATGCTTTGTCTAGTTATTTTCGTGTAGAATCCAATCGTGGTAGTGAATCTGTTTCTGTTGAATTCGAACAAGGAAATCTTGTAGAAGAAGAACATCTGAAAGATACTTCGCGCCGACGAGGCACCAAAGTAACTTTCATTCCAGATGAAAATATTTTCAAAAAATATTCATATAGAAATGAATATATCGAGAAAATGCTCAAAAATTACGTCTATCTGAATCCGGGTTTGACAATTGTTTTCAATGGAGAAAAATTTTACTCAGAAGAAGGGCTAAAAGATTTACTTGGAGATAGAATTCGGGAAGAAGATCAACTTTTTCCAATTATTCACATGCGTGGAAATGATATTGAAGTTGCATTAACTTTCAGCAAAGCGCAATATTCAGAAGAATATCATTCTTTTGTGAATGGTCAAAATACCACGCAAGGCGGCACGCATCAATCTGCATTTCGAGAAGCGATTGTTAAAACCATCAGGGAATTTTACAAAAAAAACTTTGATCCGAGCGACATCAGAAAATCCATTGTTACTGCAATTAGCATCAAAGTGATGGAGCCAGTTTTTGAAAGTCAGACTAAAACTAAATTGGGTTCCACAGATATGGGTGGCGATTTGCCAACGGTAAGAACCTATATTTTAGATTTCTTAAAACAAGAACTCGATAATTATCTTCATAAAAATACTGCAACTTCAGAAAAATTACATCAGAAAATTCTTAGAGCAGAGAAGGAGCGTAAAGAATTATCCGGAATCCGTAAATTAGCCAAAGATCGTGCTAAGAAATCGAGTTTACACAACAAAAAACTCCGCGATTGTCGAATTCATTTAGATGATACTAAAAAAGAAAACTATTTAGAAACAACCTTATTTATTACAGAAGGTGATTCTGCCAGCGGAAGTATTACAAAGTCTAGAGACGTCAACACGCAAGCCGTTTTTAGCTTGAAAGGCAAGCCTTTAAACTCCTATGGTTTAAGTAAAAAAATAGTTTACGAAAACGAAGAGTTCAACTTACTTCAAGCAGCACTCAATATTGAAGATTCTTTAGAAAATTTAAGATACAATAACATTGTGATTGCCACGGATGCTGACGTTGATGGAATGCATATTCGTTTGCTAATCATCACATTTTTCCTTCAGTTTTTTCCTGAATTAATCAAAGAAGGACATCTTTATATCTTACAAACTCCGCTGTTCAGAGTGCGTGACAAAAA
>JBHEPM010000092.1:0-9042 GCA_046260295.1 Psychroflexus sp.
ATATGATAATTTGAATCTAAAAAACACAAAAGGCAATTTAGCTTTAAGAGAAGAAAAAGCCATTTTGAATAATGTTTCAGCAGATTTATTCGGAGGAAAAATCAACCTAGATGGTGAAGTTTCTACGGCAAATGAAACTCCTAATTTCAATGTTAATTTAGGACTCAATACCATTCAAATCGTTGAAGCTTTTGAACAAATGGAACTCATCAAAGGTTTGGCGCCAATTGCGCAAGCTTTAAAAGGTGTTGCCACTACAAAAATTAATTTGAGCGGGGATTTAACGAAAGATTTAATGCCAGTTTACCAATCCTTAAAAGGCGATGCTTTAGCTGAAATTATTTCAGCAAATATTCAAGAAGAAAAGATGCCTTTGGTTTCAAAACTAAATGGGCAGATGAATTTTATGAGCTTTGATAAATTGAAAGTTCAGGATGTAGTCGCCAAACTAAATTTCGACGGTGGCGCAATCAATGCCGATAATTTCGATTTTAAATTAGATGATATTCAAGTTGATGTCTCTGGAAGTCATTCTTTTAGTAACGAAATGAATTATAATTTAAAATTTAATATTCCAGCAAAATATTTTGGTGATAAAGTTGGCGGAAAACTCGCTGAATTGAGCAATACAGATTTGAATAAAATGAATGTGAATTTGCCAGTGAATTTATCAGGTACTTTTTCAAATCCAAAAATTCAGATGAACATGCAAAATGCAGTTCAAAGTTTGTCTCAGCAAATCATTGAGGCTCAGAAAGACAAAGCAACCGATAAAGTTAAAGACAAAGTCGGCGAAGAAATTGATAAATTGTTAGGCAAAGATGACAAAGATGAAAACAATGATGATTCTAAATCAGACGAAGACGAAGTGAAAGATAAAGTCAAAGACGTTTTGGGTGGACTTTTGAAGAAAGATTAAAGAATTATAAAAATAATTTCAGAAAACACTTCCAAAATATCAACAAATTTTGGAAGTGTTTTTTATTTAGAATAGGAGGGAAGTCTTGTGATTTTTTATTATTATGCATCTTAAATGTAATTTCTATGGGGAAATACCACATCATGCCAAAAATTATAAGTGAAGAAGTTGAAAAAGCTTTATCATATTTCCCGCAATTGGCAGCAATCCCTATTGAATTTAAATTCAAATCTGACATCAAAAAATCCACCATGCAAGCTCAGCCTAACTTTGTTAGCTTGTTAAAACCAAGAACCAAACGAGAATATTTTATTTTTATCAGCGAAAAATTTAAAATTTCTGGTAAAGAATTCAAGACTATAAATGTACCGACAGATGTTATGATTGGTTGGCTTGGTCATGAACTTGGTCATATTTTAGATTATCAACACCGGGGTAAATTCAATATGATATGGTTTGGACTGAAATATTTATATTTTGAAAAACACATTGTAGAAGCTGAAAGAGCAGCAGATACTTTTGCGGTGGAACAAGGCATGGCAGATTATATTTTGAAAACTAAGGATTTTATTCTCAATCACGCTGAAATAGAGGACAATTACAAACAACGCATTAAACGTTATTATTTGTCACCAGAAGAAATTATGCAAATTGTTCAAAATAAATAGTGAATAACTTTAACTATTTACGAATTCTTCCCACTCAGCAAATTTATCTTCATTCATCACACGTTCCATTTTTACTTGTCCGCCTTTTTTCTTGTTTCTAGCATTCCAAGCGTAAAATTTTTCTGGATCAATCAAATTGACTTTAACGCCTTTTAAAGCTTTGGTTCGTGCAACTTCATAATTTTTGTTGGCTTTTTTTAATATTTCATCCAAAGCTTTTGCTACTTTTTCAGAATCAACATCTTTCAATTTCGTTCCCAAATACCAAAAATGATAAAATTGATCATCATCCCCGCGTTTAGCACAAATGGTATATTCTGGAATAGTGGTGTCAAATTCATCTTCCAATTCACGCATCGCTACATCCATTTTATTGACAGAAAGTTGTGAACCGACTGTATTTAAAAAGAATTTGGTTCTGCCGGTGATTTTAATTTCCGCACGTTTGATATCCGTAAACTGAATGGTGTCCCCAATCATATATCGCCAAGTGCCGCTAACAGAACTCAAAATCAATACATAATCTTTATCCAATTCAACCTCTTCTAAAGTCACAGATGGCGCATCCTGAACCAGCGATCCGTCTTGCTGAATATATTCAGGTTCAAAAGGAACAAATTCAAAATAAATGCCATTATCGGTAAGCAATTGCATGGCATCGGTTTCCGGCCGAGTTTGCAATGCGATAAATCCTTCTGAAGCCAAATAAGTATCAACAACATGCACTTTTTTTCCAGTAAGTTTCTTAAAACTTTTTTCATAAGGACCAAAAGCGACACCACCAGTTGTATAAACTTTCAGGTTTGGCCAAATGTCATGAATATTATCAACTTTGTGGTATTCAATTACTTTTTCCATCATCAATTCCATCCAAGACGGAATACCACTCAAAGCACCAATATCCCAGTTTTTGGCATTTTCAGCAATTTTCTGAACGCGTTCGTCCCAGTCGTCAATTTTTGAAATTTCTTCGCCAGGTTTGTAGTAGCCACGAAACCAAAACGGAATTCTACTGGCGCTGATGCCACTGATTTCGCCTTCTAAATGGTCATTATTTTGCTGAAGTTCTGTGGAACTGCCTAACATCATAATTTCTTTTTCAAAAAAATCTGCAGGTAAATCGAAATTTTCAATCGCTAAAATCTGTTTGATCCCAGCATTCCTAATGGCTTCAATCATTTCATCAGTCACTGGAATTCGTTTGCTGTTTTTTCCGGTAGTACCAGAGCTCAAAGCAAAATATTTTGGATTTCCTGGCCAAGTGATGTCTTTTTTACCGTCTTGCAATTGATGCCACCATTGAGAGTTGATGCGATCGTAATCAAAATATGGTATTTCTTTTTTAAAAGATTCCGAAGGATCATCAGAATCTAAAATTTCTTCAAACTGGTAATACTTCCCAAAAGCTGTATGTTTAGCAGTGTCTAAAAGATGCCTTAGTGTTTCTTTTTGATTTTCTATATGATCGGTTTCCGAAGAAATTGAATTTCTGAGGTTAATCACACCTTTGATAAGGTTGCCAATAATTGCCATAAAATTCTAAATTAGGAATATTTGCTAATTTAAATATTCAATGCTAAATTAAGTTAGATTTGGCATAATTTTAAAAACCGAATTTAAAGATGTGCTGGATTCACCGTTATTCTCAGTTTAAATTCAGCTATAAATTTAAATCCAAGGACTAAAAACTATCATTTAAAATTTCCAAAATTTGAATGGCTGCATCACTGATTTTGCTACCAGGACCAAAAACGGCAACTGCGCCAGCATCAAATAAATATTTGTAATCTGCTGAAGGAATCACACCTCCAACGATGACCATAATATCTTCGCGATCCAGTTTTTTGAGTTCAGCAATAACTTCAGGAACCAAAGTTTTATGGCCTGCGGCTAAAGACGACACGCCCAAAACATGAACATCGTTTTCTACGGCTTGTTTGGCAGCTTCTTGCGGCGTTTGAAAAAGCGGACCAATATCCACGTCAAAACCGACATCGGCATAACCGGTAGCCACAACTTTGGCGCCTCTGTCGTGACCATCTTGTCCCATTTTAGCAATCATAATTCGCGGACGTCGTCCTTCTTTTTCTGCGAATTCATCGGCTAGTTTCTGTGCTTTCGCAAAAGATTCGTCTGTTTTCATTTCTTTGCTATATACGCCACTGAAAGATTGAATTTTGGCTTGGTGCCTACCGTAAATTTTTTCTAAAGCCATACTTATTTCGCCAAGTGTGGCTCTTGCTCTAGCAGCTTCAACAGCCATTTCCAACAAATTACCATTTTCTTTTTCTGCGACTTCTGTGATTTTTTGAAGCTTCTCTTGAACAATGTTTTCATCTCTTTCAGCTTTGATTTTTTCGAGTTGCTCAAGTTGTTGTTTTCTCACCGTTTGATTATCAACTTCTAAAGTGACGATTGGATCTTCTTTTTTCAGTCTGTAAGCGTTGACCCCAATAATTTTATCAGTTCCGCTGTCAATTCTGGCCTGTTTTTTTGCGGCGGCTTGTTCTATTCTTAACTTCGGAATTCCAGCTTCAATGGCTTTGGTCATCCCGCCGAGTTTTTCTACCTCTTGAATGTGTTCCCAAGCGCGATGTGCAATATCATGTGTCAGTTTTTCCACATAATAACTGCCCGCCCAAGGATCTACAGTTTTTGTGATTTGTGTTTCTTCTTGAAGAAAAATTTGCGTATTTCTGGCGATTCTAGCAGAAAAATCTGTAGGCAAAGCAATGGCTTCATCAAGTGCGTTGGTATGTAAACTTTGTGTGCCACCAAATGCAGCTGCAGCGGCTTCAATACAAGTTCTGGCAACATTGTTGAAAGGATCTTGCTCGGTCAAAGTCCAACCGCTGGTTTGGGAATGCGTTCTTAAGGCTAAAGATTTTAGATTTTTGGGATTGAAGCGTTTTACCAATTTTGCCCATAGCATTCTGGCGGCACGCATTTTTGCAATTTCCATGAAATGATTCATGCCAATTCCCCAGAAAAAGGATAATCTTGGCGCAAATGTATCGATGTCCATTCCAGCGTCCAAACCTTTTTTGATGTATTCTAAACCGTCTGCCAAAGTATAAGCCAACTCAATATCTGCGGTAGCTCCAGCTTCTTGCATGTGATAACCGGAAATGCTGATACTATTGAATTTAGGCATGTTTAGCGATGTAAATTCAAAAATATCTGAGATAATTTTCATCGATGGCGTTGGCGGATAAATGTAGGTATTTCTCACCATAAATTCTTTCAAGATATCGTTTTGTATAGTTCCTGAAAGTTGTGCTTGTTTCACGCCAGATTCTTCGGCGGCAACAATGTAAAATGCCATAATTGGCAAAACTGCGCCGTTCATGGTCATGGAAACCGACATTTTGTCGAGAGGAATTTGGTCAAATAAAACTTTCATATCTTCCACAGAATCGATGGCAACTCCGGCTTTTCCGACATCGCCGACTACCCGTTCGTGATCGCTATCGTAACCGCGATGTGTCGGCAAATCGAAAGCAACAGACAAGCCTTTTTGACCAGCAGCAAGGTTTCTACGATAAAATGCATTGCTTTCTTCTGCAGTAGAAAATCCGGCATATTGGCGAATTGTCCATGGTCTGCGCACATACATGGTAGAATACGGCCCGCGTAAATACGGTGGAATTCCGGCAACAAAATTTTGATGTTCAATGTTTTCTAAATCTGACTTTTTGTAAGTCGGTTTTAGTTTAATTTGTTCTGCGGTTTTGAATTTTTTTTCGTCGGTTTCAGGTGTTGTTGATACCGATTTTAAACTCAGATTTTGTATATTTTTACGTGCCATGTTTTATCGATTTTCAGTTGAAGATGCTTGTTGTTCTTCGTCTAAACGCGCCAATTCTATATCTTCTGCCAATCGTTTTGGAATAATTGGTTGAACTAATGTTTTGCGTTTATTTTGTTTTAAAAAAGGATACAATTCCAAATCATGACCCATTTTGTCTTCTGGATTTTTGTGTTTGTTGGTGCCGACCAAAGTCGATTCGCCAGATTGAATTTTCGCTTTTTCTTTGTCTGCACTTTCTTTTATTTTCTTTTGAACTTTACCTTCAAATAATTGTTGAATAAAACCTCCGCCGGCTTCAATATTTTTGAATATAGACAAGGATTTTTCAGCCAATTCTTGGGTTAAATTTTCAATATAGTAAGTGCCATCTACAGGATTTTTGACTTTGTCGAAATAACTTTCTTGTTTCAGAATCAACAATTGATTTCTGGAAATACGTTCGCCAAATTCATTGCGTTTGTGGAAAATTACATCATAAGCCAAATTATTCACCCAATCAGCACCGCCCAAAATTGCACTCATACAAGCCGTGGTGGTGCGCAACATATTCATATTATAGTCGTAAATGGTATGATTTCTGGAACTCGGTTCAGCGATAATATTGAGTTCAATTTCAAAATCGTATTTCGAAGCTAGGCTTTCAACCAAAAGTTTCAAGGCTTTGATTTTAGCAATTTCCATGAAATAATGCGCGCCAACTGAAATTAATAGATTTATATTTAAAGTTTTATTTCTCTGTGATTTCTCATTGAAAATATTGAAATATTCATTCAGATGAGCCAAACTATAAGCCAATTGTTGCGTGATATTTGCACCTGAATTTTGATAAATTCTAGCATCAATATTTATGTGATTGATGAAATTTGAAAATTCATTAATTTTTAAAATGTTTTCAAAATCCTTTTTTTGATTGGAAAACCAATTGCCATCTGACGCCAAATGCGCAACAGGGTCGATGCCAAATCTGACTTTTAAATTCTGTTTTGAAATTGTGTCATTGAATTTTTCAAGAAAATCTAAATCTAAAAACAGAAATTCAACATAGATTTCAATCTTTTCATCTTTAAAGGCTTCAAAAAAAGCTAACTTTTTTGAATCGGCTTCAGGAATAATAATCCAAAGACTTTCTGCGCCACGATTGATGACATCTTGCGCGTTTTCAACGGAAATATCTGTGTTTTCTAAATATATTTTTTCAGTGATTGACCAGTGTTGGGTTTGTGGCAGTTTGAATTTTTCGTCTAGATTATCAGCATGATAAAATGGTTTGATGTCGATACCTTCATCGGTTTTGGTTAACAAAGTTTCGTTATAGTCTGCGCCTTTCAGGTCGACTTGTATTTTTTGTTTCCAGGCTTTCGCTGAAACGGATTCAAATTCGTCAAATAATGTTTTAGTCATCGCTTTTCGATTTTAAGCTATCTTCATATTCAATGATGTATATTTCTTCGTTTGGGCGTTTCATGAAATAAGTTTCGCGCGCAAATCTTTCTATTTCCAAACTGTCGTCTAATTCTTCTAAAATTTGCTTGTCTTTTTGTATTTCTTTGATGTAATATTCGCGATTGGCGTTTATTTCATTAATTTCTTGATTGAGTTCACGTTGAACTAACCAAGAATTACTGTCCAAAAACAACATCCAAATGCAAAAAATAAGCAAAACCAAAACGTATTTGTTACTTATTATTTTGAACCAAGTTTTGGATTTGAGTTGTTTGTAATTCATATTCTAAAAATACAAAAATTATATGAGTCTTTCCTTAATAATTGTCTGAACGATATCTATCGCAACCGTGTTGAAACGGTTATTTGGAATGATAATATCCGCATATTCTTTGGTCGGGTCAATGAATTGTTGATGCATCGGTTTCAGAGTAGATTTGTAGCGGTTCAGCACTTCATCTAAATCTCTTCCACGTTCAGAAATATCGCGTTTCAAACGTCTCATCAAACGTTCATCACTATCAGCATGGACAAATATTTTTATGTCGAACATATCACGAATGTCAGGATGTGTAAAAATCAAAATTCCCTCTACAATCATAACTTTGCGTGGTTTTGTCGTAATGGTTTCGTCGGTGCGGTTGTGTTCTTTAAAAGAATACACCGGTTGCTCAATATTTTCGCCTGTTTTTAAAATTTTGAGATGTTCAACTAGTAAATCAAAATCAATAGATTTCGGGTGGTCAAAGTTGATTTTAACGCGTTCATCCATTGGCAAATACGACAAATCTTTATAATAAGAATCTTGATAAATTACATCGACTTCATCGTGTTGCAATTCGTTGATAATTTGGTTGACAACCGTAGTTTTTCCACTTCCTGTGCCGCCGGCAATACCAATTATTAGCATATTTTTTTGTATTTATATTCTTTTAGCGATGCTCAGAAAGCCATTTTTTTAAACTCATAAAATTTTGTGGGTTGATACCATGACCAACCGGATATTCTTCATAAGTAATATCGATATTCAATTTTTCTAAAAACGGCTTGTTTTTTCTTGCCCATTCTACAGGAATAACTTGATCCGAAGATCCATGCGAATTGTAAACTGATAAATGACTGAAATCATTATTTTCATAACCAGCTTCAATCATATTTTCATCGATATAACCGCTCAAACCGATAATGTTTTTGAACATTTCTGGGTGAGATAAAGCCAGTGCAAAACTCAAAATTGTACCTTGACTGAAACCTAATAAAGTGATGTTATTTTTATCAATCGGGTAAGTTTCAATAGCTTCAGAAATAAATTTTTGAACCAAATTTCTGGATTGAACCCCTTGTTCAATATCGCTGAATTTACCTTGTTGTGCATCAAAATTGATAGCATACCAGGCATTGCCGTAGGCTTGTAATTCATGCGGCGCTTTCAGTGAAATGACGATGTATTCTTCTGGCAATTCATCGGCAAAAGAAAATAAATCGTTTTCATCGCTGCCATAACCGTGTAACATGAGTATAAGAGGCGCTTTGGTGTTTAGATTTGATGGTCTGACCAAGTGCGTTAATGATAAATTTTGTGTAGTCATTCTAAGTTAATTTTTTGAATATTGTTTGACTTAAACTTCCAATAATAGGAATTTGATATTTTTTTCCGCTCACGGCACCGATAAATCCGTAGACCCACAAAATGAAGTAAAATAAGTAAAATGCAAATCCCACCATCATGTTTTGTAAATCGCTTAAAAAATCGAAAACACCATTTACAACAACACCGATTAAAATAAATAATAAATTGATACCCAAACCTTGCCTGACGTGGAAACTACCAAAGTCTGTCTTGTTCTCATCACTATTCAGTAAAAGTGCTAAAATGCTTCCAAAAATCGTGAAGTAAGCCACAATGGCAGCTGTTTTTCCTTTTCTTTCTTTTTTAATTTTCATAAAATGTGGTCTTGTAAATACTCCCGTAAACTTTTCCTTTCAAATCTTCTCCTAAAAACATGCTGTTTTTAGATTTTGACAAAATATGATTTTTATTGAAAATATAACTTGATTCAGGATTGAATAAGCTCAAATCTGCAAATTCTCCGATTTCAATTTTTGAAGTTTTCAAACCAAATTTCGATTTGCTTTTGGAGAGCAATTCGGTTGTCAATTCTTTGTCAAATATAGTATTGAGCACGCCAAAAGCAGATTCT
>JBHEPM010000093.1:0-8822 GCA_046260295.1 Psychroflexus sp.
CTACTGAGTTCTAATACATAATTTTGATAATTCTGTTTTGCCACTTGTTCTGCAAAGCTAAAACCGATATTCCCCGCCATAGATACAGAGAGTCCTGCATCTTTAAGAATATGAAACGCCATATTCGTTACTGTAGTTTTTCCGTTAGACCCGGTAATTCCAATGATGTTTGCATCGGAATACCAAGAGGCAAATTCAATTTCAGAAATCACTTGAATTCCTCGACCTCTAATAGCTCGGATTAGGTCTAAATCGTCTGAAATACCAGGACTTTTAACCAAAACATCTGCTTGAAAAATTTTAGCTTTTGTATGAACTTGTTCTTCAAAATCTACCTTCAAATCTTCTAAAACAGACTTGAATTTTGGTTTGATTTCAGAAAAATCAGACAAGAATACCTCGTATCCTTTTTTAAGACCAAGGATCGCCGCACCAACGCCGCTTTCTCCACCACCTAAAATGACTAATTTTTTCATTTATCTGATTTTTAAAGTCACAATTGTTATTACTGCCAGTAGAATTCCTATAATCCAAAATCTGACGACAATTTTAGATTCATGAAATCCTAATTTTTGATAATGATGATGCAATGGCGACATGAGAAACACTCGCCGACCTTCACCAAACTTTTTCTTGGTATATTTAAACCATCCGACCTGCATCACTACCGATAAATTTTCAATAAAAAAGATGCCACATAGAATAGGAATTAAAAGTTCTTTGCGTGTGGCAATGGCAATTACAGCTATGATTCCGCCGATAGTTAAACTTCCTGTATCGCCCATAAAAATTTGGGCTGGATACGTATTGTACCACAAAAACCCAACTAATGCACCAGCAAAAGCAGCGATGAAAATGGTCATTTCGCCAGAACGTGGAATATTCATCACGTTGAGGTAATCTGAAAAAATCACATTGCCAGATACCCAAGCGAAAAGCCCCAAAGTAAGCACAATAATTGCTGAACTTCCTGCTGCTAAACCATCAATGCCATCGGTAAGATTGGCACCATTTGATACTGCGGTTACTATAAAAATGACAATCGGAATAAAAATCAACCAAGCGTATTTTGCCATGCCATCGCCAATCCAAGTTATGGCTTTGGAATAATCCAATTCGTTATTTTTTACAAATGGAATTGTAGTTGTTGTTGATTTCACTTCTGAAGACGTTTCAGATATCACAAATGAAGAATTTTCAGTATTCACTTTATTATCAGAACGAATAGTGACGTCCGGATGAAGATACATCACCAAACCCACAAAAAGTCCCAAGCCAACTTGGCCAATAACTTTAAATTTGCCTTGTAAACCTTCTTTGTTTTTTTTGAAAGTTTTGATGTAATCATCTAAAAAGCCAATCGCGCCCATCCATAAAGTGGTCACAATAAGTAAAATGATATAAATATTGGTCAGTTGAGTGAATAACAATACAGGAATTAAAGTGGCAAAAATGATAATCAATCCACCCATGGTTGGCGTTCCTGCTTTTTCTTTTTGACCTTCCAAGCCAAGTTCTCGAACGCTTTCGCCAATTTGTTTTCTTTGAAGAAAAAGAATAATTCGCTTACCAAAAATTGTTGAAATCAATAACGAAAAAATAATAGCTGCTGCAGCACGAAATGAAATATACTGGAACAAACGCGCGCCAGGAAAATCGTAATTATTTTCTAAAAAATCGAATAAATAATACAGCATAATTTACTTATTAAGTTGTTCTAGCATTGATTTCACAATCTTCATATCATCAAAATCACGTCTTACGCCATGTATTTCTTGATAAGTTTCATGGCCTTTTCCGGCAATCAAAATAATATCGCCAGATTTAGCCAAATTACAAGCGGTTTTAATAGCTTGATCTCTTAAAGTTACGCGCAATGTTTTAGAGAAATCTTGCGGTTCTACACCAGCTTCTACATCGTTCAGGATTTCATCTGGATCTTCAGTTCGTGGATTATCACTGGTGAAAATTACTTTCGAACTGAAATTAGCGGCAATTTTGCCCATTGTAGGTCGTTTGGTTTTATCTCGATCGCCGCCACAACCCACAACGCATATCAATTCTTCGTTTTTGGTGCGAATGTCGTTTGCAGTTTGCAAAACATTCTGAAGTGCATCTGGCGTGTGTGCGTAATCCACAATTACATTCACGCCCGATTTTGATACAAAATGCTGAAATCTTCCAGCAACGGGCTTCAAACTGCTGAGATATTGTAAATTTTCTAATTCTTCTACGCCTAACAAATCTGTTGCGGCATAAACAGCCACTAAATTATAAGCATTGAAATCTCCGATGAAAGTTGACCAGATTTCACTGCCATTGATATTCAATTTTAATCCTGAAAATCCTTTTTCAAGAATTTTAACTTTATAATCGGCTAAATTTTTCAGTCCGTAGCTTGATGTTTTGGCTTTCGTGTTTTGCAACATATATCTGCCATTTTTGTCATCGATATTGGTAATCGCAAATGCTGAATTCGGTAATTCATCAAAAAATCGTTTTTTGACATCACGATATTCAGCAAAAGATTTGTGATAGTCCAAATGATCATGTGACAAATTGGTGAAAATTCCACCAGCAAATTCCAAGCCTGAAGTTCTATGTTGTGCAATGCCATGCGAACTGACTTCCATAAAACAAAATTCAACACCAGCATCGTTCATCATTTTCAAGTAATTGTTGATTGTTAATGAGTCTGGTGTGGTCAATTTTGTGGCATAATCTGTCTCATCTACTTTAATGACGACTGTTGAAATTAAACCAACTTTGAAACCCAACTTTTTGAACATTTGAAACAAAAGTGAACTTACCGTTGTTTTACCATTGGTACCGGTTATACCAACAAGTTTTAAATTTTCTGAAGGATTTTCGTAATAATTTGAAGCCATAATGGCTAAAGCTTCGCGTGAATCTTTACATTTTATGTAAGTCACTTCTGGTGCAATTTCTTCAGGAAAAATTTCGCAAATCACAGCTTTTATGCCTTGTGCTACCGCAGACTGAATAAAATCATGACCATCTGCCGCTTCACCTCGAATGGCGATGAAAGCATCATTTTCTTGAAGTTTCCTCGAATCAAAATGAAGTGAGGAAATTTCAATATTTGTGTCGCCTTTCACAGCTTCAATTGGTACCTTATATAATATGTCTTGTAATGATTTCAACTTAAAATTAAATTTACTTGTTGGTTTTTATTTATTTTTTGTCCGCTTTTCACAGATTGTTTGATCACTTTTCCATCGCCGATTAATTTCACTTTCAACCCGAGATTTTCTAAAATTGAAACTGCATCCATCGCTGGAAAACCTTTCAAATCTGGCATGACGCTTTGCTGTTCTTTTGAAATTTCAAAATAATTTTCATAAGAATTTTCAGCTAAATTTTGCTGAATAGCTTCCGCTGGGAATTCATCTTGAATCGGAGTATCGATATGAATTTTCTGAGCAATTTTGGCGAAAACCGGTGCAGCAACTGTACTGCCATAATATCCGATATCCGGATTCGGTTTATGAATCACGACAATACAAGAATATTTCGGCTCATCTGCAGGAAAATAACCTGCAAATGAAGACACATAGCGTCCTGATTCTATCCAATATTCGGTTTGGCAGGTTCCAGTTTTGCCTGCCATAGAAAAGTTTTTATTATAAATATTGCTTCCTGTGCCGCGTTCCACCGTTTTTTTCATCATGGATTGAAGTTTCTTGGCGGTTTCAACAGAACACACACTGCCTTGAATAATCGGGTCTTCATAAGAATCGATTAAGGTGTTTTTATCTTTTACTTGTTTGATAAATCGCGGTTTTACTTTCACGCCGTTATTTGCAATGGCATTGTAAAAGGTTAAGGTTTGCAAGGAAGTCATGGACACGCCATAACCAAAAGACATCCACGGCAAAGTTGTGCCATACCAATTGGAATCGTCTGGATGCGGCAAACTTGGTTGACCTTCGCCTTTTATTTTTAAACCGATGCGTTCGTTCAATCCCATATTGTACAATCGATTGACAAAACGCTCTGGTTGGTCTTTGTAATTTTCATAAATCATTTTTGCAAAAGCTGTGTTCGAAGACACTTCAAAAGCTTTTGCTGCGGAAATTTTCCCATAACCGCCACGTTTGGAATCGTAAACTTTTCTGTCGAAAAATTGGGCGATTCCTTTTTCTGTATCAAACACAGAACTGGTATCGATCACTTTATCTTCCAGAGCTGCAACCATACTCATCAACTTGAAAGTTGAACCTGGTTCGTGAGCTTCGTAAACCGCGTAATTCAGTTTCTCGTAGTATTTACCGGAAGATTTTGCTCTTCCCAGATTAGAAATCGCTTTCACTTCTCCGGTTTTTGTTTCCATGACAACAACGCTGCCGTGGTCAGCTTCAAATTTTTCAAGTTGCGCCAACAAAGCATGATGCGCCACATCTTGAATATTTACATCTATGGTGGACACAACATCGTAACCATCTTCTGGTTCTACCTCATTTATATCGCTGATTGGTTTCCATTGGCCTTTGGCAATTTTTTGTTTTAGTCGTTGCCCTTTTTTTCCTTTGAGATATTCATCAAAAGCACCTTCCAAACCAACATTTCCAAAACCAACGGTGCGCTCGCCAATTCTGCCTAGCGGATGTTCACGAACGGTATATTGTTCGGTTATAATTCCGCCTTTATATGGTCCTAAATTGAAAAGTGGAAATTCTCTAATTTTGACATAATCTGAATAATCCAATTTCGTTGCGATTAATAAATAGCGGTTTTTATTGGTTCGTGCTTGTTTCAGTTTTTGAAGAAAATAAGACGCTGGTTTATTGAACATTTCTGAAAGTCGACTTGACAAAGGCCGAACATATTGTTGAAAATTGGCTTCAGAAACAGTCACCGCATCAAATCTAATGTCATATTTCGGTACAGAAGTCGCCAACAAATTCATGTTGGTGTCATATAAATTGCCGCGATTTGGTGCAATGGTGAAATTTTTGTAAACCGTATTTTGAGCGATTTCCTTGTATTTTTGTCCTTCTACGATTTGAATTTCAAAAAGTTTGTAGCCCACCACAAAAAACACCAACAGCAAAACTGCGGCGACAATGTAAAATCTCCTTAATATATGTTTATCGTTTTTCATTAATCTTCAGATTTTACGATAATTTTATATGGTGGCTGGTTTGAAATTCCGATTTCACGTTCTTTCATTTGTTTAGCCACATTGGATTCCATTTTTTTCTGCATCACATCTTTGCGAGTGTCCACAAATTCGCTTCTGAGTTCTCGGAGTTCTTGATTCAGCTCTGCAACACGAAAGGTTTTTTGTTCTGCGCTGTGCGAGCTGGCAATCATAATAATTGCCAAAACAGCGCAAAAGACAATAAAAGTCCAGTTCTGAAAAGCGCCATCGCTAATCAAAAATTTACCTTTTAAAATATCTGAAACCTTATTTTTCATATTTACAACTTCTCTCCAATTCGTAATTTTGCACTTCTTGCTCTGCTGTTTTCTGCAATTTCATTGTCGCTAGGCGTTATCATTTTGCCCACTTTTTTGAATGGCACTAAAAAATTTCCATAGAAATCTTTTTCAGGCTGACCAGAAAATTTTCCATCTCTGATGAAACGTTTCACCAACCGATCTTCCAAAGAGTGATACGAAATCAAGCTAATTCGACCGCCGGGTTTTACCAATTCTGCCGTTTGTGCTAAGAAATCTTTCAAAGCTTCAATTTCTTGGTTCACTTCAATTCTGATGGCTTGGTAAATTTGTGCCAAAAATTTATTCACTTTCGTTGGTGGAAAAAACGGAATCAACACCGCGTTCAAAGCTTTTGTAGAAGTGATTTTTTCTGTGGTTCTTTTTTCTACAATGGCTTTTGCTAATTTTCTGGACATTTTGATTTCACCATATTGCCAAAATATTTGCGCCAATTGATCTTCAGAATAAGAATTTATAACTTCAGCCGCATTCAAGGCTGATTTTTGATCCATCCGCATGTCTAAATCAGCATCATATCTGATGGAAAAACCGCGTTCGCCAACATTAAATTGATGCGAAGACACGCCAAAATCACCCAAAATACCATCGACAGATTTTACACCTTCCAGTCTGAGAAAGCGCTTGATGAATTTGAAATTTTCAGGAATCAAATGAAATCTGGAATCTTCCAATACATTTTGTTGCGCATCTTGATCTTGGTCGAAAGCGAACAAACGCCCATTTTTGCCTAATCGAGACAAAATTTCAGCAGAATGACCACCACCACCGAAAGTAACGTCCACGTAAGTGCCATTCGGCGCAATATCAAGGCCGTCTACGCTTTCTTTCAGCAAAACTGGTATGTGATAATTAGTCTTCATTTTGTAAATCTCCCATGACTGTTTCCGCTAAATCAGCAAAATCTCCATCTTCGCTAATCGCTTGTTCATATTTGTTTTTATCCCAAATTTCAATGATATTGATGGCTGAAGACAAGACAATTTCTTTCTTAATGTCTGCAAAACCCACCAAATCTTTTGGAATGAGCAAACGCCCATTTCCGTCGATGTCCAACATTTTGACACCTGCAGAAAATTTTCTTATGAAATCATTATTTTTTTTGTTGAATCTGTTCAAGCCGTTCATTTTAGTCATCAAAGTTTCCCATTCTTTCATCGGATACAATTCCAAACATGGCTGAAACACAGATCGTTTCAAGACAAAACCATCTTCAATAATCGACAACATCTGCTTTTTTAGTGCAGACGGTAGCATAAGTCGACCTTTTGTGTCAACTTTGCATTCGTATGTGCCGATGAGGTGATTCATGAGTAAAAGATTTCAACTTCAAATATATTGAAAATTTTACCACTTTTTACCACTTTCTACCACATTGTGGATAACTTTTTCCATAATGTGATATTTTGATGTTATATTTTATTTTATATCTCTGAATTTCAATTACTTAAGTTGTGTTTTAAAAAATTTGGATAAATTCCTAAAAACAAGGTTTTCAACTTAAAAATGCCACTTTTCAAAAAAATATTTCAAAAATAATATTACTTAGACGGCTGATTTATATTTATTTATACACAAATTGAATAACGGCTAAAAGGAAAATAGTTTTACTTCTACAAATATCTTTATATTTGGATTTTGAAATTTTCGATACCCAATGGAAAAACATATCAAGCAAGAAGGCAAGTTTAAATATTTTGAAAAAGGTGAAGGCACACCAATCGTCATTTTACATGGATTGATGGGTGGTTTGAGTAATTTTGATGGTGTGATGAATTTCTTTCCAGAGAAAGGCTACAAAGTTGTGGTTCCAGAATTGCCCTTGTACGATATGCCAATTTTGAAAACCAATATTAAAAACCTGACCAAATACATCAAAGAATTCATTGATTTTAAGGAATATGGCAAAGTAATTTTGGTCGGAAATTCCTTGGGCGGACACGTTGGTTTACTCACCACAAAATTATATCCTGAAATTTTAAAAGCACTTGTAATAACTGGAAGTTCAGGTTTATACGAGAGCGCAATGGGCGAAAGTTATCCGAAACGTGGCGATTACGAATACATCAAGAAAAAAGCGCAAGATGTGTTTTACAATCCTGAAATTGCAACTCAGGAAATTATCGATGAAGTTTATGAAGTGGTCAACGATCGTAGCAAATTGATTAGAACTTTATCTATTGCCAAAAGTGCGATTAGACACAATATGTCAAAGGATTTGCCAAATATGCACACGCCAACCTGCATTATTTGGGGCAAACAAGATGAAGTAACGCCACCACATGTGGCTGAAGATTTTGATAAATTATTACCGGATTCAGAATTATTTTGGATTGACAAATGTGGTCACGCCGCCATGATGGAACATCCAGAAGCCTTCAATAAAGTTTTGTACGCTTGGCTTCAAAAACGAAATTTCTAGATTTGTACTTATGAAAATTAATTCAGCAGAGTTTGTGATGAGCAATTCGGACGTGACCAAATGCCCGAATTCTATTTTACCCGATTATGCGTTTATCGGTCGCAGTAATGTGGGAAAATCTTCATTGATTAATATGCTGACTGGCAGAAAAAATTTGGCTAAAGTTTCTGGTAAACCCGGAAAAACAAGACTGATTAATCATTTTCTGATTAATGAGGCTTGGCATTTGGTAGATTTGCCTGGTTATGGTTATGCTAAAGTAAGCAAAAAAGAGAAAAAAACTTTTCAAAAATACATCACGGCATATTTTGAAAAGCGCGCACAATTGGTGAATACTTTTGTGCTGATCGATGTGCGTCATGATCCGCAACCTATCGATTTGGAATTTCTACAATGGTTGGGCGTGAATAATGTGCCATTTTCCATCGTTTTTACGAAAGCTGACAAACTAAAAACCAAACAATTGGAAGATAATATTACCAAGTATAAGTCTAAACTTATGGAAACTTGGGAAGTATTGCCACCGGTTTTTTTGACTTCTTCAGCGCATAAAACTGGACGAGATGAAATTCTGAATTATATTCAAAATATCAATAAAGAACTGAAATAAGTCAGATTATATTGTTGACATTCTTTTTTCCAAAACCGCTATCAATTCTGAAAGACTTGACATTTGGTTGATTTCTTTCGCAGACACAAATACGCTCAAATCGTAATTATCCTGCAACAAAACCACTGGCAGATTCTCTAAAGCTTCAAATTTAGATTTGAAAGATTTCCGGTATTCGTCTTTGTGTAAAAATTTAAAATCGATTTCAGAATTCTTTCTGAATTTTTTCCATTTTCGACTTTCACCAAAAATACCGTGGGTTAATTGACAAAGATTGCACTCATAAGTTTCCGGTTTCAAAAACTT
>JBHEPM010000094.1:0-8596 GCA_046260295.1 Psychroflexus sp.
CATTTTGGCATGTTGAGCAATAGATTCTTCCAAAACCAATTTGGATTTCTCACCGTTATTCACCGTTTCATTATAGCGTTTGCGAATATCAAATTCAATGTCTTCAGAATTTTTGAACATTTCACGAACTTCTTCAGGCATTTCATATTTGAAATTTAGTTCAATTTCTTCATCAGAAATCATATTGTCCAAGAAGTAGTCCGGATTTTCAAAAATCAATTGCCAATCTACCGAAGCATCCCAAGGCCCAAATCTAGCAATGTTATTTCCTAAATCAATGACATTAAAACTGTCCTTCTCTGGAAGTTTTCTTGAACCACGTCCAATCATTTGGAAATACAATGTCAAAGATTTTGTAGCTCTGTTTAAAATAATATTTTCAACGGTTGGCTCGTCAAAACCAGTTGTCAAAATACTCACTGAAGTTAAAATAGCATCTGGTTTCTCTCTAAACCATTTCAGAATATCTCTTCGTTCTTTTTTATTGTGCGTATTGTCAAGATGCTTGATTTCATATCCGGCATCCTTAAAGGTCTGATATACATACCAAGACGTATTGATTCCGTTATTAAAAATCAATGTTTTTTTACCTTTACATCGTTCTTCATAAGCCTGAATAAGCTTTTCCTGCATATCCAGATTTGTGTACAAATCTTCTGAAGATTTTACCGTATAATCTCCTGTGATTCCAATTTGTAAAGTTCCTAAGCCTACATCATAATTATACATGTTGGCTCTTGCCAAAAAACCTTTATCTATCAAAGATGTAATTGAGTTTCCAACAATCAATTCACGATAATTGCGGTGCATCGGTAGTTTGATATTGGAACTCAAAGGTGTGGCAGTAACCCCTAAAATAAAAGCATTTTCTAAATATTTAAAAAGTTTAGTAAAAGAATTATAATGCGCTTCATCAATAATAGCTAAACCTACATTTTTCATGTTTAGTTTTTCCTCATTCAAGCGATTATTCAGAGTTTCGACCATGGCTACAAAACACATATAGTCGTTGTCATCTGGCAATTCCTTGACTTTGCTGTTTATTATTTTATTTCTTACACCAAAACCTTTCAACATATCAGACGTCTGCTTGCACAACTCAATACGATGCGTCAAGACAATTACTTTCTTGCCCGTTTTTTCAATATAACGTCTTACAATTTCAGAAAAAACAACGGTTTTGCCGCCCCCAGTTGGAAGTTGATACAACAGATTATAATTGTCTGGACAGTTTTCTAGTCGATCAAAAATTTTCTGAAGATCCTTTTCTTGATAATCGTATAAAGTTTTATCTGCGGTTTTTTCAAGCATAAAATTCCCTCTTGATGAATGTGATTTAAAATTTTAAGATTCGCAAAAATAAGGAGATAAAAGGGTTTAAAGAAACATTTTAGGAAATTATAAAGTTTTTAAATCTTTCCAATTCAGTTTCAAATAGATATTGAATGTTTTTTAGCTGAAAATGAGCCTTCAATAAAATTTAAATCATATTTTCTAAAAATAGTTGGTTCATCCCACTCTATTATATAAACTAAAAATTATTTTTGCAATACATCATTTTAAAATTCATAAATCTTGGAACATAATAAAGCCACTAAATTAATCAAGAAAATTATCGACGAATTAGAATCGTCCAAATACATCACAGAAACTGTGGTTGAAGATCTGAAAGCATTGCGACCTTATGCCGTTGCAGAAGAATTGCCGGTGGTTGCCAAAACGCTTAGATTGGTTTACGAACACATTGAAGAAAACGAAGTCTTTGCAATTCCGATTCCTCAAGACGAACCAATTTCTAAAGAAGAAGATGAAGATGAAGATGAAGATGAGGACGAAAGTGAAAATTTTGATGATGTTGAATTGATTACAGGTGCAGAAAGTTTAATCTACTTGGTCAACTTGATCAAAAATCCTGAAAATCCTGTCAACAAAGCTGAAATCAGGGAATACAATCGTAAAATGGAAGCCTTTGCTGAATAATTGAAACTATGGGAAGAGCCTTTGAGTTTAGAAAAGCACGTAAAATGAAGCGTTGGTCTGCGATGGCCAAAACTTTTACACGCCTGGGGAAAGATATTGTGATGGCAGTCAAAGAAGGCGGTCCTGACCCGGAAACTAACGCCAAACTTCGGGCAGTTATTCAGAATGCAAAATCTGCAAATATGCCTAAAGATAACATCGAAAGAGCCATCAAACGCGCTTCTGATAAAAATTTAGGCGATTACAAAACAGTTCTTTATGAAGGCTACGCACCCCACGGTATTGCTATTTTAGTTGAAACCGCTACAGACAACACAAATCGAACGGTTGCCAATATCAGGTCATATTTCAATAAATGTGATGGGAATTTAGGTACATCAGGTTCAGTTGAATTTATGTTTGACCATACTTGTAATTTCAGGATAAACTCTGAAAATATTGATATAGAAGAACTTGAACTTGAAATGATAGATTTTGGTGTGGAAGAAATTTTTGAGGATGAAGATGGCATTATGATTTATGCACCTTTTGAAAATTTTGGTAATATTCAGAAAGAATTGGAAAGCAAAAATATTGAAATTATTGCCTCTGGTTTCGACAGGATTCCACAAATCACAAAACCAATTGATGAAGATCAAAAAGCTGATGTTGAAAAACTTTTAGAAAAAATAGAAGAAGACGATGACGTTCAAAACGTCTATCATACTATGGCAGAAGATTAATTTTAGAAAATTTCATAAAAAAATGCCGTTTCAATTTTGAAACGGCATTTATATGTCAAAAAAAAATTTGATATAATTACATATTTGCAAAAATAGATTTCATCAGTCTGGTCTTGTCATTTAAGCTTTCTTCCAAAGAAATCATAGTTTCTGTTCGACTCACACCTTCAATGTCATCTATTTGAAAAATAACATTTTTAGCATGTTCAGTATTTTTCGCTCTTATTTTGCAAAACAAATTGAATTTACCAGTCGTAACATGCGCTACAGTAACATTTGGAATTTCTTCAATTCTATTGAGAACAAATTGCGTTTGTGAAGTATTTTTCAAGAAAATACCAACATAAGCTATAAATGTATAACCGAGTTTTTTGTAATTAAGCGTTAAAGAAGAACCTACAATTATTCCACTTTCTTCCATTTTCCTTACTCTAACATGTACAGTTCCTGCTGAAATATTCAGTTTCTTCGCAATGTCTGTAAACGGAGTTCTCGTATTATCAATCAACATATTCAATATTTGATGATCTGTGTCATCTAGCTTAAACTTTGCCATTTTTACCTTATTTTGAGTTTTAAACAATTAAAATGCAAAATTAATGAAAATAATTCATTAAAAACACAACTTCTGGTATATTTTTAGCTGATTATAGCACGAAAACCTTATCGCTTATGTTAAACTTTGATAGTTTTTCATTAACATTTAAAGAATTCCCATTGATAATTTCAATAGTATTTTGGTTCGCTTCAATGATTTTATGTGTAAAATATACACTTAAATCCTTGATTTCAGATATTTTAGGAACAAAATTTATACTTTCACCTAACAAGATTTCTTCATATTGAATGGCAACATCTGTAATTTCAGAATTAATTTTGACATTTTTTATTATTACATCAAAAAAAAGCTTTTTATTTTCAGGTATTTCGAAATATTTCAAATCTTGATTAAAATTATTATCTAAAATAGAATCGATCATTTTCAAAATTGAAATAAAAATATACTTCCTGGTTTCTTCACGATGATAATCTGCCGAAATGTGACCGGCTTCAAATAAAACCGTTGGCACGCCTCTACTTTGAAAATAATCACCAACACAATTGATATTGTATCCATCATCATAACGTCCCACATGATTTGGAATGAAATTTTGCAGAACAGAATTGGCGGAAGCAATCAGTGACATGGCTTTTTGACGTGTATCATTCATTTCTCGTGCGCTATTATAAGCTGGAGACAAGAACGAAACGCAAGCACTTTTAGGTTGATTTCCAGCACTAAAAATCGATCTTTGATCATGCATATTAAAGCAAAAATCAGGTTGAAATTTTTCAAAAACATTTCGCAAAACCTGACTTTCTGGTTCATGTAAATCTTTGGCATCCCTATTCAAGTCTATAGAATTGGCATTGAAACGCGTGTAACGAACCGCACCGTCTGGATTCAGTACAGGAATAATTTTAATTGTGCATGATTTCAGAATTTGTTCTGAAACTTCAGAAAACTCACGGTCTAAACAAAAATAAATAAAATCGATTACCGCTTTAGTTGTGGTTGTTTCATTACCGTGCATTTGCGACCAAATCAAAATTTTGGTTTTGCCTGTCCCTAATATAAATGAAGAAATTATGCGTTGTTCCACAGAAAAGCCTTCATTTTTGATTTCTATATGATGAGATAATTTTTTAAAAACTGACAATAAATTAGATTCAGATAAATATCGACCTGATAAATCTGAAGCTTTAAACTGGTCATAATTCTGAAGTATACGTTTGTAAAAATTTAAATTCATTTCCATGTTTACAAATGTATAAAATTATATTTTCACAATTGTAAACAGTAGGTTTCCAAATTATGTTTACATCAGTAACTACGATTCTAACAAATAAGTTTACATATTTAAAAAACTAACGGAAATATTCCGTCTTACTACTTGCATTAATTTAAATATCTATTTATTAAATACTTAAGATAGTTTACTTGAATTGTTTGTTCAATTGTAACTACACTATTTCCAAATGTAAATTGTATAATTGAATTTAATTGTTTACATTTGTAACAGTATGAATCAAACAGTTTAAAATTAACTTAGTTTACAATGGTAAACAGTGAAGAATTTTCTAAACGCCTCAAAATCATCTTCGATTACTACGATTTATCGGCTTCCACTTTCGCTGAAAAGATTGATGTAGGTCGTGCTTCTATTTCTCATATTTTATCTGGAAGAAATAAACCGAGTTTAGATTTTGTGCTTAAAATAGTTTCTACTTTCGACGAAGTTGAATTGTATTGGCTTTTGAATGGCAAAGGTGATTTTCCAAAATCAAAGACACCTACTCCAACTGATAAACAAAATAAAAGCGAATTTGAACAGCAATCTTTAGAATTTGCAAATGATTCTGAACCTGACGAACAAGAAAAACCTTCGGTTAGCCAAAATCAACCTCCAAATTTGAATTCAGGATCAAAACCTATTCATAAAATAGTGATTTTTTATAAAGACGGTACTTTTGAAGCTTTTGAAAATAATTTAAAAAAATAGCAGTTCTTTTAGGCAGGTTTTGACTAATTTTGCAAAAAAAAAGATGCGCGTACTGCTGATTATATTTGCCATTAGCTTACTCACAAGCTGTTATCATGAAGACCGAAATTGTTCAGATTTTAAAACTGGAACTTTTGAATTTGAAACTTATTTGGACGGCGAATTGAAAAAAACAAAATTCATTAGGAATGATTCATTAGAAATCGAAATTTATGAAAATAAGGTGGACACAGCTACAATTCGCTGGGTCAATGATTGTGAATACATTCTGAAAGCTTTAAACCCAAAAAACCGTTCCGAAAAGAAACCTATCCGTATGAAAATTCTAAATACAAGTCAAAATAGTTATACATTTCAGTATAATATTGTAGGTAAAGACGAGACACAGCAAGGTCGAGTGACAAAAGTTGAAGATTAAAAAAGGTTGATTTTAATCAAACAAAGTTGATTGCTGATTTTCATTTGTTGGTCCTTTTTCTTCGTTATCTTCAGTATCATTTTCGTGCGGCAAAGATTCTATCAAATCGATTTGTTTCACAGGTTCAGAAGTTAATTGGTTGCCTTGAGCTTTGATGCCTTTGACGGCGATAAATTCTTCTAAATTGACAATTTCGTTTGGTTTTCGGTCTTTGCCACGCTGTTTTTTATATTCGATTTCTATTCTTGGAATATAATCCGTAGATATAATTTCAAGTTGAGAATCTTGATGATCAGTAATGATTAGTTCATCTTTATCAGAATTTTCTACTAAAAATCTTTTTACATAATAGCGTTCTTTTTCGCCTTCCCAATACACTAAACTGATCGGTTTTTTAGGATTCCATTTTTCCATCACTACAATATCATTTTCAAAATGAGTAGTCAATTCAGGAACAATGGTTTTTATTTTGCCATTTTGTCTAACAATTAGCAATCTATCTTCACCTTTGAAAGCACCAAGTAATTCGCCACGTTCGTCGACATTGAGTCTTCTTACAGTTTCATCAAACCAAATTTTTCTCGGCTTCAGTGTGGAAACGCCTTCTTCCTTAAATTCAACTTTTTTGATTGGCATTTTGGAAACCAAATTGCCTTTCACGCCACGACCTTTTATCGCCATGTCTGTAAAATCTAAATCGAATCGCAAACGTTTCAAACCTTTTTTCTGGCGAAGGAAAATACTGACAACTTCTGCTTCTCCATTTGGATTGCAAGAAAAATATAAAACTTTAGTTCCTGGTTTTTCTTTGCCAACACTGTATTTGCGATCACGAGTAATAGACGTTACCGCAAATCGCTTCATATAGTTATATCCCGCTTTGCCGTCTCTATAAATGACGTTGTATATTGTGCGTTTGTCTTTCTTTTTGAAAATACCAACGTAAATGATATTTTTACCGATAAAAGTTTTATTGTCAACTTTTGTAACCATCATTGTACCGTCTTCGGTAAAACAAATAATGTCATCAATATCGCTGCAATCGGTAACATATTCTTCTTTTTTCATTGACGTGCCCACAAAACCTTCCTTTCTATTGACGTAAAGTTTTGTGTTTCTGATGACAACTTTTTGCGCTTCAATATCTTCGAAAATTCTGATTTGGGTTTTTCGTTCTTTTCCTGCGCTATATTTACTTTTCAAATCTTTGAAATAATCGATGGCATAATCGATGAGATTTGAAAATTGGTATTTTATTTTTTCAATATCACCTTCTAAAGCTTCAATTTTTTGTTCAGCTTTATCAAGGTCGAATTTCGAAATACGTTTGATTCTAATTTCAGTTAAACGAATAATATCATCACGCGTCACTTTTCGTTTCAAATGCTTGATATGTGGCTGAAGCCCTTTGTCAATGGCTTCTATGACGCCTTCCCAAGTTTCTTCTTCTTCTATATCTCGGTAAATTCGGTTTTCTATAAAAATCTTTTCTAAAGATGAAAAATGCCAACTTTCTTCGAGTTCACCCAATTTGATTTCCAATTCGCGTTTCAGCAAATCGACCGTGTGTTTTGTACTCAATCTTAGCAATTCTGAAACGCCAAGAAAATGTGGCTTATCATCAATAATCACACAGCTTAAAGGTGAAATAGACACTTCGCAATTTGTAAAAGCAAACAAGGCATCAATCGTTTTGTCTGGCGAAATGTTATTGGGCAAATGAATTAAAATTTCAACTTCAGAAGACGTGTTATCTTCTATTTTTTTGATCTTAATTTTCCCTTTATCGTTGGCTTTCAGAACAGAATCAATAAGTGTTGAAGTATTGGTTCCATAAGGAATTTCGTTGATGACCAAGGTGTTTTTATCTCGGATATTGATTTCTGCTCTTACGCGCAATTTTCCGCCTCGCAACCCATCGTTATAATCACTCACATCAACAACGCCACCGGTTGGAAAGTCCGGAAAAATAGAAAATCTCTTATTTTGAAGATGTTTTATAGACGCATCAATAAGTTCTATAAAGTTGTGTGGAAGAATTTTTGTACTCAACCCAACAGCAATGCCTTCAGCGCCTTGGGCTAAAATCATCGGGAATTTTACGGGTAAATTTACCGGTTCTTCTTTCCTGCCATCGTAAGAAATTTGCCATTCTGTCGTTTTTGGATTGAAAATAACTTCCAAAGCAAATTTTGACAATCGCGCTTCAATGTATCTTGAAGCCGCAGCGCTGTCTCCAGTTAGAATATTTCCCCAGTTTCCTTGCGTATCAATCAATAAATCTTTTTGCCCCAATTGAACAATTGCATCGCCAATACTGGCATCGCCATGTGGATGATACTGCATGGTATGACCAACAATATTTGCGACTTTTGTGTAGCGACCGTCGTCCAAATCTTTCATGGAGTGAAGAATTCTTCTATGCACGGGTTTGAAACCGTCTTCTATAGCCGGAACTGCACGTTCCAAAATCACGTAGGATGCATAGTCCAAAAACCAATCCTCGAACATTCCAGTCACCTTGATGGATTCATCTTTGGCTGGCAATTCAGGGTTTTGGTTTTCAGAATTCAATTCTAAATCATCACTCATTATTCGATATGTATTTTTAAATAATTAAATTTCAGCTGATTAATAATTATTTTAGCTCTTCGATTTCTTCATCAATTTCTTCGACTAAATCGATTTCTAATCGTAAATTATCAATGATGAAATTTTGCCGATTTGGTGTATTTTTACCCATATAAAATTCTAAAATTTCAGGAATACTTTTGTCTTTATCCAGCATCACCGGATCCAATCGAATATCATCTCCTATGAAATTTTTAAATTCATCAGGAGAAATTTCACCCAAACCTTTAAATCTTGTAATTTCTGGTTTTCCTCTCAATTTTTTCAAAGCTTCACGACGCTCGGTTTCAGAATAACAGTAA
>JBHEPM010000095.1:0-8545 GCA_046260295.1 Psychroflexus sp.
GGCATCTTCATTTTCGCCAACCGGATTTACAAACTCAAATTTAACATTGCTATTATATGCTGCAAATTCTTCAAGAATATAGCGGGTTTCTCTTCGAAGTCTACTGAATTCTGAAGGCAAATCACCTTTCAGAAAAACTTGAATAATCACCGGTTTTTCAATTTTTGAAGTAATTTCAAGTGATGTTTCAGAAAGCGTGTAACGTTGATCTTCTGTGAAATCGAATCGTTCAAAAACAGAACTCGCGCCAAAATTGATTAAACACAAAACCAAAATTAAACCCAGGAGATATTTAAAATTGAAACTTGATTTCATTTCAGAAAATTTTGAAGTTGAAGTTTAGCCAATCCTAAAAATAAAACGCTAACCGATAAAAAATAAATAATATCTCGCGTATCCAAAACTCCGCGTGTCATACTGTTATAGTGAAAACTCAAGCTCAAATATTCCAAAGCGTAAATTTCTGAACCAAAAAGTTGAACATCGCTGATGCCTTCAAACGCATAAAACATGAGCAAGCATAAAAATGCGGCAGAAATGAAAGCGATAAGTTGATTGTCAGTGATGCTAGAGGCAAAAACCCCGATGCTCGTAAAGCATGCCATCAATAAAATCAAGCCAAAATATGAACTCAAAATTGCGCCCAATTCAATACTTGTGCCTTCTGCGGTAAGGTTTGAAATGGTAAAAATGTATAAAACTGTAGGAATTAAAGCAAAAATTCCCAACACAAATGCGCCAAAGAATTTACCGAAAATCAGCTGATTGAGTGTTATTGGTTTGGTCAAAATTAATTCCAACGTGCCTTGTTTTCGTTCTTCAGAAAAACTGCGCATGCAAATTGCAGGAATCAGAAATGTGAAAATCCACGGGGCAATTTCAAAAAATGGAATCAGGTTGGCAAAACCTTTGTCGAAAATATTGAAACTACCAGGAAATACCCAAAGGAACAACCCAGTAATGAGTAAGAAAATGCTAATCACCACATAACCGATGGCTGTGGAAAAAAAACTGTTGATTTCTTTATTGAAAATAGCAAACATACTAATGCAATTCTATTTTTTTGTCGAGGCTCCAAGCTTCAGCTTTTTCTGAAAAACCAGCTTTTGTGGCTTTCCAAACTTTTTTAAACAAATCGGAATGTCGGTAATTTTCTAAATCTGATTCATCTTGCCAATAACTATAAGTGAAAAAAATGTTCGGTTGATTTTTGTCTTGGTAAAGTTCTAAAAGTTCACAACCTTCAAAACCGCGAATGTGCAATTTATTGTCTTCAAAAATACGTTCAAAATTCTTGATAAAATCTTGCTGAAATGTCATTTTTACAATGCGTACAAACATATTATAAGAAATTAACGGTAATTGTGTCCATATATTTTAAACCAAATAAAGTTGAAGCGGCACCAACACTCATTGGATTACTTTTGTAAATCGCCAATTCCAAATAATTTGAGGCATTGAACAAAGCCAGTTTTTTGCCTTCCATTTCTCGATTTTCCTTTGGAATATCAAAATTTATCGCTTCAGAATAACTGTCATAAATCTTGTTGAAACTCGTCGATCTTGCTTTAATCGTGAAATCTCGACCTTTTCTTAAATAATGAAAATCTTTTTTGTTGATGTTTGAAACTACATTTCCAAAATTATCAATATAAATCACATGACCAATGATTTGGTCTTTATTTTGATTTACAATTGGCTGAATGTTTTTCAATTGATAAATTTCGTCGATGTTTCTGCCAATCACTTCTAAAGCGCCACCACGAGAAATATGCGCCGCCACATTGACGAAAACATCCAAAACTGTAAAATTTGTTTCTATAGAATTGTGAATATTAATTTCAACAATTTTGTCAGGTTTAATTTCTGAAGCAATCAGCGACAAAATGCCATTGTTAGCGCAAATGAAATAATGACCGTCCAAATAAATTGCCAAATGCTTGTTTTCCGGTGTCAATTCTGAATCGATGCCGATAATATGAATGCTATTTTTTGGGAAATTATGATATGCATTCTTGATGACATAAGCCGCTTCAGTATAATTGAAAGGCGAAATATCATGTGAAATGTCAATAATATTCACCTGATCCAATTCGCTGTAAATAGCACCTTTTACGGCAGCCACCGAATGATCTTTAGTTCCGAAATCTGTCGTTAACGTGATTATTGGCATTTAATGCATACTTAATGTATTCAAGCTAAATTTCGTTAAAAAAATGCGTAAATTTGTTTTGCGAATGTATTATTTTTAACCAAAATTTTCAGCCTTTGAATGAACTTATTTTAGAACTATCAGAAATTAATCCAAGAGAATTTTTTGGACACCATAATATCAATATTGAATTGATTAAAAAATATTTTCCACAACTTAAACTTGTTGCTAGAGGTAACAAAATAAAAGTTTATGGAGATGAAGAGCAACTCGAAGAATTTGATGAACGTTTCTCTATGCTGATGGATCATTTCAATAAGTTCAATAAATTAGATGAAAATTCCATTGAGCGTATTCTCACCAGCGAATCCAAAGCAGATTATGATGCGCCAATTTCTTCTGGCGAAGTTTTGGTTCATGGTATTGGTGGTAGATTAATTAAAGCGCAAACACCTAATCAGCGCAAGTTGGTTGATTTGATGAACACCAACGACATGGTTTTTGCCATCGGTCCAGCAGGAACCGGGAAAACTTACACTGGCGTGGCTTTGGCAGTTCAAGCTTTGAAAAACAAACAAGTCCGAAGAATTATTTTAACACGTCCAGCCGTAGAAGCTGGAGAAAATTTAGGTTTTTTACCTGGCGATTTACGTGAAAAATTAGATCCATACATGCAACCGCTTTATGATGCCTTGCGAGATATGATTCCACCAGAAAAACTAGAAAGTTATATTGAAAAAGGCACGATTCAAATTGCACCAATGGCTTTTATGCGTGGTCGTACTTTGGATAATGCTTTTGTAATTTTGGATGAAGCCCAAAATACAACGCATCCGCAAATGAAAATGTTTTTGACAAGAATGGGAAAAAATGCCAAATTTATGATTACTGGTGATCCAGGTCAAGTCGATTTGCCAAAGCGCGCCATTTCAGGTCTGAAAGAAGCTTTACTTATTTTAAAAGACGTGAAAGGCATCGGCATGATTTATCTGGATGATAAAGATGTCATCAGACACAAACTTGTCAAAAAAGTTATTTCCGCTTATAAATCTATTGAAAATCAAGATTAATAATGAGTTCAAATCACTCAACTTTACTCAGTACCAATTTAAAACTTCCGCAACAAACTGATTTTTATAAAGGCAAAGTCAGGGAAGTTTACAGTTTGTCCAACAACCAACTCGTTATTGTGGCCACCGACAGACTCAGCGCTTTTGACGTGGTTTTACCACAAGGCATTCCTTATAAAGGTCAAATTTTGAACGAAATTTCTGCTGAAATGCTCAAAGCTACTGAAGATTTGGTTCCAAATTGGCTTCAAGCCACGCCAGATCCAAATGTTAGTGTGGGCATAAAATGCGAAGCTTTCAAAGTTGAAATGGTAGTGAGAGCTTATCTTGTCGGTCATGCGGCTAGAGAATATAATTCTGGAAAACGTGAACTTTGTGGCGTTAAATTGCCTGAAAATTTATCTGTAAACGATAAATTTGAAAAGCCAATCATTACACCAACCACAAAAGCTGAGCAAGGCGATCACGATGAGGATATTTCCAAAGCTGAAATTCTTTCTCAAAACATAGTTTCTGAAGAAGATTATGCTGTTTTGGAAGATTACGCACTGAAATTATTTGCTAGAGGAACAGAATTAGCTAAAGAACGCGGTTTGCTTTTGGTAGATACCAAATATGAATTTGGAAAAACGCCAGAAGGAAAAATTGTGGTTATTGATGAAATTCACACGCCAGATTCCTCCAGATATTTTTACGCCGAAGGATTTGAAGAACGCCAGGCTAGGGAAGAAGCTCAGAAACAATTGTCCAAAGAATTTGTGAGAGAATGGTTGATGTCCAAAGGTTTTCAAGGGAAAGACGGACAAGAAATCCCACATTTGTCCGATGAAATTATCGATTCAATAAGCGAGCGTTACATTGAACTTTATGAAAAAATTACTGGGAAGAAGTTTAAAAAAGCAGATTTAACCAATATTAATTCTAGAATAGAAAATAATATTCTGAATTATTTAAAAAATAATTTTTAGTCTTGACGGCCTAATTCAGCGCGACGCATCGGCATTTGGTCAATTTTATTGAAGAAAACTTCTGGTTTTGTGACTTTATTGAATTTTGATTTTTCACTACCATCCAAGCCGAACAATTGAATGCTGAAATTTTCACGTTCTGAATTTTGTTCAGAAAGCTGATGTTTTATGAATTCTACTGAATCTGAATTGGTGTTGAAAATCGAATTCAATTTATTGTCATAAAACGTAAAAATCGCAATTTTTCTATCTTTCAATTCATGTTTTTCTTGGAGCAATTTTTCAACTTGTTGTTCCATTTCTCCTTCATGTTCTGTATCAGCACGAATTAAAATAATTCTGCGCTCGTTGAAATTTTGTTCTGAAAACACAAAAGCCATCAATAAAATACAGGAAATTATTCTCATTTTGAAACGGATTTTTCTCGAATTATTTCAGCTAATAATTTTTTAGCACGCAACAATTTCACTTTGATATTCGTGATGGGTTGGTCAAGTTTTTCAGCAATTTCGCGATAACTCATTTCATTGAAATAGCGCAATTCTATAACTTCGCGGTAGTGCGGTTGCAACTCTTTGATTTGCCGAAGTAAATTTGATAAATTCTGTTCTTTGATAATTCTGTCTTCCACCGTGGGTTCAATATCTGCAATTTGGTGCGCACGTTTTGTATCAATTTCAGAAGTTTTGATGCTATTTTTTCTTGTAATATCTGTGTGGATATTTTTTGAAATAGTAATCAGCCAAGTTTTGAAACGGTAGTTTTCATCATAAGTTTCTATTTTATCGAAAGCACGAGAAAAAGTTTGCACGGTAACTTCTTCAGCTTGGTATTCATCTTTAGTTCTATTCAACTGAAATCTGAAAACATCTTCCCAAAATTTATCTAACAAAGTTTTAAAAGCTTTTTGGTTCCCTTCTTTCGCTTTTTGGATTTCTTCTGAAATTGACATTATTTTTTTCAGTTTTGCAAGTCTAAATTTTGAATATGAATAAAGTAAAGTTACACATTTTAAGTTTGATTGGTAGATTCCAAACTGAAATTTACAATAAAGAAATAAAGGAATCAGCTAAAAATGTTTAGCTGAATTGAAATAGCAGTAATCAGTAAAAGAATTCTATTTCTTGGCTTCGCCGTCGCAATCGGTTTGTTCTTCTGGCATTTTTCCACAAAAACTGCAAGCTTCGCCGTCTTTATTGAGAAAAGGACTTTGACTGGCACAAGTTCCAGCAAATTTGCCGTCTTTTTTACCCCAAATTTTGATAGCAATTCCAGCTACTGCTAGTGCTAATAATGCGATTGTAATCAATAAAATTTTCATATTACAAATTTAAATAAATTGAACGAAAGTAAGATTGAAATCACTTAGAAAAGCTATTATTTAACCAAATTTTGAGTTTGATTTCGGCTTTGTTAAAAAATATTAACCTCGTTTTCCAATAGAATCCCAAATTTCTCTTGCACTTTTTTCTGAACTAAATTTGCTAAATTCAAAATATCTTGACCGCTGGCAGAACCGTAATTGACCAAAACTAGCGCCTGTTTTTTGTGAACACCAGCATCGCCTGATCGGTAGCCTTTAAGTCCGGAAGTTTCAATGAGCCAACCTGCTGGAATTTTTACTTCATTTTTATTGATTTCGTAAAAAGGCATTTCAGGAAATTCTTTTTGAATTTTTTCGAATTGCTGAAATTTTACAATTGGATTTTTAAAGAAACTGCCACTATTGCCAAGTGTTTTTGGATTTGGTAATTTCGATTCACGAATAGCGATAACCGCTTCAGAAATCAATTTCAAATTTGGTTTTTTCTTGGCAAATTCTTGTTTTAAAGCGCCGTAATCGAGTTTGAAATCATGTTTTTTTTTGGTGAGTTTAAAAACTACTTTTGAAATCACATATTGATCTTTGTATTTATTTTTAAACACTGAATTTCGATAACCAAATTCACAATCTTCTAAATTAAATCTTTTTTTGGTCAGCGTTTGCCGATTGATCGCTTCGCAATATTCAAAAGTATCTTTCAATTCAACGCCATAAGCACCAATGTTTTGAACCGGAGCGGTGCCAACATTTCCAGGAATTAAAGACAAATTTTCAATACCACCAAAGTTATTATTCACGCAATACGTTACAAATTCGTGCCAGTTTTCGCCAGCATTGGCAGACACCAAAACGTGATTTTTTTGATTTTCAAGAATTTCAATGCCTTTGATATTGATATGTAAAACGGTGTCTTCTATATCTTTGGTGAGCAACATATTACTGCCACCTCCTAAAATAAATAATTCTGAAGCATAAAAACGTTTCAAAATTTCAAACAATTCATCTTCGCTGGACACGGAGATGAATTGTTTGGCTTTCACATCAACACCAAAAGTGTTGTAGGTTTTGATTGAAATGTCTTTATCAATTTTCATTTACAATTTCTGATAAGTTTCAAGTGCCATTTTCAATATTGAAACCGCTTTCAGTAATCTTTGTTTTTCCAAAACATAAGCAATTCTAATTTGATTCATGCCGGTGTTTGGCGTGGAATAAAACCCAGCTGCTGGCGCTACCATTACAGTTTCGCCATTCATTTCATATTCAGACAATAACCATTTGGCAAAGTCTTCGGTGTCAGCAACCGGCAATTCTGCGATGCAGTAAAATGCGCCTTTTGGTTTGGCAACTTTCACACCTTCTATACTTTCCAAAGCTTCTATTAAAGTATTTCTTCGTTCGGTATATTCTTGATTAACTTCTTCAAAATAAGCATCTTGTGTGTCCAAAGCCGCTTCGCTGGCAATTTGTGCAAAAGTTGGCGGACTCAATCTGGCTTGGGCAAATTTCAATGCAGTCATCATGACTTCTCTGTTTTTTGACACCAAACAACCGATTCTTGCGCCGCACATGCTGTATCGTTTTGAAACTGAATCCACCATAATAGCGTGGTTTTTCAATTCTGGTAAACTCATAATAGAATGATGCTGCACGCCATCGTAAACAAATTCTCTATAAACTTCATCGGCAACGATAAAAATATCGTGTTTCAAAGCTAAATCAGCCAATTGTTGGATTTCATCTTTCGTATATAAATATCCGGTAGGATTTCCCGGATTACAAAGAATAATTGCACGCGTTCTATCTGTGATTTGTTTTTCAAATTCGCTGATTGGTGGCAATGCAAAGTTATTTTCAATGCTAGATTCTACGGGTTTTACAGTAACACCAGAAGCGACCGCAAAACCATTGTAATTGGCATAAAAAGGTTCAGGGATAATCACTTCATCACCTGGATCTGTGATTGTTCCCATGGTGAAAAGCAAAGCTTCAGAACCGCCAGTGGTGACGATTAAATCTTCAGATTGTATGTCAATGCCGTTTTTCTGATAGTATTTGGCAAGTTTTTGTTTATAACTTTCAAATCCTGAAGACGGACTGTAAGATAAAATATTTAAATCATTATTTTTAACCGCATCGAGCGCTATTTGTGGTGTTGGAATGTCTGGCTGACCAATATTTAAATAATAAATTGTTTTGCCATTTTCAACAGCTTTTTCAGCAAAAGGGGCAAGTTTTCTAATCGGTGACTCGGGCATATCCAAGCCTTTCAACGAAATTTTCGGCATTGTTTTCTTTTTCATGCAAATGTGAGAATTTTAATTCCTATTTGCAAGGTTTTAAAATCTTAAACGAATGCTTTAAACTTATTAAATATTTCTGTCTTGTGAATTTAAATCATATTTCAAACTTAAGATTTACTTATATTTGAGTATGGTGAAGCACTTTTTTTTGAAATTCATACTAGTATTGTCTGTTTTTCTTGTGAATACTTCAATTTTGAATGCCCAATCTGTTTTTGAATTCAAAAATGAAAACAAACGCGCTTTGAATTTAAGTTTTGAATCTGTCAACAATTTAATCATTTTGAAAGCTAAATTAAATGGTCAAAATTTGAATCTTTTGCTGGATTCTGGGGTGAATAAAACCAAAATTTTCGCAGAACAAGCGGATTCAACAAATTTGGAAAATATCACTTATGTGAATGTCAAAAGTTATGGCAGTGAAATTCCCGTAAAAGCCTATAAAACTGAGCAAAATCAAATTGATTTTGGAGAGATTGTCGGCAACAATCAAGAGGTTTACTATATTATTGACGAGCGTATGAATTTGAGTGAAAAACTTGGCGTTGATGTTCAGGGAATCATCGGTTACGAGTTTTTGAAATCATTCGTTTTCAGAATTAATTACTTAAAGAATTCCATTCGCGTTTATCAGCATGAAAAATTCAATCGACGCTTGCGGAGTTTTGAAAAGTTAAATTTTCGTTTTTACAAGAATAAACCACATTTCAAAATGCCAACGCAATTTC
>JBHEPM010000096.1:0-8225 GCA_046260295.1 Psychroflexus sp.
TTGTTGGATAAAGACAAAAATGAAGAAAACATCAAAAAATTACTTTCCAGATTGGATGCCATGCAACTAGATTCTGGCGCATTTCCTTGGTTTTCTGGCGGTCGTGAAAATCTGTTGATTTCTCAACATATTTTGGCAGGATTTGGCCATTTGGAAACACTAAAAGCTATCGATATTGAAAATTCTTCAGCACATAATATAGTCAACACACTGATTATGTATTTGGACAAAATGTATCAAAATGAAAGCAAAAAACGCACAGAATATGAAAAATTACATTATTTGTACAGTCGAAGTTTTTTTCCGACACATAGAAAATCTGCTATCAAAAAGTTTGCTGATGATTTTATAGAAGCACACCAAAAAGACTGGGCGACTTTTAGTTTTGCCGAAAAACTGCTTTTTAGTTTGACCGCACACAGGTTTGGTGAGAAAAAACTGGCTAAAGAAATCATTGAAGGTTTAGAACAAAACGCTGTGATTGAAACCGACAAAGGCATGTTTTGGAAAGAAAATATTTCCAACTATCAGTGGCAAAATTCTGCAATAGAAAATCAAGCTTTGGCGGTAGAAGCTTTTCGTGAAATTTTTGACGATCAGAAAAAAACCAATCGTCTGAAACAATGGTTGATTCATTCTAAAAGAAAAAGCGCTTGGCCAACGACAAAATCTACAACAGAAGCCATTTATGCATTGATGCTTAGCGGTGAATCTTGGACGACTTCCAATACAAAACCAAGCATTGAACTCGGTGATTACAAAATTGAAATTACCGAAGAAGAACAACAAAGCAGACGCATCAAAAAAGTGTTTTCTGTAGAAGAAATCAATTCTGAAATGGCAAATATCAAAATTGAAAACAAAAGTGATTCACCGCAATTTGGTGGATTATTTTGGCAATATTTGGACGATTTGGATCAGGTGAAATCTTCTAAAAACGACTATCTTGAAGTTAAAAAACAAATGTTTTTGGTGAAACAAACTTCAGAAAAAGAAGATTTGATTCCGTTACAAAATCAAAGTTTAGCAATTGGTGATTTGATAAAAGTTCAATTGACCATTAAAGCCAAAGAAGATTTCAATTTTGTTCATTTAAAAGATTTGAGAGCATCCACTTTTGAACCGACAGACGTTATTTCAGCTTACAAATTTGAAGACGGATTGCGGTTTTATCAATCGACTAAAGACGCGTCAACCAACTTTTTTATAGACAATTTGCCACGCGGCACTTACATTATAGAATACGATTTGCGAGTGAATCAAAATGGTGATTTTACTGGCGGACATTCTACTTTACAAAGCATGTATGCGCCAGAATTTAGCGCAAGAACGGAATCTAATAGAATTTCTGTTGACTAATACCGATTTTAAACATTAAATAACGCTATTAAACGCATTTATTTCTCCTTCTATTTCCTTGTTCATAATTTCTCCCGAAGTTTCGGGACTATGCAAATCAATCACAGAGTCATATAAGAAAAAATAAATTTTGTTTTCTTAACTACATTTCATATTCAAATTGGCATGAAAAATAAAGCAATTATGAAATGGCCAATTTCATAATTGCTTTCAAAGAAATCTCACATTTCTAGGATGAAGCGAATCGTCTTTTAATAAAATTTATAATCTGAAATGTTATAGGTAAGCTCTACTTTTTCAATGTTTTTACATCTCATTTTTGCATCGATTTTTTCGCCAGATTTCACAGTCATATCCATAGACATCATAAAATATTCGTCTTCAAAATTGAATTCATCTTTTAGTGATTCAGGAATTTGATCCGGATTTGTATCCAAAGCATTGAAGCCAAAACCTAATTCTGATGTGTAATAAATTTTCATGACAACCTTTTCGCTTTCCACTCTTTTGCCTTTACAATTGTAACCCATAATGGTTTTATCTGGTAAATCTTCAACTTCAAAAGTGCCAAGATCTTCATTATCGCCTTGGTTCAATTTCGATTTTTGGGCAATTTTTTGACCAGCGTTTTCCATCAAATTCAGACTTAGATTATTTTCTGGGTCAGAAATACTCATCATCTCCATGCCTTGAGATATTTTGATGCCACTGTAGTTTTCATTTTCATTGATATAAGTTTCCATCATCATGGTTTGGCCTTCAGCCTGAATTTCCATATCTATTTTTCTGTGAAAAACATATTGATCTCTAACTTTTAAATCTTGTTTTGATTTTTGTGCAGATTGCCGATTGGTATTTTCTTTTTGATGTATTTCACCTTCCAAAGCATCATCAATATTTTTGTCAATTACTTTTGAAGCCTTTTTTTCAGTTTTATTGACGATGGATTCTTCAGCAGATTTTTCAACTTTATCTTTTATTTTTTTGAAAATTTGAGCTTCAGCTGAATCAAAAATCGCCAAACAAATTATCATCACAAAAAATTGTTTTAAACAAATCATTTTTCAAGTTTAAATTTAGATTAATAAAGTTAGTGATAAGATTAGAATATTTCAGTCTTGAATGTATGAGACTGATCTTTAAAATTATATTTTGTCAAAAAAAATGTATATCTTGTTTTCATAGAGTTTAAAAATTTTAGTGTCCAGATAAACAACATTTTCAGCAAAGCATACATTTGTTAAATTTATAACAATGAATTTTTATATTTTGCCTGTCAAATTTTAACTGAATTATGACTACCAAAATTATCATAGTAGACGATGAAGACAAGGCGGTAAAAAGTCTAAAATGGGAGTTAGAAAACTTTAGCAAGGATGTAGAAGTTATGGCTACTTTCAATGTAGCAAAAGAAGCTGTTAACTATTTGCGTGAACACAATATCGACGCTGTTTTTTTAGATGTAGAAATGCCTGAAATTTCCGGATTCGATTTTCTGAAATTTTTCCCATCCAGAGATTTTGCGGTCATATTTACCACAGCTTACGATCATTACGCCATCAAAGCCATTAAAGAAAATGCCTTGGATTATCTTCTAAAACCTGTTGATTCTGATGAACTTACAATTATTATTGATAAAATAAAAACCTATTGTTTGCAACAGCAAAAAGAAGATGCCTTGGAGCAAACTTTACTGAAAGGAACTCCGAACAAAATAAAATTAAACGCCAATGGCAAACTTTTGTTTTTTGAAACTTCAGATCTGATTTATTGTGAAAGTGACGGCAACTATACCACGGTCTTTTTAATTAATAATAAAAAAATTCTACTGACCAAAAAGTTAAAAGAAGTTCATGCAATGCTACCAGAACAAGACTTTTTAAGAGTTCACAATTCCTATGTTGTCAATATTAACAAAATCAAGGAATATCAAAAAAACGAATCGTATATTGTACTCTCAAATGATAAACATATTCCGGTTTCACGAAGCAAAAGATCGTTTTTTCTGGATAATATTTGAGCCAAATGAGCTTTGACTTATATTATTTTCTGTGGCACATTACCTTTTCTACGGTATTTTTCTTATGTGTTGTTGTCGGTATAATTGGCTATTTCTCTAAAGATTTAAGTTTCAAATACTATGCAGTTTATGCTCTATTCTTGTGTTTATATCTTTTCATGAAACAACCTTTTGAAAACGAATTAATAAACTCTATTTATGGAAGTTCCTGGAAAATACTAAATTGGTATTTTCAGGTGATTTATAACTGTATATATTTTATATTTTTCATAAAATTCCTCAGTCTAAGAGAGCATCTTGGAAAATTTTCGAAATTTATAGACCGTTTTGTCTTGGTAGCATTTAGCTCAGCCAGTCTTATTTTTATCTTGAGTTTGGTCTTTGAAAAACCAGAAATTTTCGACAAATTTTACGTTTATATATTTACGCCTATTTTGTTTTTGATGGCTATTTTTACTTTACTGAAAGTGCTCTCTATTCCCGGAAAACTGAAGCGGTTTATCATTTTTGGAAATGCCGTTTACATCAGTCTTGCACTTATCGCTTTAATATTGAGTATTTCATACAAAAGTTCAGGTTATCAAGGTTTGGCAATCACGCCCTTAAGTTATTTTTTGATAGGAATTCTCATCGAACAATTTGCGCTGGGACTTGGTTTGGCTTACCGGGTGAAACTGATTAACAAATCCTACATCAGCCAGTTGAGGGAAAACCAAAAAATGAAATTCAAGCAAGAAAAAGTGCTACGTGATACTTTGGCAACTAAAGAAAAAGAACTGCTTACATTAACTAAGAAAAATGAAGAAGCCAAAATAAAACGCATCAAACAAGATTATGAAATCCAGCTGAACAAGCTAAAATTGGAATCGCTACAATCACAAATGAATCCACATTTTATTTTTAATGCGTTGAATTCAATAAAATTCTTTTTGATTGAAAACGATAAATTGAAGGCAATATATTACTTGAATAAATTTTCAAAATTGATCAGAACTATTTTGGAAAGCTCCATCAATTCAGAAAAAACACTCTCTGAAGAGCTTGATTTTATTGATCTTTATATAAAAATTGAGAACATCAGGCTAGAGCACGAAATTGATTTTAAAATTTCTAGCGCTAAAGATATCGATCTCAATCAGATTAAAATTCCTTCTCTAATTTTACAACCTTTTGCCGAAAACGCCATTTGGCACGGGTTGTCTAACGATAAAATTCTTCAAAAGACATTAAAAATCGACGTTTACAAAAAAGAAGAATGTGTTTGTTTAAATATCGAAGACAATGGCATTGGAAGAAAAGCAGCTGAAGAAAATAAGAATAAACACCTAAAAAACAAGAAATCCATCGCCATAGAAAACGTGAGTAAACGCTTAAAACATTTTAATACTAAACACAATTTCAACTACACATTTGAAACTATAGATCTATACAATTCCGAGCAAAAAGCCTGTGGAACACGTGTTTTTTTTGAATTCAGAAAATAGTTGACAAACCAAAGATTGAACAAAGCCTATTTTAACATGAATAATTTTCAAAATAGACTAACAATCGTTAGTTTTGTTAGAAAACAAATCTCAATTACGTCAATGGCTACATTTCACCCATTAGAAGTCAAATCAATACATAAAGAAACAGATGATTGTACGGTTGTTTCGTTCAACATGCCGGAACACTTGAAATCTGAATTCAAATATCATCAAGGACAACACCTCACTTTGAAAAAAGACATCAATGGCGAAGATATTCGCCGATCTTACTCCTTGTGTTCCAGTCCAGTAGAAAATGAGTGGCGTGTCGCCATAAAGCAAATTTTTGAAGGTAAATTTTCCACTTTTGCCAATTCAGAATTGAAAGCTGGTGACGTTTTAGAAGTCATGCCACCAAGTGGCGAATTTGGTGTAGAAGTCGATGAAAGCAAAACCAAAACTTATTTATTTTTTGCTGCTGGAAGTGGCATCACGCCAGTGCTTTCGATGATTAAAACCCATTTAGCTAAAGAACCAAATGCTAATTGTAAGTTATTTTACTTGAATAAAAATGCAAAATCCATTATATTTAAGGAAGAAATAGAACAATTGCGCAATCTTTATTTTGGAAGATTTGAAATTTTTTATTTCTTAACCAGAGAAAAACGCGATATTGAATTGCTGAATGGTCGGTTTACGCCAGAAAAAATTCAACAATTATCTAGTGGAATTTTCGATATCGACTCTGTGGATGAAGTTTTCATCTGTGGTCCAGAACAAATGATTTTTATGATTCGGGATGAAATGGACAATCTCGGATTGAAAAAATCTCAAATTCATTACGAATTATTTGTTACCGGCCTTTCAGAAGAAGACAAAAAACGTGCGGAAGCTGCCATGGCGAAGCGCAAAGACGGTACAAAAATTACTGTTTTGGATGGTGGAAAAGAATTTCATTTTGAAATGAGCAAAACAGACGACAATATTTTAGATGCCGCGCTTGCCGCTGGAGCTGATTTGCCATTTGCTTGCAAAGGTGGCGTTTGCAGCACTTGTAAATGTAAAATCATATCTGGAGATGTGGAAATGAAAGTCAATTATGCTTTGGAAAAAGAAGAATTGGAACAAAATTTCATTTTGAGTTGCCAATCTATTCCAACTTCAGAACAAGTCACTGTTGATTTTGATGTATAAAATCCACGACTTAAAATAATTTAAAAATTAAAATAATGTGCTATGAGTAATACAGATAAGAATACAAGTCAAAACGGGCAAAGTAAAAGTTTGGAAGATATTTTTGAAGCAAAAATTGCTCGGGACGAAAAAATTGAACCGAAAGATTGGATGCCAGAGAAATATAGAAAAACGCATATTCGTCAAATTTCTCAACATGCGCATTCAGAAATAGTTGGCATGTTGCCAGAAGGCAATTGGATTTCCAGAGCGCCATCACTGCGAAGAAAAGTGGCACTCTTAGCGAAAGTTCAAGATGAAGCTGGACACGGATTGTATTTGTATTCCGCTTGCGAAACTTTAGGTATTTCCAGAGAAGAAATGTACGAACAACTGCATTCTGGAAAAGCCAAATACTCTAGTATTTTCAATTATCCTTCACTAACATGGGCAGATATGGGCGCCATTGGTTGGTTGGTTGATGGTGCAGCAATTATCAATCAGGTGCCATTATGCAACACTTCATTTGGTCCTTATGCCAGAGCAATGGTTCGGGTTTGCAAAGAAGAAAGTTTCCACCAAAGACAAGGTTACGAAATTATGATGACGCTTTGCAACGGTACGCAAGAACAAAAAGACATGGCGCAAGATGCGCTGAACCGCTGGTGGTGGCCATCAATAATGATGTTTGGTCCAACTGACGATGAATCTACGCACACCGAACAATCGATGAAATGGAAGTTGAAACGCAAAACCAATGACGAATTGCGTCAACAATTCATTGACCAAACCGTGCCACAAGCCGATATTTTAGGGCTGAAAGTTCCAGATGAAGATTTGAAATACAATAATGACACTGGTCATTATGATTTTGGAAAAATTGATTGGGATGAATTTTGGCAAGTGGTCAAAGGTCATGGTCCATGTAACAAAGAACGCCTAAAAGCTAGAAATGAAGCTTGGGACAATGGCGCTTGGGTGCGTGATGCTGCGGTAGCTTATGCCGAAAAACATTCTGACAACGAATCGATAAGAAAAGCAATATAATTTCTAAAATATTCAATTTAAAATATTGAATTTGTGTTGAATACATTCGAAATAGCATTCAAAAAAATTAAATAAAATGAAGAAAAATTGGCCCCTTTGGGAAGTGTTTGTAAGAAGTAAAAATGGATTGGAACATCGCCATTTTGGAAGCTTACATGCGCCAGATGCAGAAATGGCAATCAACAATGCCAGAGACGTTTATACCAGAAGAAATGAAGGCGTGAGCATTTGGGTTGTAGAATCTAAAAACATCAAAGCTTCAAATCCTGAACACAATGGTGAAATGTTTGAACCTGCAGCTGACAAAGCTTACAGGCATCCTACATTTTATGATTTGCCAGACGATGTTGAACATATGTAAACCTATTTTTACATTTAAAAATTCTAATTATTTTCAATAATGACAAATGACAATTTAATCCAATATATTTATAGCGTTGCAGACAATTCTTTGATTTTAGGTCAACGTTTATCTGAACTTTGTGGTCACGGAGCAACTCTAGAAACAGATATTGCAATGACAAATATTTCTTTGGATTTGTTTGGACAAACCCGAAGTTATTTTCAGTATATCGCTGAACTTTCTAAAGAAGATTTAACCGAAGATGATGTCGCTTTTTTAAGAAAAGAACGCGACTATAAAAATGTGTTGCTCGTTGAACAACCCAATACAGATTTTGCTTACATCATTGTTAAACAATATTTCTTTGATGTGTTCCATTATTTGCTTTTGAAACAATTGGAAAATTCAAAAAACGTAAATCTTCAAAACATTGCTAAAAAAAGCATTAAAGAAGTCGCTTATCACAGACGGTTTTCGGGAGATTGGCTAAAACGTTTGGGAGATGGCACGGAAGAAAGCCATGAACGCGTACAAAAAGCTATTGATGATTTATGGGTTTTCACCGACGAATTATTTCACATGAATGAAGACGACAAAATTGTAGCTGCAGCAGGATTTGGTGTGGACAATCAAACTTTGAAAGACGACTATTATCAAATTATTTCAGAAATGATTGAACAAGCAAGACTGAATGTTCCTGAAACTAAATATTTTCAAAAAGGTGGCAAAAAAGGCATTCATACTGAGCATATGGGCTACATTTTAGCCGAAATGCAATATATGCAATTGGCTTATCCAAATATGAAGTGGTAGGATA
>JBHEPM010000097.1:0-8152 GCA_046260295.1 Psychroflexus sp.
ATTATTTGAAAGTTAATACAGCTATATACGAAAAATCCCTCAATTAATGAGGGATTTTTTATCGGACACTAATAATTTCTTTATAATCTTTTTCAAAAATTTCCAAAGGTAAATCCGGCATGATGATGCCATCGATTCCAGTTTGTTGCACTTGATGACAAAATTCTTCTACGCCAAATTGCAACATCGCATTGAAATATCCCATGATAATTAGCGGAATTTCAACAGTTTCACGAATATCTTTCAATTGATTGAAGAGTTTTAGCGTGTTCATTCCATTCTGCAAAGCGATTTTAGAACTTTCCTGAATCACCGGTCCATCGGCAAGCGGATCACTGTAAGGCAAACCGATTTCTATCATATCTACTCCAGATTTTTCCAAAGCGTTTATGATTTCAAGTGTATTTTCTAGTTTTGGATAACCCGCTGTAAAATATATGGAAATGAGTTTTTTATCTTTTTCTAAAGCTGTTTCTATTCTGTTCATACTTTTAAAATTCAAATTGAAAAACAATTAATAGTTGAAATAATTTCTATAAGTTTCTAAATCTTTATCGCCGCGTCCCGAACAATTAAACACCAGAATATCATCCTTTTCAAAATTCATGTATTTAAAAATAGCAAATGCGTGAGCGGTTTCAATAGCTGGAATAATGCCTTCCATTCTACTCAATTCCAAACCGGCTTCCATAGCTTCATCGTCTGTAATTGAAATAAATTTAGCACGTTCGGTTTTGTATAAATGGGCGTGCAAGGGACCAATTCCTGGATAATCTAATCCCGCAGAAATAGAATATGGCTCAGTAATTTGGCCATCTTTATTTTGCATAAGCAAAGTTTTACTGCCGTGGATAATTCCTTCTTTACCCAAAACTGTTGTGGCTGCAGATTTCTTGGAATTCACACCTTTTCCTGAGGCTTCCACGCCAATTATGCCAACTTTTTCATCTTCTAAAAAATCAGAAAATAAACCCGCAGCATTACTTCCGCCACCCACGCAAGCAATAACATAATCTGGAGATTCTCGATTTTCTTTGACATGAAGTTGTGTTTTGACTTCTTTTGAAATCACACTTTGCAAATTGGTTACTAAATCTGGATAAGGATGCGGCCCGACCACAGAACCAATAATATAATGTGTGTGTGTTGGATGATTAATCCAATCTCGAATGGCTTCATTTGTGGCATCTTTCAAAGTTCTGCTGCCAGATTTTGCCGGTCTAACTTCAGCGCCAAGCATTTTCATCCGGGCGACATTTGGCGCTTGACGCTCAATATCAACCTCGCCCATATAAACAATGCATTCCAAACCCATCAAAGCGCAAACTGTGGCGGTTGCTACACCGTGCTGACCAGCGCCAGTTTCTGCAATAATTCTTGTTTTGTTCAGCGCTTTGGCCAATAAAATTTGTCCAATAGTATTGTTGATTTTATGTGCTCCAGTGTGGCATAAATCTTCGCGTTTCAAGTAAATTTTGGTTTGGTATTTTTCACTTAAATTTTCTGCAAAATATAGCGGCGTTGGTCGTCCAACATAATCTTGCAGCAATTTTTGAAATTGAACTTGGAAATCATCTGAGTTGATGATTTGTTTGTAATTTTGCTTCAATTCTTCCACATTTGGATACAGTAATTCCGGTATAAAAGCACCGCCAAAATCACCATAAAATCCATTTTCATCTACTGTAAATTTCTTCATAACATTTTAATTTTTTGGACAAAATTTTCTAAGCGTTCTGGATTTTTCAAACCGGGTTCAATTTCAAATTGACTGTTGACATCTATTCCCCAAATTATTTTTGAAGCGTACAATTCTTGAATTGAATTGACGTCATTTTCAGAAATTCCACCGCTTAAAATAATAGGTTTTTCTAAATCTTGTTGTTTCAGAATGTCCCAATTGAATTTCTTACCATTGCCTCCCTTTTTTGAACCTTTTGTGTCTAATAAAAATTTATCGACGTAAAAATTATAATCTGTCAAACCCGATAAATCTGAAATATTCTGAACTGGAAAGACTTTCCAAATTTGAACATTTGGTCGGTATTTTTCAGACAGCTGAATGGAAAGTTGATGGCAAAATTCAGGGGTTTCATCGCCATGAAGTTGAATCACATCTAGTTGAAATATTTTCGATTTCTCAATTATGAAATTGATTTTGGCATCTACAAAAACGCCCACTTTTTTTGGTAAATTTGGCAATTCGAAGTTTGTTTCGACAAAACGGGGAGATTTTTCGTAGAAAATAAAGCCCAAATAGTCTATTTTCAATTTTGCGATTTCCGCTATATTTTCTGGATATTTCATCCCACAGACTTTAATTTTCATATTAAAACTGAGATTTGGTTTCTTGTAAATTATTTTTCATCAGCATTTCACCCACCAAAACACCGTCAAATCCTTGCTGAATTAAATTTTCTATGGTTTTTTGACTTTTAATTCCGCTTTCTGAGATTTTAGGCAGATTTTCAGGCAAAGCATTTAGCAATTTCAAACTGTGATTGAAATCAACTTCAAAAGTTTTTAGATTTCTATTATTGATGCCGATAAGATCAATTTTGTCCGTGGATAATTTTTGAATTTCATCCAGTTCATGAATTTCAAATAAAATTTCCAGTCCTAAATCTTTTGCAATACTGGCAAATGTTTCAAGTTCGTTATTCTGAAGCATGTTTGCAATCAGCAGAATAGCATCTGCGCCATAAGCTTTGGATTCGAAAACTTGGTAAGCATCTACAATGAAATCTTTCCGTAGAACAGGCAAATCAGAAATGGATTTTGCGATTTGCAAATCTTCTAAACTTCCGCCAAAAAACCGTTGATTGGTTAACACCGACATGGCGGCCGCATTTAGTTTTTTATATTTATCTGGGATTTCTGTAATATCGGCATCCAGATGAATTGCAGTTTGACTCGGCGAGCGTCTTTTGAATTCAGCAATCATTCCAAATTCTGAATTCAATACTGAAGATTTCAGGCTTTTGGACTCAACTTTGAATTGTGGGAAGGATTTCAAAACTGATTCTGGCATCAAGTTTTTTTTGATATGAACCAGCTTCTTTTGATGATTTACTATTTTCTCTAAAATTGTGTTCATTTGCTGCTAATTTTTTGGAGTTTCTCTAAAACTTCGAAGGCTTTTCCTCCTTTCAAAATTTGTTTAGCTTCCTGAAAAGCTTCATCTATAGAAACAGGTTTAGCCGTTGAAATCGCAGCTGCGGCATTGGCACAAACCACATTATTTTGTGCATTAGTGCCATTTCCTTTTATAATTTGATAAAATATATCTGCGGCTTCTTTCAGATTTTTTCCACCGTAAATTTCTTCAGCAAAAATAGGTTGAACACCAAAATCTTCAGCCGACAGAAAAATTTCACGATTATTAGTAACACATTTGGTTTTCCCTGTTAAGGAAATTTCATCGTAAACATTCAAATCGTGCAGAATGCAATAGGTTTTGTCTGTTTTTTGATATAAATACTGATATTTCCGCAGCAACTCCAAATCGTAAACACCGACAAGTTGCAAAGTAGGTTTGGCAGGATTTACCATTGGCCCAAGCATGTTGAAGAAAGTTTTGAGTGCCAAAGATTTTCGAATTGGTGCAACTTCTTTCATCGCAGGATGAAATAATGGCGCATGAAGAATGGCGAGATTGGTTTCTTCCAAACAAGTTTTGAGAAATGCCTCGTCATTTGAAAATTTCAATCCCATGGCTTCCAAAACATTGGAACTTCCACTGACGGAAGACACGCCATAATTGCCGTGTTTTGCAACTTTTATGTCCATAGCAGCAACGACAAAAGACGCTGCGGTAGAAACATTGAAGGTGTTTTGACCGTCGCCACCGGTACCGCACAAATCCATCAAAGTTTCACCTTGAAAATTGACTGGTTTGCAAAGTTCCAACAGCGCATCTCGAAATCCACTCAATTCTTCCACACTTATACTTCTCATCATGAAAACGGTGAGAAATGAAGTCACCTGAAGTTGATTGAATTCGCCTTCTGAAATCTGAATTAAAATTTGTTTGGCTTCAGCTGCTGTCAATCGCTCTTGGTTGATGAGCCGATTTAGAATATATTTCATTTGATTTAGAATTTAGTTTCTATTTCGGCTTCTACCCAATTTTTAATCATTTGTTTTCCTTCTGGTGTAAGCACAGATTCTGGATGAAACTGAACGGCGCGAACATCAAAATCTCTGTGTTTTAATGACATAATTTGTCCGTTTTCATCGACAGAAGTTGGCAAAAGACAAGATGGTAAAATTTGGTCTACAACCCAAGAATGATAACGTCCAACCATGATTTTCTTTGGTAAACTTTTGAATAAAATGTCGGTTTCATCTGTAATTTCAATCTCAGTAGCAACGCCATGATGCACTTTTGCCAGATTGATTAATTTTCCGCCAAAGACTTCCATAATGGCTTGTTGTCCGAGGCAAACGCCAAGAATTGGTTTTTCCTCAGCATAAGTTTCGATGATTTTTTTTAGCAAACCAGCTTCTTCTGGAATTCCCGGTCCTGGTGATAACAGAATTTTATCGTAGTTTGAAATTTCTTCAATGGTGACATTATCATTGCGTTTCACATGAACTTCTGCATCAAATTCTTCCAGATAATGCACAAGATTGTACACAAAAGAATCGTAATTATCTATCACTAAAATTTTTGTCATGGTTATTGGTTTTCGTTTAAAATTTTAAAGCTTTTCTTAGTGCTGCAAGTTTATTTTCAACTTCTTGTAATTCATTGGTTTCTTGACTATCACTGACAACGCCAGCACCGGCTTGGTAATGCAAATGAAAATCTTTGCTAACAAAACTCCGAATGATAATTGCCTGATTAATGTTTCCATTGAAATCTATAACACCAATAGAACCGCCGTAAGCTTCTCGATTTGTGTGTTCGTATTTTTCAATTAAAGTCATTGCGCTGTGCTTTGGAGCGCCACTCAAAGTACCCGCTGGAAAAGTATCTGCTAAAAGTTTCAAACTTTCGCTTTGCTTTATTTTGGCTGTAACTTTACTCACCAGATGAATGACGTGAGAAAAAAACTGAATTCCTTTATAAGTTTCAACACTTACATTTTTCCCGTGTTTGCTTAAATCATTTCTAGCTAAATCGACCAACATCACGTGTTCTGCATTTTCCTTTTTGTCTTCAGATAACTGAAGTGCAAGTTCGGCATCTGCCTGGTCGTTTCCGGTTCGTTTGAAAGTGCCGGCAATGGGGTGAATTTCAGCTTTCCCGTATTGAACAACCAAATGCGCTTCTGGTGAACTGCCAAAAATCTTGTAATTTCCAAAGTCGAAATAAAACAAATATGGACTCGGATTGATGCTTCTCAATTTTCGATATACGTTGAATTCATCGCCCTTAAATTTCTGAGAAAATCGTCTGGACATCACCATTTGAAAAACATCGCCGCGTTGACAATGCGTTTTTGCTTTTTGAACATTTTCCATGAAATCTTTGTCGTTCATATTGGATTTTTCATCGCCATCCAATTCAAAATCATATTCCGTGAAATTTTGATTTTTTAGAAGTGCTAAAATTTCAGGAATTCGGTTTTGGGTATTGAAACTATGATCGAAAATATAAGCTTCATTTTTGAAATGATTAATGACGATGATATTTTGAAATACCATATACAAAATATCTGGCAAGCCTAATTCTGCTTGACTTTTGTCGATATTTAAATTTTCAAAATAACGAACGGCGTCATAACTGGTGAACCCAAACAAACCATTGGTCAGAAACTTAAAATCTGTATTTTCAAGTTCAAAATCTGACAAGAAATTTTGCAATTCATTTGTGATTTTAATGTCATTTTCAATCTTGATTTTCTGAAAACTTTCGTCTGGATATTTCTTTTCAATAGTTTCATTTTCAACTTTAAAATGCGCCATTGGATTGCAACAGATATAAGAAAAACTATTGTCGTTGGTGTGATAATCACTACTTTCCAACAAGAGTGAATTCGGGTATTTGTCCCTGATTTTCAAATAAGCTGAAACAGGCGTGAATGTGTCGGCAATCACTTGTTCAAAAGTCGTTTTTAGTTGGTATGGCATTGTTATGTTATTTGGTTTTTAAAAATAAAAAAAGGCTTGTCGTGATAGACAAGCCTTTATGAAATATAGCATAGGAGGATTCTAAATCACGATATTCGACGTAATTTTGACCACCACCAAGTATTTTTTGTATTAAAAATCATACTGCAAATATAAGGATAAAAAATTGTAGAAATAAAGTTGACACTTGTTAAATATTTCTATTTGTTTGAATTGTGAATTTTCCAAACTGCAAAAGCTGAAATATTCAATTTAGTATATTTGCACTTAAATTTAGAAAACACAAATATGAAAGCCTATTTATTTCCAGGACAAGGCGCTCAATTTTCAGGAATGGGTGCAGATTTATACAATAATTCTGAAGAAGCCAAACGTTTATTTCATCAAGCCAATGAAATTTTAGGTTTCGACATAACTAAAATAATGTTTGAAGGTTCTGCTGAAGATTTAAAACAAACTAAAGTAACTCAACCCGCAATTTTCCTTCACTCTGTAATTTTAAGCAAAATCTTAGGTGAAGATTTTAAACCAGATATGGTTGCGGGACATTCGCTTGGCGAATTTTCTGCCTTGGTTGCCAATGGCACTTTAGATTTTGAAGACGCTTTGAGGTTGGTTCACCAACGTGCTTTAGCTATGCAAAAGGCTTGTGAAATCAATCCTTCAACTATGGCTGCTGTGCTTGGTTTGGAAGATGAAGTCGTTGAAAATGTTTGCAAAAATATTGATGGTGTTGTCGTGCCAGCCAACTATAATTGTCCAGGACAATTGGTGATTTCTGGCAGCAATGAAGCTGTTGAAAAAGCTTGTGAAGTTCTTAAAGAAAAAGGCGCAAAACGCGCCATGTTATTGCCAGTTGGCGGTGCTTTTCATTCTCCTTTAATGGAACCTGCCCGCGAAGAATTGGCAAAAGCCATTGATGAAACTACATTCAATCAGCCAAAATGCCCGATTTATCAAAATGTCAGCACAACGGCTGTTTCCGATCCAAATGAAATAAAGAAAAATTTGATGGCACAATTAACTGCTCCAGTAAAATGGACGCAAACTATGCAACAAATGTTGGCGGATGGCGCTGATGATTTTACAGAAGTTGGTCCAGGCAAAGTTTTACAAGGTTTGCTAAAAAAAGTAGACCGAAAAGTCAAAGCTGAAAGTATTTCAGCAATAGCTTAATCATGATTTTTGAGCATAAAAAAACCTGATATTTTTAATTGAATATCAGGTTTTCTATTTTGTTTTAAAATTTTTTATTCAACAACAAAAACGCCTCTCATCAAAGCTAAATGTCCAGGGAAACTGCAAACAAAATCATATTTACCTTTTTCTGGTGCTTGGAAAGTGATTTCGGTTTTTTCTCCACCACCAATCATTTCTGTGTGAACAATTACAACGTCTGTATCTTCAGGGATATAATTGTTATCTTTCGCTTCAACAGCTTTTTCGCCAAATTTTTGGACATCCGTGCCTTCTTTCAATAAGACAAAATTATGCCCCATTGTTTCAACTGACATTTCACCGACATGTTCAAAAGTCAATACAACTTCATCTCCGGCATTAACTCGGATTTCAGTTTTGTTGTATTTCATCTTGTCATTTCCAGTTAAGTAAACTTCAGAAACACCTTCTTGTTTTTCTTCAGTTTCTTTTTCAGGTTCAGCAGATTTCAACTTGATACTATCTTTTTTGTCTTCAGATTTCTTATCGTTACCACCACATCCTACAGCGATAAAAGCAGAAATCATTAATAATCCTAATAACTTTTTCATAGCAATTTAATATTATCTGTTATTTATATCTTTCATTTCTCTTAGATTTTCGCCTGTATAAATTTGACGAGGACGACCTATTGGTTCTTTTTTCAATCTCATCTCTCTCCATTGTGCAATCCAACCTGGTAATCTTCCTAAAGCAAACATAACTGTAAACATATTTGTAGGAACTCCGAGTGCTCTATATATAATTCCAGAATAGAAATCCACATTAGGATATAATTTTCTTTTTACGAAATAGTCGTCTTCTAAAGCTTCTTTTTCCAATCCTTTTGCAATGTCTAAAACTGGATCCTCAACAC
>JBHEPM010000098.1:0-8086 GCA_046260295.1 Psychroflexus sp.
TCGCCATCGCACGCGTCTTCTTAAAGAATCCACCCATTTTGATTTTAGATGAAGCCACCTCAGCTTTGGATACAGAAAGCGAAAAATTGGTGCAAGATGCCTTGGAAAATATGATGAAAAACCGAACTTCAATTGTGATTGCACATCGACTTTCTACCATCAAAAATGCAGACACCATTATTGTCATGCACCGAGGTGAAATTGTAGAACAAGGCAAACACAACGAATTAATCAACAAAAACGGAACTTACAGAAATTTGGTAGAAATGCAGTCGTTTGAGTAAACCGCAGATAATTTGGAAGAAGAAGACATCATAAGAAATTTACAAAACGGCACCAATCAAGATGAGGCTTTCCGTGCGCTTATTTCTGAACACAAAGTCAGGTTATATTGGCATATCCGGAATATTGTAAAAACCCATGAAGATGCTGATGATGTGCTTCAAAACACGTTTTTGAAAGTTTATAAAAATATAGGTAAATTTAAAGGCGACAGCAAGTTATTCAGTTGGATGTACCGCATTGGCACGAATGAATCCATTACATTTCTGAATAAAAAAGCGAAAAGGCTTAAAATTTCTGACCAAGAATTTCAAGATTATTTGCTAGATTCACTTCAAGGTGATGTTTACTTTGAAAGTGACAAAATTCAGATTGAACTTCAAAAAGCCATTGAAACCTTACCAGATCAACAAAAAAAAGTGTTTAACATGCGCTATTTTGAAGATTTATCTTACGAAGACATGTCAGAAATTCTGGAATCCAGCGTTGGTGCTTTAAAATCCAACTATCACCACGCTAGGAAAAAAGTAGAGAATTTTTTAAAAAATGATTAAACCTTTAGGCCATTTTAATGTCTAAAATAAAATGAAAAATAAGGCAAACATATCTGGTATCAAGTCAGGATTCAAAATTCCTAAAGGCTATTTTGATGACTTGGAATCTCGTTTTTTAGAACAGAAAGATAACGGATTTGAAGAAGATAAAATCTCCAGTGGTTTTAAAGTTCCACAAGATTATTTTGAAAACTTCGATCTGGAATTGCCAGAAGATTCTAGCAAAAAACAGCCCCGTGTCATCCAAATGACACCATGGCTGAAGTGGATTTCTGCCGCATGTATTATCGGCTTTGGATTACTTGGCACATTGTACATTGACAGCATCAGCCAAGCAAAAAACAATTTGGAATTTACAGATTTGGACAATGAGTTGATTGAAGATTATATTGAACACAATATAGAAAATCCTGAAGATTTTATCGATTTTAAAGAAACTTCTGATTTTAATTACTTAATAAATGAGAATATCGTAAATTTAAAAGATCAAGATATTTTAAATTATCTTGATGAGCATTTGGAAGACAACGAATTAAACAATGATTAAGTCATGAAAATAACATTATTTGCTATACTTTTTTTCATTGGTGTTACAAATTATGCCCAAGAAGATGGTCAAAAAATTGAACAGCTGAAAATTGCGTTTTTCACCGATGAGTTGAACTTGACCTCGAAAGAAGCCAAACGGTTTTGGCCGGTTTACAACAAACATGATAAGTTGTACAACGAGATGAAAGAAAACAAGTGGAAAAACATCAAATCCAGATTAAAAAGCATAAAATCTCTTAGCGATTCTGAAGCTGAAGATTTACTAGAAGACTACATGGCGTACAAACAACAACGCGTAGATTACCGAGAAGATTTTATCAAAGAGCTGAAAACGGTTATTTCTCCCAAGCAAATCATGATGCTAAAAAAAGCTGAATATGATTTTCATAAAAAACTTTTAAAACAATACCAATCTGACAAGTCTTCTAAGAACTAAATCTTTACTTTTGCAGATTAAATAAAAATCATGCGCTTACACAGAAATTTAGTTTTTGCGGTTATTGACACGCTTCATTTAATTTTCAATGAAGATAAATACGCTGATAAAGAAATCTCAAAAACACTAAAACGCGACAAACGCTGGGGTGCCAGAGATCGTGGTTTTATTGCGGAAACAACTTACGACATTGTAAGATGGAAGCGACTTTACGAAGAAATTGCAGATGTAAAACCGCCATATTCCAGACCAAATTTATTTAGACTTTTCACCGTTTGGGCTACACTAAAAGGAATCGAAATTCCAGACTGGAAACAATTTGAAGACACGCCAACGCGCCGCATCAAAGGACGCTTTGACGAGTTATCGAAAATTACAAAATACAGGGAATCTATTCCAGACTGGTTAGATGATCTTGGAAATAAAGAATTGGGCAAACTTTGGGACAAAGAAATTGCCGCCCTTAACGAGCAAGCCAAAGTTGTTTTAAGAACGAACACACATAAAACGACACCCAAAAAACTGCAACAAATTCTGGACGAAGAGTTTATAGCCACCAAAACGCTAAAAGACTACCCAGAAGCATTGGAGTTGTATGAACGCGCTGATGTTTTTAAAACTGAAGCTTTCAAAAAAGGATTTTTTGAAGTTCAAGATGCTTCCTCTCAAAAAATAGCACACATCTTGGATTTGAAATCTGGCATGCGAGTAATTGATGCTTGCGCCGGTGCAGGTGGCAAAAGTTTACACATTTCAGCTTTGCTAGAGAATAAAGGTCAAGTGATTGCCATGGATATTTATGCTAACAAATTGAAAGAACTTAAACGCAGGGCAAAACGCGCCGGTGCTCATAACATAGAAACACGAGAAATCGATTCTACAAAAGTGATTAAAAAACTGAATCATTCTGCAGACCGCGTGTTGATAGATGCACCATGTTCCGGACTTGGCGTTTTAAGGAGAAATCCAGATGCAAAATGGAAACTCAGCCCTGAATTTTTAGAAGAAATCAAACAAACACAAGCAGTTATTCTGAAAGAATATAGCAAAATGGTGAAACCTGGCGGAAAATTAGTTTACGTCACTTGCTCCATACTTCCTTCTGAAAATCAAGAACAAATTCAAAAATTCCTTCTTACAGCAGAAGGGGAAGGCTTCAAACTAGAACAAGACGAAAAAATTCTGGCTCATAAATCAGGTTACGATGGGTTTTATTACGCTGTACTATCAAATTCAAAACAATAATTCTAATGAAATTTACCTCTACAATTCTTGCCACAATGGCATTTATTTTTACATTACAACTATCTGCCCAAGCACCAACTGGTTATTATGATACTGCAGATGGATTGACTGGTTCAGAATTAAAATCTGCACTCAATCTTATCATTGACGATATTGATGACAATGATGGTTTTCCTTTTCATCAAGACCAAGGTTACGATGCTTTGTATACAGCCTATGATGGAGATTTCAGCGGTGATACAGATAATTATTATGAAGAAGATGGAACGGTTTTAGACATGTATTCTGAGCAACCCAATAGCGGCGATAGTTATAACTACAACCATTTCAGCAATCAATGTGGAAATTATAATGGAGAAGGCGTTTGTTATAATCGTGAACACTTAGTGCCACAATCTACTTTCAACTCTGCCTCGCCAATGAAGAATGATTATTTTCATGTCATTCCTACCGATGGCTCTGTAAATGGTGCTCGTGGCAGTTTCCCTTTTGGTGAAGTTGATGGCAACGTAGATTATACTTCGACCAATGGTTCAAAACGTGGTTCAAATACGTTTCCGGGCTATTCAGGAACAGTTTTCGAACCGATTGATGAATTCAAAGGTGATATTGCAAGATCAGTTCTATATTTCGCGATTCGATATGAAAATGAATTCAGCTCAGGTTGGGATGACAACGATGTTTTAGCGAATGACAGCGAACAATTTTTCGACCAATGGTATATTGATTTACTCATCAGCTGGCATATCGCTGATCCTGTCAGCCAAAAAGAAATCGACAGAAATGAAAACGGTTTCAACTTTCAAGGCAACAGAAATCCACTCATTGATCATCCGGAATATGTTGACATGATTTGGAATCCAGATCCGGATACAGAAGCGCCAACGCCACCGACAAATTTAGTAGCAAATAATGTGGAAAGCAATAGTTTCACATTAACTTGGAACGCTGCCACAGATAATATGGCGGTTAACGCATATGAAATTGAACAAGACAATGTTATAATTGGTGAAGTTTCTGGTGATGAATTGAGTTTTAATGTGATTGATTTAAATCCGGAAACACTATACAATTACAGAGTTTATGCTATAGATGCAGCTGGAAATATCTCAGATCCAAGTGAAAATTTAGAAGTCACAACTACTGAAGCACCAAACTATTTACTTGAAGAAGATTTTGAAAATTGTGATAATGTTGATGAAAATTTTGTTGCCATCAGTGAACTTAGCGATATTGACTGGGAATGTACGACCAATTTTGGTGAAAACAACACTGGAGCTTACCAAATGAATAGTTTCAGTGATGGCCAAGTGCCAAGTTTAGATTGGTTGATTTCAGCTTTTCCATTAAACTTTTCTCAATTCGAAAACGCAGAAATCAGTTTTTATACTGTGGCAACTTATGGAAATAGTACTTTAGATTTATTGTATTCTACAGATTATGATGGTAGTGACAATCCATCAAATTTCACTTGGACAAGTGTGCCGAACGTATCGATTCCTCAACATCCTGACGGAAGCGATAGCGAAGTTGAATACACTTTTGAAAATGTAGATATTTCTGATATTCCTGGAAATGCTTATTTGGCTTTCAGATACGATACAACAAACGGCGAAGATGCAACAAGATGGACTGTAGATAATGTTGTGGTAGAAGGCTACAATGCAATCTCTTCTACGGCTTTTGAAAAAGTAAACTTTAAATTATTTCCAAATCCAAACCGTCAAAACTCAGTAAATTTAGTTTTTGACCAAGCTGCCGAAAGAAAAATTGAAGTTTTTAATATTAATGGGCAAAAATTGCTTACAAAGTATTCTGATAACAAAGCGCTTAACTTGAATATTTCTGAATTGAAATCTGGTGTATATTTATTTAAAATAAATCAGAATGGGATATCTGAAGTCAAGAAATTAATAAAGAAATAGTATTGTTTCACAAAAGACATTTTCAAAACCGATTTAGATAATTCTAAATCGGTTTTGAATTTTAGGCAATCTATTTTTTATCTATCTTAAATATTTTATAGGAAACTTTGCACTTTGTATCCTTATACAATTTGAACATCAAATAACGCTATTAAAGGCATTTATTCTACCTCCGAGACTTAGGAGCTATTTCCTTGTTCATGATTTCTCCAGAAGTTTCATGAGAGTCCTGTAAGAAAAAATAAATTTTGTTTTCTTGACGGCATTTCATATTCAAATTGGTATCATTTATGAAATACTTGAATTCAAGACATAAAAAAAGTCAGCAAATTTAATTGCTGACTTTCTTTATGTCTAAATTACAAGAAATTATCTACCTTGTGGCTGACCTCTTTGCATTTGTCCTTGTTGTTGTCCACCACCTTGCTTTTTCATCATCATGGCTTGAAGTTTCTGTTGCATTTCTGGGTCTTGTTGTAGTTTCGCTCCAATTGCTTCGTACTTTTCCATAGTCAAGCCTTTCTCTTTAATCTTTTTCTCCATCTTCTTCTGATTCCCTTCTTGAATTTTTTCAACTTGAGCTAAAGCTGCTTCGTGTTGTTTTTTTTCTTCAGCAGAAGCATCAGATTCGGAGTTTGGATCCATAGAAGCTTGGTGAATTTCGTTAAATCTTTCAGCAGATAAACCTTCGCCTTCAATAGCAGTTACCATTTTTTGTTGAACTTGTTGATTGTCTTGTTGTAAAGCCATGTACGCATCAGCAAATTTCTCTAAATCAGCATCACTGACTTTACTTTCTGTTTGGGCAACAGTTGCAAACATTCCAAATAGAAAGATTCCTACCGTTAAAATTGATTTTTTCATTGTCTTTGTTTTATTGTTTTTATTATATGGGACAATTATATAGGTTTTTTATCGAAATAAAAAAATATGATAGATTTAGTAAGAGTTTTTAACTAAAAATATCAAAATTTAGAATAAATTTAAAGCTTTTTGGCCTCATTCCAAAACACATCCATCTCTTCTAAACTCATTTTAGATAATTTCAAATTGTTCTTTTTTGACTGACTTTCAACATGTTGAAATCTAAACATGAATTTTTTGTTAGTGCGTTCCAAAGCATTTTCTGGATCTATATTCAAGAAACGTGCATAATTGATCATCGAAAATAAAACATCACCAAACTCATCTTCCATTTTATCTTGGTCCTTATTTTTTACTTCGGTTTGCAATTCGGCTAATTCTTCTTTTACTTTTTCAAAAACCTGCTCTGGATGTTCCCAATCGAATCCAACGCCAGCAACTTTATCCTGAATTCGGCTGGCTTTGACCATCGCTGGAAGTGATTTTGGCACACCGCCCAGAACACTTTTGTTGCCTTCTTTTAATTTTAAGTTTTCCCAGTTCTTTTTCACCGCTGCTTCATCTTCAGCTTCTACATCGCCATAAATATGCGGGTGTCGATTAATGAGTTTTTCACACAATTGATTGATGACGTCCGCTATATCAAAACTTTGTTTTTCGCTACCAATTTTTGAATAAAACACTATATGCAACAACACGTCACCGAGTTCCTTTTTGACTTCTTCTAAATCATTATCCAAAATGGCATCGCCCAATTCGTAAACTTCTTCAATGGTAAGATTCCGTAGACTTTCCATAGTTTGTTTTCGATCCCAAGGACATTTTTCACGTAATTCGTCCATGATATCTAATAATCGACCAAAAGCTTGAAGTTGATGTTCTCTGTTTTGCATAATTTAGAATTTTAATAAAACTACAAATTTTAAACTAAAAAACTCCAAAACAAAATGCTTTGGAGTTTTCATATTTTCTATTGAAACTTAATTTTATTCTTTTTCCGAAGACTTTTCTTCATTTTCATCTGCTTTTGGATCAGAGAAATCTGTGATGTCTTTTGAAATCAACAGATTGTACCATTGCACCACTTTTTTAATATCACTTGGATACACGCGATCTTGGTCGTAATCTGGTAAAATTTCTTCAAAATAAGACGTCAATTTTTCTTTAGAAGATTTATGATCTATGGATTGTTTGCCATCTTCTTTGTCGTAAATCTTTTGCATCACAACTCTCAACGGGAGTTCTTCTGAGTAAGTATAAATAGCGATTTCACTAAGAATACTCACGTTATTTTGCATACTTACTGGCATTTTTTTACCATCTATAAGCGATTCTGCAATGAAACCGCCTCTGGTTTGCGCTCTCAATTCAAATAATCCTGGTTTCCCAGAAATCGATAATATTTTGTCTAATTTCATGTTTCTTTTTTTGCTCGCAAATATGCAACCTCAGTTTATTTTTACAAAAGTTTTTAGCGAACTTTTTTAGCTAAAGGGAATTTCATTTTATAGCCAACATCCACTTTCCCTTTGGAAATATTGGTCAGTTTACTTTTGATGAGTCTTTTCTTCAAACTTGAAATTCGATCGGTAAACAAAACACCTTCTATATGGTCGTATTCATGTTGAACAACACGCGCCGCCAAGCCAGAAAGTTCTGTGTTGTGTTTTTTGAAATTTTCGTCGTAATACTCTATTTCAATATTCGGTTTCCTGAAAATATCCTCGTTGATATTTGGAATACTCAAACAACCTTCGTTAAAATCCCAATCCACGCCTTCTTCTGAAGTAATTACAGGATTTATGAATACTTTCTTGAAATCTTTCAAGCTTTTGATTTCTTCTTCAGTTAAATTTTCATCTTCAGCAAATGGTTTGGCGTCAACGATAAACAAACGAATTGGCAGACCAATTTGTGGGGCTGCCAAACCAACACCATTGGCATTGTACATGGTTTCAAACATGTTTTCTATCAATGGTTGAAGATTTGGATATTCTTCAGAAATTTCTTTAGCTTTTTTCTTTAAAACAGGATCGCCATAAGCGACAATTGGTAAAATCATATCTTCATTTTTTTTTGAAGTCAATCTACAAGTCGTAAAATTCAGTTGGCAAAAATACGGGTTTTATTTCTTTTAGGCTGAATTTTGATTTTTTTTCAAACTTCTGAAAGTATTTTCAATACAAATAATTCTGAAGAATAATCGTGGCGCTCACTTCATCGATTAATGC
>JBHEPM010000099.1:0-593 GCA_046260295.1 Psychroflexus sp.
ATAAAGGGTTTAATAAGTCATCAACGACTATAAATAATCTTAAAAATGAAGCATATTTTTCTGTCTTAAAATCTTTAGAAAATAAGTTTGAAGCTTCCAATCATTTTTATTCCATTACATTACCTACGGGTTTGGGAAAAACACTCACATCCCTTGGAGCTTCATTGAAATTAAAGAAATTAGCAAACCAAAAGGAAGGAAAAATAATAATTGCTATTCCGTTTACCAGCATTATCGATCAGAATTATGAAGTATATCGGGAGGTATTCAATGATCCTGATAACTCATTGCTTTTAAAACATCATCATTTAGCTGAACCCAAATACAAAGAAAGTGAAGATGCTGTTCGTGATTCGGATGAAAGTCAATATTTAATAGAAACCTGGCAGAGTTCTGTGGTAGTGACAACATTTGTACAGCTATTAGAATGCCTGATTACCAACAACAAAACCAAACTACTTAAATTTTCTGCCTTATCTAATTCCGTGATTATTTTAGATGAAGTTCAACAAATCCCACATCCTCTTTGGGAAGTTATCCGTCAGGCTTTTTTCTCTATAGCAGAACATTTGAACTGTTATATCATTTTAATG
>JBHEPM010000099.1:603-7687 GCA_046260295.1 Psychroflexus sp.
ATTTTAATGTCTGCCACACAACCTCTAATTTTTAAACCAGAAGAAGAAATCACTGAATTGGTGGAAAATCATCAAAAGTATTTCAGTCATTTCAACCGAACCAAACTTATAAACAAAACAAAAGAATCTGTTTCGCTAAATAATTTCACAGAAACTATTATCAATTATAGTTTTGAAAACCCCAAGAAGGATGTTTTAATTATTTTGAATACAAAAAAGACAACACTAGAAACGTATCGGAATATTTATAAAAGTTTTGATGATAATAATGAGATAATTTATTTAACTACCTTAATTACACCTTTTGAAAGAAAAAGAATCATTGATAAAATAAAGTCAGATAAAAATGGTAAACGGCAAATAATTGTAAGTACGCAACTGGTAGAAGCAGGCGTTGACATTTCAGTTGATACAGTTTTTAGGGCTCTCGCTCCATTAGATTCTATTATTCAAGCGGCAGGAAGAGCCAATAGGTATGATGAAAAGGAAGAAGTAAGTGAAGTTTATCTTTATAAAATTGAAGAATTAGAAAAAGTAACTGGATTTATCTATGGTGCTGATTTGATAAAGAAAACAGAGAATGTTTTGAAGGATTATGACACTATTGATGAAAAGGAATATCTGCAATTAATACAGAAATATTTTGAGCAAGTGAATGATCTTTCTGTGTATTCTGAAAACAAATACCTCAAAAGCTTATTAGCTTTAAATTTTGAAGAAACTGGGGATTTTCAGCTCATTGAAGATACAAAAGCAGAATCCATTTTTGTTGGCCTGAATGAAAACGCAAAAGAAGTGTGGAGAAGATTTTTGGAAATCAAACAAGATGAGGAATTAGATATTTTTGAAAAGAAAAAAGCTTTTGCATCAATTAAAGCGGAGTTCTATGATTACGTATTGAATATCAATATTCCCTACGACAAAGAAGATATTGGGCTTCCTTTTGAGCCAATTTTTGGTTTTTATTATATAGACATTGATAGTCAAGAAAAACCTATTTATAATTGTAATCCAGATTTTACAAAAAACAACGAAGGATATATTTTTGAGGGAATTAATGTTCTAACATTTTAACATTCCAACATTCTGTCATTCTAACCTTACAGCTTTCACCTTCTAACATTCAAATTTTCTAAAAATCAATCTCATTAAATTCCTTATATTTAAATGAAAAAACAAAACACCATGGAAATCACCATTTCAGGAAAGGATAGAAAACTATTGGAACAACTAGAAACCTTAGCAAAGCGTTTGGGTTTAAAAATTAATAAGCCTTTAAAAAAAGAAAAAATGCAAGAAAAGACAAATGCCGAAAATCTGCATAAATTGATGAAAGAAGCTGCATCAAGAGGAGATTTATTCAAATCGATCCCAGACCCTGTTGCATGGCAAAGAGAACAGAGATGTTGATTTGCAAAACTTAATTATGACTTAATGGTTGAATAGAAAAATGAAAGAATAATAAAATGATTAAATGTGTGAATGACCAAATGAATGAATGCTTAATTAAAAAACATTCTATCATTCAAATACTCTAACATTGAAACATTAAAAAGTAAACACATCCAATAAAAAAAGGAATACATGCCACAAACCTCAACCGAAAACCTCCAAATCTGTAAAGTTCAGTTCCCAGAAATAGAACTCAAAACCAGAGACGCACACAAATTACGTGGTTATTTTGGGAGCTTATTTAAAGAACATTCGCCTTTGTTGAGTAATCATTACGAGGATGGAAGCTTGCGATATCGTTATCCTTTGGTTCAGTATAAAGTAATTGATAAAACACCGATGTTAGTAGGAATCAATGAAGGAAGCCAATTGTTGACCCAACTTTTTTTAAAAATCAAAGAGTTAAATATTGACGGCAAAACATATCCTATTCAGTCTAAAAACATTAGCAGTTCAACTATTAAAATTGGTTTTTCTGAACAATTGCATGAGTATAAATTTGAAACCTTATGGTTAGCGCTCAATCAAAAAAATTATCAGAAATTTAACCAGTTACAAGATGAAGCAGAAAAAGACGATATGTTAAGAAGTATTTTAGTTGGACATGTGCTGAGTTTTTTTAGAAACACAGGCGTAGAACTAGAAAAGAGTCAGCGCCTAATGGCAAAACTCGATGTAGAACAAAAACAAACCAAATTCAAAGACAAAACTATGCTAGCGTTTACCGGAAGTTTTGTTGTCAATGCGAATTTACCAGATGATATTGGTCTAGGGAAGTCAGTCGCAAGGGGTTTTGGATCGATTGAAAAGAATGGGTTAAATGGCTGAGTAACTGAATGAAAAAAATGACTGAATGAAAGAATGTGTGGATAAAAAATGACTAAATGGTTGATTGAAAAACATTCTACCATTGAAACATTCTACCATTGAAACATTCTAACTCTAAATCCTTAAATTTTCTTATCTTTAACTTGTTAATCAAACTTTATGCCTGAGCTATCCAGATTTTATGGTATAATAATTCGAATGTATAATGAAGCAATTAGTCAGCATAATAGGCCTCATTTTCATGCTTATTATCAAGGAAGTAATATTTCAGTATCGATTGATGGTGAAGTTGAAGTGATTGCTGGTCAACTTCCGAGAAAACAAGAAAGACTGGTGTTAGCTTGGGCAGAAATGCATTTAAATGAACTAAGAGACAATTGGGAACTTTCACAAAGTGGTGCAAAAGTTTTTTCTATAGAACCTTTAAAATAAACACTATGAAATATACTGAAATTAAAATCACAAAAGCAGAAGCATTGACACCTTACCAAATCAAAGTAACTTTTAATGATAATACGATAAAAACCATTGACCTTGAGCCTATACTTTATGGAGCATATTTTGAATCTCTTAGAAATCCAGAGCTTTTTAAAAGGATTAGAGTCAATCAAGAAATTCAAACCATAGAATGGCCTAATGGAGCAGATTTCCACCCAGAAACTTTATATAACTGGGAAAATTATAAAGATGAGCTTATTGAAAAGGCTAAATCTTGGGAGCACCCTAAGACGGTTTGATGAATGAATGGGTAAATGAAAAAAATGACTGAATGAGGAATGAATGGCTGAACGACTGAATGAGTGAGTGAAGAACATTCTAACATTGAAACAATCTACCATTCTAACATTGAAACATGAAAATATAAAAAAATGCAAATCTTCATCAACACCTACGGAACCTATCTGCACGTCAAAGACGAAATGTTTGAAATTAAGGTTCGTGAAGATAAAAGCAAGCCAGTAAAAGTCAATCACATCGCCGCCCATAAAATCACTTCATTTGTCATTTCAAAAGGCGCAGCATTATCGACAGACGCCATTGCTTTAGCTTTAAAACACAATATAGATATTGTCATTGTTGAAAACAACGGCCACCCAATGGGTCGTTTTTGGCACAGTAAATTGGGAAGCACAACCAAAATCAGAAAACGACAACTCAAAGCTTCCATGGATGAAGTCGGTTTAAAATGGATTAAAACTTGGTTAACAGAAAAGCTAGAAAACCAAGCAGACTTTTTACAAGATTTGAAAAAGCACCGTAAGAAATTACAACCTGAATTGGATGAAGCCATAGAACAGATTTTGAGTTTTCGTCAAAAAATACAAGACAAAGAAGCGGCAAACGTCAACGAAATAGCAGAATCGTTTAGAGGTTGGGAAGGTTCAGCCGGACGGCATTATTTTGATTTGCTTTCCAAATGCATGCCTAAAGATTTCGCCTTTAAAGGAAGAAGTTTTAGACCTGCTAAAGATGAATTCAACGCCATGCTCAATTATGCTTATGGGATTCTCTATAGCAGAACAGAACGCGCCTTGATGCTAAGCGGACTTGATCCATACATTGGTTTTATGCACAGAGACGATTACAATTCCAAAAGCTTGGTTTACGATTACATCGAACCTTTTCGGATTCACGCAGAGCGATTTATATTTCGGTTATTCACAGGTAAGAAAATCAACAAAAGCTATTTTGAAACTTTCAAAGGCGGAATTTCACTAAATGAAGAAGGAAAAGCTTTTTTTGTAAGTCCGTTTTTAGATTACATAGACAGCGATAAAATTAAATACAAAGGCAGGCTCCAAACCAGAATGAATGCCATGCAACTAGAAGCCCATCGTTTTGCGAATTCGCTGATTGAGTGAAGTGAATGAGAGAATGAAAGAATGTCTGAATGGGGAGAATGAATGAAAGAATGTCTGAATGGGAGAATGAATGAAAAATGGCTGAATGGGAGAGAGAATGGCAGAATGGGGAAATGAATGACTGAATGGAAGAATGGCTGAATGGTTAAGTGAACACATTGAAACATTCTAACATTCTAACATTGATACATTGAAAATAACAGAGAGACAAAATAACCAATTAAAATGAAAAATCTTAGCAAAATTGAATTTATAGAAAAAGTAAAACTTCGTAGCAAAAGGGCAGCAATAGAAGTGATTTATTTGACTAGAAAATTCGATAAAACTAAAGATTTACAAGTCATCACTTATCAAATTGTAAAAAGCAGCTCTTCTGTAGCAGCCAATTATAGAGCGGCAAGCCGTGCAATTTCTGATAAAGCTTTGTATTCAAAAATGAAAATTACTGAAGAAGAAGCTGATGAAACCGTGTTTTGGTTAGAAGTGCTTGAAGAAATCTTTGCCAAAGAATCTATTGAGATAAAAAGACTTCATAAAGAATATTTAGAATTGCTAGGAATAATTTCAAAAACTAATCAAACTATGAGAGCAAGGTTGAAAAGGAACGGCTAAATGAAGGAATGGTTGAATGAAAAAAAATGAATGAATGGCTGAATGAATGAATGAATGAATGAATGGCTGAATGAAAAAAAATGACTGAATGAATGGTTAAGTGAAAAACATTCTAACATTCTAATATTGAAAATTGAAAATCAAAGAAAAATGATCATTTGGGTTTTATACGATATTAAAAATGATGGAGCCAGGAATTTTGTATCTAAAGCTTGCCTAAAAGCGGGATTATATCGCGTGCAATATTCTTGTTTTTTAGGAACGATGAATGCTAATGAAAAAGACAGCTTGGAGCTTCAAATAGAAAAAGTAATCAATGAAGACACCGACAAAGTTTATATTTTTAGAATGAATAAAGAACAACTCAAAGAATGTAGTATGCTTGGTCAAGCCTTTGATGATAAATTGGTAACCGATGAAATTAAATCCCTGTTTTTCTGATGCTTAGCTACTACCCATCACAAATCATCGAATACTTATATTGTCCAAGATATACTTATTTTGAATATGTACTTCGAATTCCACAACAAGAAGATAAATTCTATAAAGTGGTAAGGGGAAGAGAAATTCATGATGAAAAATTAGAACGCAACAAGGACTATTTACGGAAGAAAATAGGCGTTAAAGATAAATATTTAGACCAATATCTCGGAACAGAAGGACTGCGGGGAAAAGTAGATGAGGTTTTAGAATTGAATGATGGTAGTTTTGCACCATTAGATTATAAATTTGCACAGTGGAATGATAAGATTTATGAAACCTACAAACAGCAATTTTATTGCTACGCCGTACTGATTGAAGAGAATTTTAAAACAAAAGTAAATAAAGGCTTTTTAGTATATACACGTAGTAAACACAAACTTGTAGAAGTGAAAATAACGAAAGCTGACAAAGAAAAAATACAAGAAAGTATGCTTGCTATGACTGAAATAGTAAGCAAAAATAAGTTTCCAAAAGCTACCAGTTATAAAAAAAGATGTTTAAATTGCACTTATAGGAACATTTGTATAAAATAAAATTTTCCGGATGGAAATTTATTTATAGCAACTAGAAAATATGAGGCAATGTCAATTATAACGAGGAGTTTAGAATACGGAGAAATGCTAAAAAAGCTAAATAATACGTTCTTTGACATACTGAAAAATATGATTTTAAAAGATCAAAACATAAGCTTGAGTACAGTAAAAACGGGAATTGAGCAAAAAATCGCCTCAAAATTCAAATCCACAGAAAACTAGGATTGAAACGATGAAATTTATTTGTGTATTTGCTATATCCTGCTCTCAAAATTCAAATCCACAGAAAACTAGGATTGAAACACAATCTAGCAATACTAGATGCACCTCCTTCTCCACTCAAAATTCAAATCCACAGAAAACTAGGATTGAAACCTTCGTCATCAGTCCAATCTGGAAAAAGATTATCAACTCAAAATTCAAATCCACAGAAAACTAGGATTGAAACACAACAAACATCTTACTGCAACTTTTATTACTTTCTCAAAATTCAAATCCACAGAAAACTAGGATTGAAACAAGATTTTGAACAAGCAAATGCAAATGTTGCATCAGTCTCAAAATTCAAATCCACAGAAAACTAGGATTGAAACGCGAAAACAGGATTGGAAAAGCTAGGCGATATGGAACTCAAAATTCAAATCCACAGAAAACTAGGATTGAAACGCAGATAGAGCAGACCCTTCCTCATTTTTACCTGACTCAAAATTCAAATCCACAGAAAACTAGGATTGAAACACACTCAATCCTGCATATACCCAACAACCCCAACCACTCAAAATTCAAATCCACAGAAAACTAGGATTGAAACTTTCCCTTTGTGTCAGTAAGATATAATTTATTTTTCTCAAAATTCAAATCCACAGAAAACTAGGATTGAAACGTAACGCTTTTAGGGTCTAACAATGCAAATTGAGCACTCAAAATTCAAATCCACAGAAAACTAGGATTGAAACCTGTTAAAGCTTATAAGCATAAATCAAAACTTGCAGCTCAAAATTCAAATCCACAGAAAACTAGGATTGAAACTGCTAAAATGCGGATTCACTTATCAAGAAATTTTGCTCAAAATTCAAATCCACAGAAAACTAGGATTGAAACTTGTTTCCATATTTTATATCAAAAAGGCAGATCATCTCAAAATTCAAATCCACAGAAAACTAGGATTGAAACTTAACTTCGTATAAATTAGATAAAGAAATGGCACGCTCAAAATTCAAATCCACAGAAAACTAGGATTGAAACACAATCAATCCTGCATATACCCAACAACCCCAACCACTCAAAATTCAAATCCACAGAAAACTAGGATTG